>CAMOEK010000050.1:0-15811 GCA_946612125.1 uncultured Lachnospiraceae bacterium | reverse complement strand
AAAAGGATTGAACGATAATAAAGCTACCTGTTATAATGCTGTGGGGATACTCTGTGCCGGGCTTCTTTTCGGGTCCGGTGTTCATACATTTTAATTTTATTTCCTGGTTTATATACCCGGAAGCAGCCGGGCTGATCAAGTAGATGCGGCTGTTGACTTTGTGAGAGTTACGGTGATCTGTGAAAGTGCAAGGTATGGCAGATGAAGGGTGAATTATTAAAGGATATTAATCTTCTGATACAGTATGTGGGCATCATGAGGGACACAGATGACATGGAAGAGCTGGATAAGTACTATACGCGCGTGAGAACAAAGCTTAAAGCAGTATATAAAGCCAAGGTCGACAGTCTGAAAAAAGAAAAGAAACAGAAAAAAAAGAAAGCCCCGGATGCCGAGACTCAGGAGAACTGATACGTATTTGTTTTGGGTCGGCTAAAAGCATGCATGGGTTTGCATTTCTGACAGCATAATGATACAATATCCGTTAAGATTTGTTTTCAGGAGGAGCTATCAATGTCAGAAAGAAAGATCGGAACAACATGTGTTCAGGGAGGCTATACTCCGGGGAACGGTGAACCCCGTCAGATCCCCATTGTCCAGTCTACAACATTCAAATACAACACCAGCGAAGATATGGGTAAACTCTTCGATCTGGAAGCAAGCGGATATTTCTATACACGTCTTCAGAATCCCACAAACGACTATGTGGCGGCAAAGATCGCAGAGCTTGAAGGTGGAGCGGCAGGCATGCTTACATCCTCCGGTCAGGCGGCAAATTTCTTTGCGCTTTTTAATATATGTGAATGCGGAAGCCATATCGTATCATCATCTTCTATTTACGGCGGCACTTTCAACCTTATATCGGTTACCATGAAGAAGATGGGCATAGATGTGACATTTGTAAGCCCTGATTGCAGCGAAGAAGAGCTGAATGCGGCTTTTAAGGAAAACACCCGTGCGGTATTCGGAGAAACAATAGCTAATCCGGCGCTTACCGTGCTGGATATCGAGAAATTTGCAAAAGCGGCGCATACTCACGGCGTCCCGCTTATTGTTGATAATACTTTCCCTACGCCCGTAGGCTGCAGGCCCATTGAGTGGGGATGTGATATAGTTACGCACTCCACCACCAAGTATATGGACGGACACGGAGTGGCTGTAGGCGGCGCTATAGTTGATTCGGGTAATTTCGACTGGATGGCTCATGCGGACAAGTTCCCCGGCCTTACTACTCCCGATGATTCCTATCATGGGATCACCTATGCGGAGAAATTCGGAAAAGGCGCATTTATCACCAAGGCTACAGCCCAGCTGATGAGGGATCTGGGAAGCATACAGTCGCCTCAGCATGCATTTTATCTTAATCTGGGACTTGAGTCTTTGCATGTGCGCATGCCCAGGCATGTTGAGAACGGAACGGCAGTTGCGGAATTCCTTGAGAAACACCCTAAAGTTACAAAGGTAAACTATCCCGGTTTAAAGAGCAATCCTTATTATGAGCTGGCTCAGAAATATTTCGGACACGGCGGCTGCGGCGTGGTATCCTTTGAGCTTGAAGGTGGAAGGGCTGCTGCGGAAGCCTTCATGAAGAAGCTTAAACTGGCTGCCATAGAGACACATGTGGCAGATGCAAGGACATGCTGCCTTAATCCCGCCAGCTCCACGCATCGTCAGATGACTGATGAACAGCTTGCAGCAGCCGGCATACCTGCCGGACTGGTGCGTATGTCCTGCGGTCTGGAGGACAAGACTGATCTTATAGCCGACATAGAGCAGGCGCTTTCATGAGGTTTTGGGATCAGATATACGGATGAAGAAAGATAACGTCAATATATATGACATAGCCAAGATGGCAGGTGTGTCCATAGCCACGGTTTCGCGCGTGCTTAACGACTCTGATAAGGTAAGTGAAAAGACCAGATCCAGGGTAATGAGCGTTATCGAGGAAGTGGGTTATGAACCCAATATATTTGCCCAGGGCCTGGGCCTCAATACCATGCATACCGTAGGGATACTGGTTCCCGATATCGCGGATATCTATATGTCGTCTGCGGTGGCATATCTGGAAAAGGATCTTGCAGAGTATCAGTACCACTGCCTTTTGAGCTGCAGCGGTTTTTCGCTGGAAGGAAAGAAAATACATACGCGCATGCTCTTATCAAAGCATATAGATGCGCTCATTCTGGTTGGCAGTACCTATGCCGGTAAGGGAAACGATCCCGGCGAGACCGAGTATATAAGAGAAGCGGCAAAGCAGGTGCCTGTGTTTGTCATCAACGGCGTAGTGGAAGGCGATAATATATACAGCGCCGTGGCAGAAGATGATACTGCAGAATATAATGCAGCATCAATGCTTATAAGGAAGGGATACAAGGATATGATCTTCCTTACCGATTCCCATTCCTACAGTTCCGTAATGAAAAGGACCGGCTACGAACAGGCTATGAAGAGCAACAGTCTTACGCCGCATCATTATTATGTTGAAAACAGCATAGAAGGCGTTAAGGCATTTCTGGCGGATAAAAGCGATATATCCTTTAATGCAGTCATAGCCGCTAATGATACCATCGCTGTGGGAGTTGTTAAATATGCCCTTGAAAAAGGCTTAAGGATTCCGGAGGATCTGGCTGTAGTGGGATATAATGATTCCGGGCTGGCAAAGGCCTGTATGCCCGAATTATCAAGTGTAGATAATCATGGTGAAAAGCTGTGCAAGGTCACTGTAGAGAATCTTATATGCAGGCTTGGCGATGACGGGGAAAACGCAAGACGCAGGTTCAGCGTAAGCTGCGATCTGATAGCAAGAAGCACTACCTGAAAACAGTATCCATATAACAGGAGGAAATAGAGATGTTTGGATTTGGCGCAATGATACAGAAATTGAAGGAGAATCCTAAGACTATAGTACTGACCGAAGGTGAGGATCCCCGTATCCTTGAGGCGGCTTCACGCCTTCTGGCCAGCAATTTCCTGACTCCCATTCTGCTGGGGGATGAGCAGACGGTCGCAAATGCTGCGGAGGATGCAGGTTATAATATCCGCGGCGCAAAGATAATCAATCCCGTCAACTATGACAGGCTAGAGGAAGTGACTAATGAGTTTTATGAGATCCGCAAGGAAAAGGGCATGACGATAGAGAAGGCCCAGAAGATGATGCTGCAGCGCAACTACTTCGGCACCATGCTGGTCAAGATGGGCATAGCTGACTGCCTGCTGGGCGGCGCCACCTATTCCACTGCAGATACGGTAAGACCCGCGCTGCAGATAATCAAGACCAAGCCCGGAAATTCCATTGTTTCTTCCTGCTTCATACTGGTGCGCCCCGGTGCTACCGGTGAGAACGAAGTGCTGGCTATGGCAGACTGCGCCATAAATATTCAGCCTTCGGAAGATGAGCTCGTTGAGATATGCGGTGAGACCATCAAGTGCGCGCGTATATTCGGCATTGACCCCAAGGTTGCATTCTTAAGCTATTCGACAAGGGGCTCAGGTAAAGGCGATTCCGTTGATAAGATGAGAAATGCGGCTGCCAAGGCTCAGGAAGAGTTCCCTGATGTGCCTATAGACGGCGAATTTCAGTTTGATACAGCTGTATCACCTCGTGTGGCAAGGCAGAAAGCGCCCGGAAGCGTTGTGGCAGGCTATGCAAATACCTTCATCTTCCCCGATATCAATGCGGGCAATCTGGGCTATAAGATAGCGCAGCGCATGGGTAATTTCGAAGCATACGGTCCCATATTACTGGGACTTAACGCTCAGGTAAATGACCTCTCACGCGGCTGTAACGCTCTTGAGGTATATTCCATGGCTATCATAACAGCAGCTCTTACCTGAGCTGTCTTATACAATATTTCAGTACCTTCCTGTCAACAGCTCCAAGGGGCTGTTGACTTGTTTTTTAGCCCTTTTTTTGGTAAACTTATTAAAATGTTTTGGGGATATGGTTATGAAGATCACGGTAGCAAAGTCTTTAAAAGAGCAGAGGGATTTCCTGCGCTTCAGAAAAAATCTGTACAGCGGCGCGAGGCGTTATATAGACGGTAATTATTTCATGCTCTGCGAGATCTTTTCATCTAAGCTTCATTTCACAAAGAATATCACTTATTATCCGGTCAGCGTTTCTTCGGATGACGGCGGCATACTCTGTCAGGGCTTTATAGTATATGCGCCGCAGCTTCCGGAATATATACAGTTATGTTTCTTTGAAAGCCTTCCGCACCGGGAAAAGGCTGTGGCCATGCTCACGGATATCACAGCGGAGTATGGCAGGCGTCTTAACTGCAAAAAAATGGTTGTAGGTCTTAACGGCCATGTTAATTATGGTCTGGGTCTTCTTGATTCGCATTTTGAAGAACGCAATTCTTTTTCATCTCCGGGCAATCCGATGTATTACAATGATTATTTCAGAAAAGCAGGCTTCGATGAAGTGGGGCTTAATTCATATGTTGTGAATCATTATGACGACAGACTCGAGCGCTTCAGCCGGGCTATAGAGCGCATAGATAAAAATTATGATTTCCGTTATTTTGATAAAAAGGAATTTGACAGATATTCAAAGATATATACGGATCTGAACAATTACTGCTTTAAGGATCATAAGTATTACTACTGCAGGGATTATGAAGATGATAAGGAAATGCTTAAAGAGCTTTTCCTTTTTATGAAAGAAGACTCGCTTATTTTTGCTTTTAAGGATGACGAGCCGGTAGGTTTTATCATGTGGTACCCGGATTTTAATGAGCTGGCTGCGCGTGGAGAAGCATTCGGCACAAAACACTTTTTCAAGAACATTATGGCAGGCCGCAGGATAAGGACGGCAAAGGTCATGGAATACGGCGTGCTGGAGCAGTACCGCGGGCGCGGGCTTCCGGCAGCGCTAATATACAAAGCTTTTAATCTTATAAAGGATCAGGGCTACAAACGCATCGAAACCTCATGGGTGCTGGAGGATAATGACGATTCCAACAGTTTCTGCCGCGCTGCTTGCGATTCATTGTATAAGAAGTATGTAGTATTTGAGAAAGAGTTA
The DNA here is from genome assembly GCA_946612125.1 of uncultured Lachnospiraceae bacterium. Classification (GTDB taxonomy): domain Bacteria; phylum Bacillota; class Clostridia; order Lachnospirales; family Lachnospiraceae; genus NK4A136. The sequence goes on along the minus strand of CAMOEK010000050.1, from coordinate 10,782 downwards.
TAAAAGACGCTTCGTCGCTGCACTCCTCAGAATGATATAGGGGGCGTCATCCCGGGAAAATTTATATGAAAGTACTTCTCTTCCGTCCAAAACCACATAAGGAAACGATAGGCCTGCAGAACGTGATGATCTGCGAGCCTCTCGAGCTTGAGTATATTTCTTCCAATATCGAGGCTCTGGGACATAAGTGTATCATTGTCGATATGATACTGGAGCGCCACAGCGTCTCCTGGTTTGTAGAGCGCCTTAAGCCTGATGTTGTGGGCATTACAGGCTATATTTCCCATGTAAATATAATAAAGGATTACGCAAGGCAGGCGAAGGCTGTTGATAAAAAGATCGTGACCATAGTCGGCGGCGTGCATGCAGAGGTTAATCCCGGAGATTTTGAATCAAAGTATATAGATTATATAATCCGCGCTAACGGTATCCGCACTTTCATTGAGATACTTAACAAGCTTGAAGGAAAGGAAAACACAGAGCCGGAGTGCGTTTATCATTCGGGGAGCAAACCGCCTAAAAAGGATACCACATTTAAATATCTGTATCCCGACAGGAACAAAGTAAAAAGATATCGCGCAAAGTATTACTACATGTTCCACCGCAACTGCAGCCTGATAAAAACTTCCTTCGGCTGTCCATATAACTGCAAGTTCTGTTTCTGCAGGCAGATAACGGATGATCAGTATTTTGCCAGAACGCTTGAGGATATTATCTGTGAGCTTAAGCAGATAAAGGAATCCGAGATATATATAGTGGATGATGATTTCCTTGTAGGGCGCGACCGCATACTTAAGTTCTGCGACATGCTGGAAGAAAATCACATTCACAAAAAGTATCTGATCTACGGCAGGGCAGATTTTATCGCAGCAAATGAAGACGTGATAAAGCGCTTTAAACAGGTGGGACTGCGGGCCGTGATAGTGGGGCTTGAATCCTGTGACAGCAGGCAGCTTGATGATTATAACAAGCGCACCAATGTGGCTATAAACGAAAAGGCTGCAGCTATACTGAAAAAATACGATGTGGAGTGTTACGGGACTTTCATACTGGGACTTGACTGGACAAAGAAGGATTTCGATGCGCTCTACCACTGGATCAAAAAGCTGGGACTGATATTTGTAAATCTTCAGCCGCTGACTCCGCTTCGCGGCACGGATATATACGAAAAATACAGACCGCGTTTTATAGTAAGGGAAGACGAATACGAGAAATGGGATCTGGCGCACCTGGTGGTCAAGCCGGATAATATATCCGTAAGAATGTATTACTGGTATACCATACTGCTTTACTACAAGGTTACGGTGAATCCCGTGAGCGCATGGTATATGATAAAGAAATACGGTCTGCATGATACGCTTAAATTAAGCGTGGGCGCGTTCAAAGTTAATCTGCAGTATTTTAAAAAGCTGATCGGAGGCAGATGATGGGACGTAAAAAACCTAGAGTATTACTGATAAGACCCAAGTACACATCTTTAGTGGCAAATCTGGAACCGCTGGGGCTTGAGTATCTTGCGGGACTTGCAAAGGAGCTTAAGATCAATTGCAGGATACATGATGAATTCCAGTATCCCTGGGCTATGCGACTGCAGCGTATGGTGCGGCGCATAGAGCACGGAAAGTTTGACTTTATCGGTTTTAATGCAAATGCAAATACGGTTGATATCATAATCAAACGCGCGCACCAGCTTAAGCAGAGATTTCCGAACATCACCATCATGGTAGGAGGCCCCGAGGCGGAGCTGAATTATAAGGAATTCTGTACCGATGATATCGATATCGTTTATTACGATAACGGGCTTATGACGCTTAAGAAAATGTGGAGTGAGGGCTATACGAGCGATAAACTTCGTGATCTGAGCGGTATATGTTATAAAGAAAACGGTAAGTGGATCATAAAAGAAAAAGGGGCTCCTGTCTGCGGCTTTATAACCAAACCCGACAGGACTGCATTTTATAAGGGGCTTAAGAATAACTATATCTTTATGAAGGGAAAGTTTGCTCTTAGCAAAGCCTCTTTTTCCTGTCCTTATAACTGTACATTCTGCTATTGCACCAAGATGAACAGCGGCGAGTATACGGAACGCGATCTGATGGAAGTGGTGGATGAGATAGAGGAGCTTAAACACGACAAGATATGGTTTGTTGACGATACTTTCTTTTTTGATAAGGAAAGAGTGCGGGCGTTCTGTAACGAAGTATTGAGACGCGGATTGAAGAAACAGTTTATGGCGTATGCAAGAGCGGATTTTCTTGCAGCCAATCCCGATATACTGCCGCTTGCGTACAAGGCCGGATTTCGCGATATCATGGTGGGACTGGAAGCCATATCCGATGAGACTCTGGATGAGTACAATAAACAGACCTCAAGAAACGAGAACATCATGGCCATAAAGAATCTCCGGGATGCCGGGCTGGTCTGCAACGGACTGTTTGTTATAAACTATACGGCCACGAGGGATGATTTCAGAAAGCTTCTTCAGTTTGTTAAGGAGAACAATCTCTTATGGGTGGTGTTCGGTATTTTTACGCCGTATAAAGGCACGGATGCATATGACGAGTATAAGGATAAGCTGATACATTTTAAATCCTGGAGACTGGACGGTACGCATCTTACGCTAAAGCCTACAAATATGTCGTCGCTTGAATTTATGCTGCGTTATTACTGGCTGCATGCAGTCACTTATCCGAAGATAATCGTAAGGGCGATGCTGGGCACAGCGTATGATACTAAAAAGAAGGGCTGGTTCTGACCCATGAAGAAAAAAATACTGCTGATACAGCCCACGCCTTATGATCAGTACGGCAAGCTGGTAAAGAAAAAAAGACTGTATTTTGTGGGACTGGCGTTGCCGCTTCTCGCGGCGCTGACGCCTCCGGATTTTGAAGTGGATATCTGTTACGAGACCATAGAGGATGTTGATTTTGATACCGATGCAGAGCTTATAGGAATAAGCAGCATGGGGCATGCCGTTATGCGCACCATAGATATAGCAAAGAAGTTTAAGGAACTGGGAAAGACGGTGATCCTGGGCGGCTATATGGTATCGCTGATGCCCGAGGAAGCAAAGAAATACTGCGACAGCGTTATGATAGGTGATTCGGAAGAAACCTGGGGCGAGATGATAAATGATTATCTGAACGGCACCATGAAAGATTTCTATAAAAAGAAACTCACCAAACTTGAAACGCCTCTTCCAAGGTACGAGCTTATACTCAATAAAAAGATAGGCAATTTTCTCCCCGTGCAGGCGGGACGCGGCTGCACAAAGACCTGCAGCTTCTGCTCGATATACTGTCTGTATAAGGGACAGTATTTAAAACGCAGTATCCCCGATGTTATAAGAGATATTAAAAGAGTAAAAGAACTGGGCTTTAAACAGTTCCTTTTATTGGACGATAATCTTTTTTCAAACAGGGATTATGCGCTTGAATTGTGCAGGGAGATAAAGAAGCTTAAGATGCACTGGATGACGCAGTGTTCCGTGGATATAGCAAAGGATGAAGAACTGCTTACCGCAGTGGCACAGAGCGGCTGTTACGTCATGAGTTTCGGACTTGAGAGCATCAGCCGTGAAAGTCTGCTTGGAATGCAGAAAGGCTGGGCGCATCCCGACGAATACAGTAAACAGCTTGCCATTATTCGTAAACACGGAATTGATATATCAACCGAGATGGTGGTGGGCGCAGAGGGAGATACCCTTGAATCCATAAGGGATACGGCTAAGTTCATTGAAGACAACAAGATAGTGGTTCCGCGTTTTTATATACTCACGCCTATACCGGGAACACAGTATTATGAGGAGATGAAACAGCAGAACCGCATTTACAATACCGATATGTATTCCTATAATTCCTGCGAAGCCGTGCATTATCCTAAGAACATGACGCCGGAAGAACTGACGAAAGCATATTGGGATCTGTACAATAAAGTGTACTCATACCGGTCGATACTTAAGCGTACCATATTCAGCACAGGCTTTCTTAAAAGACCGGTTAACGCGTTATTCTATCTTGGGGTTAATATTTTTTACAGGTATCATGTCAAACATGGCATAGTGCCTAATATCATTTAAAGATCCTTTGCCGCTGCATTCACGGGAATGATATATTTACCGTGTCTGTCAAAACGAAGTGAAGGATCCTGCCGATAAGGAGAAGCGAGTTGAAAAACAGATACATGTTCGTCCGTGTGCATTATGATAAACGTGTGGCAAGCCTGGAACCGCTTGGACTTGAGTATCTCGTAGCCTGTGTAAAAGCAGAGAAACACAGAGCTTTTATTTTTGATGAGAGTATAGTGAGTCCGTTTATGCGCTTTAAGCAGCTGTTAAACAAAGTGGATAAAAACGGCGTTACAATAGTCGGATTCACCGTAATGTCCAATATGGCCTGGTATATACTTGAACTGATACATAAGTTAAAGAAAGCCAGACCATGGATCAAAGTCATTGTGGGCGGACCCGAAGTCAATATCAATTATAAGGACTTTTGCCTTGATGATATAGATTATGTCAGCTACGATAACGGTCTTGATTCTTTCCGGAAGGCTGTAAGGAATGAATTTGATACAGAGACATTAAAGGAATGCACGGGCTTTGCATTTAAGTATAATGGCAAGTGGGTGGTAAATGAAAAAGGCGCGCCTATCAGTAATTACGGCATAAGACCCGACCGTACGCAGTTCTTTAAGAATAAAAGCAAATACCGTGTTATAGCAAAGGGCTGTTTTTCCGTATTAAAGACAAGCTTTTCATGTCCGCAGCAGTGCAAGTTCTGCATATCCAGACAGTTTAATTCCTGCACCTATAAAGAACGTCCCATTGACGATGTGGTAGATGAGATAATAAAGCTTGATAATGATAAGATATTCATCATAGATGATGATTTCCTTTTAAACCGTGAGCGTGTTAAAGAAATCTGCAGGAGGCTTCTTAAAGCCGGATGCAAGAAAACCTTCATGGTGTTTTCGAGGGCGGACAGTATAGTAAGATGTGAAGATATAATGCCGCTCATATACAAGGCAGGCTTCAGGGATTTCCTGGTGGGACTGGAAGCAGTGGAGGACAGCACGCTCGATAAATATAATAAGCATTCCAGCGTTGAACTTAACAAAAAGGCGATCTCCATCCTGCGAAAATACAGGATGCTCTGTGTGGGACTCTTTGTTATAAATTATGATTTCGCGCATGAGGATTTTATGAAGATCAACCGCTTTATAAAGAAGGAAGGCCTGATCTGGGTGCTCTTCAGCATACTGATACCGTTCAAGGGAACAGCGGTATACGAGGAGAATAAGGACAGGCTTTATCGTTATAAATACAGAAGGACAGACGGGACCCATGTGCTCATGCGTCCTTCAAAGCTTCCGATGTGGCTTTTTGAAATGGAATTCCGTTTCCTGTATTATGTGAATTATCCACGTATCTACTGGGCAGGTCTTACAGGATACTTTAACAGGAAGTATAAAAATAAATGAGCAGGGATATGAAAGCTGTCATATCGCATATAAGTGACGATCCCGCTGAGATACTTGATATTATCGAAAAAAGCAGATATTATCCGCAGATGAAACAAAAGGCGGAAGAGAGCGAGCTGCCTTTTCCTTTTCACCGGGAAATGCTGAAGCTTTTAAAGCAGAGCAATCCGCTGCAGCAGAAGTATTATTACCTGGAAGACGAAACGCATTATGCGTTCTTTTGTTCCTACATGAACAGGATGGATCTTTTTACTTTCGGTAAGGCTCAGCTGTTTATAAAGCTGCAGACAATAGCCTTTCCCTGTTCTTTAAGCTGTGGTGGTTATATAACCAACGACATCGCATGGATGCTCGAATATATAAAGACCATAAAAGGCTGCAAACTGGTGCTGAATATAGATAAAGCCGTAAATGTTAAAGGTATGGCGTTCGGAGAAACCCTGCCCACCTGCAGACTGGCTTTGCGTGATGAACATGTTTCACTGCAGGCCTATATGGATTCGCTGCGGAGTCAGTACAGACGGCGCATGAAGCTGGCGGTTAAAAGATGCGGGGATATAAATATAAAAAAGATCAGTGACGACAGCATTAGTGTTCATCCCATGTATCTGCAGACTTTTGAAAAGTCGGAGTACAAGCTTGAATGTCTTGAAAAGGAATTCTTTGACAGATCGGAGGGTGAGAAACTGGTCTTTATAAAAGACGGTGAACCTCAGGGGTTTGTATTGTTAAAGAAAAATGGTGATGAACTGGTATTCATGCTTTGCGGCATGAACTACAAAGACGAAGGATGCAACGCCGATCTGTATTATTACATGCTGCTTAATATCGTGGGATACGCCATAGAGCATAAATGCAGATATATAGATTTTGGCCAGACTTCGGAAAAGACCAAATTAAAATTCGGGGCTGTTCTGGAAAAAAGATATTTCTATGCGCATCACAGCAATCCGCTGATCAATCTGCTGGCAATGGCGGGAAGGCGGATGCTTGAATACACATATGCATTTCCGGATTTCAGGGTATTTAAATAGTGGATAATGATAAGATGATAAAAAAACATATTAACCTGGGCATTCTTGCTCATGTTGATGCGGGAAAGACCACGCTTACCGAGGCCTTTCTTTTTAAAAGCGGCGTGCTGCGCAAAGCGGGGAGAGTAGATTCGGGTGACAGTTTCCTGGATACCGAAGCCCAGGAGAGAGAGCGCGGCATAACCATCATAGCCAAGCAGGCGGAACTTGCCTTTAAAGAAACTGAAGTTACACTGCTTGATACTCCGGGGCATGTGGATTTTTCAGCCGAGGCAGAGAGCGTACTTCAGGTGCTGGATTACTGCATACTGCTGATAAGCGCTGCAGACGGGGTTAAAGGACATACGCTTACGCTGTGGTCGCTGCTTAAGGAATACGGCATTCCCTGCATTATTTTTGTTAATAAGATGGATCAGCCCGGCGCAGATAAAGCAGCAGTGCTCGCAGGGATAAAAGAAAATCTAAGCCGCGACTGCCTGGATTTTACGGATGAGGGTGACGAGCTGTATGAGAACGTAGCTATGTGCGATGAGCAGCTTATGGAGGAGTACATGGAAGATCCTCTGGCTGTGAGCACCGGACGCATTGCGGAACTGATCCGCAGCCGTAAATTATTTCCCTGCCTCTTTGGATCGGCGCTTAAGATGGAAGGGATAGATGAGCTTATATCATTGACAGACAGATATTGTATGAGTCCGGATTATGGGACTGATTTTTCTGCACGTGTATTTAAGATAAGCCGTGACAGCAAAGGCGAGCGTCTTACTCATGTTAAGATAATGGGTGGAAGCCTTAAGGTAAAGGATATCTTAAACGGTGAGAAGATCAATCAGATACGCTGCTATTCCGGTGAGAAATATGATACGCTGCAGAGCGCGGAAGCCGGAAAGATAGTTACGCTCACAGGTCTTAATGAGAGCCGCTCCGGCATGGGATACGGGGCGTTAAAAGACAGCCACAGTCTGTATCTTGAGCCTGTATTGGGATACAGCGTAAAGGCTATGGACGGGACTGACAGTTCTACACTTCTTAAGTATCTTCGCATCATCGAGGAAGAAGATCCACAGCTTATCATCAGCTTTAATGAAGAGCATCACGAGATAAGCGCACAGGTCATGGGTGAAGTGCAGCTTCAGGTGCTTAAGCGCAACATGCATGACAGGTTTTCCGTGGAGATAGAATTCGGTGAAGGCAGGGTGGTATATAAAGAGACCATCGCAGACCCGGTTGAAGGAGTAGGACATTTTGAGCCGCTCAGGCATTATGCGGAAGTGCATCTGCTTCTGGAACCTGCAGAGCGCGGCAGCGGTCTTAGCTTTGGCAGCATGTGCAGTGAGGATATACTGGATAAGAACTGGCAGAGGCTGATACTTACGCATCTTAAAGAAAAACAGCACAGGGGCGTGCTTACGGGAGCAGCCCTTACAGATACGCGCATAAGCATATTGACCGGACGCGCTCATCCCAAACATACGGAGGGCGGGGATTTTCGTCAGGCAACATACAGAGCGGTGCGTCAGGGACTGATGCAGACAGGGAGCATTCTTCTTGAGCCGTATTACTTCTTCAGGATAGAGCTTCCTGCAAGCGCTCTCGGACATGCCATGACCGATATAGAAGCCATGCACGGCAGCATGGATGCGCCTTCGAGTGACGGAGTTAATGCCGTGCTTACCGGCAGGGCTGCGGTAGCCTGCATCAGAAATTATGCAAAAGACCTTGCGGCGTATACAGCCGGCTGCGGGAGCATTTCCTTAAGCCTGGCAGGGTATGACATTTGCCATAATACCGAGGAAGTGATCGAAAAGACCGGATATATGCCGGAAGCCGATCTTAAGAATACTCCCGATTCGGTATTCTGCGCTCATGGCGCAGGCTTTGTGGTCCCCTGGAGCGAAGTCTTTGACTATATGCATGTAGAAAGCGCCTATACGCCTTTTACGGATAATAATGAGCATAAAGAGGAAAGCTACGCTGCGCGTGTGCATAAAACTGCGGGCAGCGACAGCATGGGAAGTCTGGGGACGGATGAGGTTGATGCGATATTAAACCGTACCTTTTATGCCAACAGTTCACATACCGTGGATTCGCAGGGCAGGCGCAGACAGGGCCTGGGCGCGCGTGAGGAATTAAAGCCCGCCGCAGCCGATCCCTATGATGATTACGAGTTCAAACCTGCTGCTAAAAAAGAAGAGTACATGGTAGTAGACGGTTACAATATCATATTTGCATGGCAGGAACTGAAAGAACTGGCGAAAGACAATATGGATGCTGCCAGGGATAAACTTGTGGATCTTTTGAGCAATTATCAGGGATATACGGGCATGGAGATCATGCTGGTATTTGATGCATACAGATCAGCAGGGCGCGGGAGGCAGATGGACTATGCCGGTCTTCATGTTATATATACAGCGGAAAACGAGACCGCCGATATGTATATAGAACGCTTTGCCACGAAATACGGGAAGAAGCATAATGTGATCGTGGCAACCAATGATATGCCCGTGCGTGATATTGCCTGGGGGAGCAGCTGCAGGAGAATGTCCGCAGGCGAACTGGAGAGACTGGTGAGGGGATGAGTATCATACCCTTGCCATGAAGCAAAGCAGGCATTGCTTGACCGTTACCCGCGGCAGCGGTAGAATATCAGGGAAGATCTGAGTATCAGTGGGAGGAGAAAAAGTTTTGGAAGCATTTGATGAACTGCTTGAGGTTGTAAGACGGCTTCGCGCAGAGGACGGCTGTCCATGGGACAGGGAGCAGACTCATGAGAGTCTTAAGGCGGCCTGCATTGAAGAAGCCGCAGAGACGATATGCGGCATAAATGTGCTGGCAGAGACAGGCAATCCGGAAAATCTTAAGGAAGAGCTGGGAGATCTTTTGCTGCAGATAGTGATGCATGCGCAGATCGCAAAGGAAGAAGGCGACTTTAACATCGAAGATGTGATACGGGGTATAAGCGAAAAGATGATACGCAGACACCCTCATGTTTTCGGCAGTGATAAGGTATCGGACAGCAAAGAAGTTCTGCTTAACTGGGAGGCAATAAAGGCAAAGGAAAAAGAAGGGAAGGAAGATCTGAGCGCTTATCTGTCAAAAGCATTTGATGAATCAGAAAACCTTATTGAGAGAGCGAGGAAGAGAAAAGGTTTATGATAAAGATAAGGTCGCTGATACCGGCTCTGCTTTTTGTTTTGCTGACAGCAGGCTGTACACAGAACATTGCTTCTGCGCCGCCTGCAGAACCGACTGTCGGAGAGGTAAATGTCAGCAGTGATGTGGCGTCGGTTTCGGAAGAGGCGGCTGCTGTATCGGAGGATAAAATAGCGGTATCGGAAGATACGGCTTCCGGGCCGGAAGAGGCGGTGGCAGAAAAAAAGGATGTTGTTTCCTTAGACAGTCTTCCTTACAATCTTGAGAGATATGAGAATGAGGCTAAAGCAGAACATCCGGTTTATGAATACTTCGGGGACAGACAGATCCCGAAGAATGGCAGATATATAGATATCTCCGGCATAAACTGCAGAGATAAGGATCTGGAAGCTTTTATCGATACTCTGACCAATGTAGAGCGCATAAGGATGAAGGACTGCGGTTTATCGAATGATCAGTATGCCGCGCTTCAGGATGAACATCCTGAGATCAGATTTATCTGGAACATCAGGGTCAAGAACTGGGTAATACCTACGGATACGGTAGCATTCTCCACGCTGATAGGCTGGCCCGGCAACTGTCCGCTTTATGATTATGATGCCAAGTATCTTAAATACTGTACGGATATGGTTGCTCTTGATCTGGGTCACTGTTATATTACGGATTTCAGTTTCCTGGAATACATGCCGGAGATAAAGATACTTATACTGGTGGAAAATTATACCTATCCGGACAGCCACAGAAGGCTTAAGGATATCTCGGCTGTCAGGTTCTGCAAAAAGCTCCGTTATTTTGAGTTTTTTGCAAACGACGTGGAAGATATAAGCGTGATATCGGAACTCACGGAGCTTGAAGACCTGAATCTGTGCTACAACTGGACCAAGATGACGGATCCCATAAAGAATCTGCCGCATCTTAAACGTTTGTGGATATATGGCACGCGCATAGCGCCGGCTGATCTGCAGGAACTGCGCGAGATCTATCCGGATGTTGAGATAGTCACCAGCGGATCAGGATCGGTGGACCAGGGCTGGCGCAGCGGCGAACGTTATGAGGCCATGCGTGATATGGTCATCAATAATAAGATCGATCCGATCTATGCCGTGGATGCCAC
>CAMOEK010000049.1:0-15953 GCA_946612125.1 uncultured Lachnospiraceae bacterium | reverse complement strand
GTGTATGGACAGGGATATAAATTCGAATAAGAAAGCTGTGTTGGAAAATCATGCTGGGTAACAGAACGATCGACAGACTTGAAAAGATGCTGGATGATGCGATGGATGGCAGATTTGTGGAGAGTAACTACGATGAAACAAAGCTGTCCAGACTTGAATCCAAATGGAAAGAGTTTCTTGGAACATCGGTGATCTCCGCTCAGAATCTGGAAGCCGAAAGACACAGACTTGAGCAGTTCATTTCTGATATATCGCATCAGACGAAGACGCCGATGACAAATATAAAAATGTATACCGAGCTTCTACGTGAAGAGATAGACAGGCTAAACGGTAATGATAGCGGTGATATTCAGAAGTCCCTGAACAGGATAAAAAAGTATGCGGACGAAATAACCCGGCAGGATCAGAGGCTGGAATTTCTCGTTGATTCGCTGACCAAACTCTCAAGACTTGAAAGCGGCACGCTTGAGGTAAAGGCGCAGAGATCTTCGGTCGGAGAACTGCTTGAGTCGTCAATAGCGGCTGTGAAGCAGAAAGCTAAGCTGAGAAGCATTTCATTTGTGATCCCGGATCCTTCCGTGAGCATGACGGAAGCGGTATTTGATATGAAGTGGACTACGGAAGCCCTGGTAAATGTTCTGGATAATGCCGTTAAGTATTCGCCCGAAGGCGGGAAAATAGAAGTATATATTTCTGAAACGGACATGTATGCGCAGATACATGTTACAGATGAAGGAAGCGGTATCACGGAAGAAGATGCCACAAGGATATTCGGAAGATTTTTCAGAAGCGAAGAAGTTCAGCAGGAAGAGGGAGTGGGAATAGGGCTTTACCTGACCAGAGAGATCCTCTCCAAAGAAGACGGATACATAAAGGTTGTTCCAAACAACAAAAGAAAAGGCGGAGAATTCATTATATATTTAAGAAAGTGATGACAGGGCCGGATCCCACGGTGGACCGGCTTTTTTTCATGCTCAGGGCAGCCTTTCTGTCCATTTCTGCCCTGCACTGTCCGATTCTTTCAAAAGTGAAAGAATTCAGAAATTATCTGGTAAGATTTCTATGTTACTATCCGTATTGTAAAAGAAAGATGCTTCGAAAAGGGAGTATTAAATATATAAAGATTGGAGAAAAAATAATGAGTATACTGATCGCAGAACATTTAAAGAAATATTACGGGGAGGGAGAAACTCTGGTAAAAGCGCTGGATGATGTGAGCATAGAGGTTGAGCGCGGCGAGTTTATGAGCATCATCGGAACCAGCGGAAGCGGAAAGTCAACATTGCTCCATATGCTGGGCGGACTTGACAATCCGACAGAAGGCCGGATCGTGATCGATGATAAAGATATTTCGACGCTTAAGGGCGATGCATTATGCATCTTCAGAAGAAGAAAGATCGGCTTCATATTCCAGAGCTTTAATCTGGTCCCTTCCATTTCGGTTTATGAAAACATAGTCCTGCCGATCCAGCTGGATGGAAAGAAAGTTGATAAGGACTATACAGATAATGTTATCGAAACACTTGGAATATCTAAGAAATTGAATGTGCTCCCTTCAAAGCTTTCAGGCGGACAGCAGCAGAGAGTTGCGATAGCCAGGGCTCTTGCTTCGAAGCCGGCCATAATCCTTGCAGATGAACCTACCGGAAATCTGGATACCAAGACCAGTCAGGATGTTCTGGGACTGCTTAAGACCAGCGGGAAAAAGTTCAATCAGACGATCGTTATGATAACACATAATGACGAGATCGCGCAGATGGCGGACAGGACCATTCATATCGAAGACGGCCATATCGTATGATAAAAACCATAAAATAATAAAAATGATCAAACAGGGGAATGAAGATGAATAAAGTAAATAATAAAAATGCAGTAAACAATCTTGCATACAGCGGTATCAGATCAGGGATCAAAAAATATGTCATGCTTGTATTTGCGGTAATACTTACCAGCCTGCTTTTTTCAACCATGTTTTCGGTCGGAGGAAGCATGGTAAATGAGATACAGGAATCCACGATGAGACAGGTTGGCGGTACATATCATGCAGGTTTTAAGTATCTTATCAAAGACGAATACGATCAGATTAAGGATGATCCCAAGATCAAAGATGTTTCGTACAGGATCCTGGTCGGAACCGGAGATAATAAAGAGTTTTCCAAACTTTACTCCGAATGCTATTATGCAGAAGACGATAATGCCAAAAAGAGTTTCAGCTTCCCGGTGAAGGGTAAAATGCCTGCGCAGGAGAATGAAGTTGTAGTAAGTGACAGGATCCTTCAGGCGCTGGGAGAGCCGGCTGATACAGGAATGAATATCCGGCTTGATCTGGATATCAACGGGGAGATCGTATCAAACGATTTTACAGTAAGCGGTTATTATGAGGCAGATCCTATCTGCCCTGCGCAGATGATATATGTATCTAAAGCATTTCAGGAAAAGTATGCGCCTGAAGCAACGGTTCCTTATTCACAGGCAAAGAGCAGTGATCTGACCGGAAGATACTCGGTAGATTTCAATTTCAGCAACAGCATAAATATAGAGAAAAAAGTAAATGATCTTATTGCGAGAACAGGGATCAGGGAAGATGTGAATTACGGGATCAACTGGGCATACGGCGCGAGCAGCCTTGATCCTTCGGTGGTGATCATATGCGGAGCGTTGGTGGTCATATTCATGTTTGCAGGATATCTGATCATTTATAATATCTTCGATATCAACATAGTTTCAGATATTCAGGAATTCGGTCTTTTGAAGACTATAGGCACTACAGAGAAACAGCTGAAAAAGATCGTCATGAAGAGAGCAAATCTGATCTCGCTCATAGGAATACCTGTAGGTACGGGGCTGGGTATACTGGTTGCGGCATATCTTCTGCCGATAATTTCCGGACAGTTCAATACCCTTACGGTAGGCAAGGGCAGTCTGCATCTGAATATTTGGATACTTCTGGCTGCAGTGGCATTCTCCTATCTGACGGTTCTGTTCAGCGCCGGAAAGCCCTGCCGTAAGGCGGCAAAAGTTTCTCCTGTTGAAACAGTAAAATATACAGAGGCTTTTGATAAAAACGGAAAGCCTAAGAAAAAGCTGGCAGTTGTGATCCTTTCTTTGTCGCTTGGTCTGGTAATTTTAAACAGCGTATTCGGATTTGTCAGTGGATTCAGTATGGACAGCTATATTGAGAATCTTATAATAGCAGATTTCAGCATACAGGATGCAGAACTTGACAATCCCGGGGCAAGATATGTGAATACGGAAGCAGTAGACAAAGATCTGCTGGATGAGCTTAAGAGCCTTGACGGTGTGAACAGTGTAGGCGCAGTATATTTAAATGAAAGAGGTCAGGAATTCGATGAGGAAAACTGGGCTAAAATAGAAAAGAACGTACTGCAGAGTAAATTGATGGAGGAGAAGTTTACTAAACACGGATATACCGAAGATATGCGTAAAGATGATCTGGAATACTATGGTAAAAACCGCACACTTGACGGGAAAACCTACGGAATGGGGGAGCTTGCGCTTAATAAGTTAAAGGTTCTGGAATCAAAGGACGGCAGCGATAAGATAGACTGGAATGCATTTAATTCGGGAGAGTATGTACTGATCACGAGATTTGAAACGGATGATGATGAAGTGAATTTCCTTGATCCCGGAGATAAGATCACTATACGAAGTTACGATCCGCAGTACGGTGAAACAGAAAAATTTGTAAGTGAGTCAGGAGAGGAATTTGAGTATATCAGTTTTGAAAATGCTCCGGTAAAAGAGTATGAGATCTACGCGGTTGTTGAAATACCTTTAGCTTTAGGGATCAGACATTTCGGTTTATTCGATTGTAACTATATACTTCCTGAAGATAAGTTCCTTGCGCAAAACGGCGCCGACTGGAATGCAATGAGAGTTCTTCTGGATGTAGAGGATCAGAAGGAGGAATATGTAAATGAATGGCTGAAAGATTATACAGAAAATGTTGATCCTTCCATGGATTATGATTCCAAAGAGAGCATTACGGAAGAATATGCCTCCTTCGGCAGGATGTTCAAGGTCGTTGGCGCTGTGCTTGCAGCTGTTCTGGGACTTATAGGGATCATGAATTTTGCAAATACTATCATCACGTCAATCATCGTAAGGAGCAGAGAGCTGGCTATGCTTGAGGCTGTGGGAATGACCGGAAAGCAGCAGAGTATAAAGCTTATAAAGGAAGGGCTTATATACTATGTATGGTCGGTGCTGGTTTCGCTTGGAGCTTCATCAGTCTTAAGTGTTACACTTATAAAGGCTCTTACGGAGAATATCCCGATGTTTGACTGGAACTTCACTTTAGTGCCCGAGCTTGTATGTCTTCCTCCTTTGGCAGTGCTTGTTATATGTATCCCGCTGATCGCATTAAAGAAGATCAGCAAAAAAAGCATTGTTGACAGGCTCAGGGTAGAATAAAGGTTATTATGCAATACTTGTCAGGCGGACGTATAAAAGGTAAAATAATACCGTGTATATGAAGATCAGGAAAAAGATAAATAAAGGATAATGGATTTTAGTATGATAAAGGTTTGGATCATAGCGCTTTCCATACTTATAGTCGCAGGTGGCATGATCGCAGCGCATTGGCTGCTTCGAAATGCAAAAGATAAAAAAACTTTTCTGAGAGTTACTGTATATATATACGTTCCGCTTGCTTTATGGTCAGTGATCTATTTCTGCGTATGCCTCGGATATGCCGGGGCATGGCTGTCATGGATATGGATATGGCCGCTGATAACGGTTTTTTGCATGATAAGGATCTTTATGATCAAAAGAGAACTGGAAGGCACGAGCTGGTTTAAGATCCCCACAGCAGTGCGCATTATATATCGGGTATTGTTTTCTGCCGGACTGGCGATCTTTCTCTTTGTTGAAAGCAGGGTAGTATCTTCTATGACAGCAGTACCTGTAAAGAACCATGACTATGTTATTGTGCTGGGGGCAGGTCTGATCGGGAAGGAACCTACAAACCCGCTAAGAGTAAGGATAGAAAAAGCAGCGGAGTACATGTCGGAAAATCCGGATACTATCCTTATAGCATCCGGCGGGAAAGGACCGCATGAAGAGATCAGTGAAGCGGAATGCATAAGAAATCGGCTGGTCGGGCTATATGGTATTGATGAGGATCGCATTATACTTGAAGACAGATCAACAAGTACTGAAGAGAACCTCATCAACAGCATGCAGATAATAAATGATCCGGGGGCGTCTGTCGGTATCATAACCAACAGTTTTCATGAATACCGCGCAATGCTCATAGCGGAGTATGCGGGATATGAAAATGCTGCCCCCGTTCCTGCAACCACGCTTTTACCGGTAGGTATCCATTATGTGGTAAGAGAGTTTTTCGGCGTAGTACAGTTTAAACTTAAAAACTAATGTTATACAAATAAGATGAACGGATCCGGCCTGACAGCCGTGCAGGCGGGAGAGTCAATGTCATTTAAAGGATCAAACTGATCTTTTGCTTTTCATCTTTTTCTTGGTTTCATACATCAGTTCATCGGCGCGTTTGACTACGGCATTGACACTGTCATCGGAACCTCTGTAAAGAGACATTCCGTATGCGATCGATACCTTTTCTTCGCGCCGGAGATCTGATCTTTCGATCTTCTCCATCTCCCGTACGAAAGCGTCTATAAGCTGATCGCGTTGTTCATACGGACGCCCTTCAAGTATAATGATGAATTCATCACCGCCTACGCGGTAAACGGGGCTGCTCTTGAATGATGCACAGATCAGGCTGCAGGCGTTTTTAAGGTACTCATCACCTTTATGGTGTCCCAGCTCATCGTTAATATACTTGAGATTATTTACGTCAAAAAGAATGATCCCGAATTCTGACAGTTTTTCTTCAGAAATACGCTTATTGATGTCGGCCAGGCGGGTTTCATAAGCGCTGCGGTTCTTGACTCTGGTAAGGGGATCGATATTGGACATCTCCCTGACATAATCGCTGACATTTTTTAAGTAGATGCTCTTTTTGGAAAGAGACATGGAAGCATTGATCTTATCCATGAACAGCATCACTTCTTTATTGTCGATCCCGTCATAGCAGTCCGTAAATACTATAAAACCGATCTTGTGCGGTCCTTCATGTACGGGAAGGATAACATACATATGGTTGGGATCGTCCTCACTGATCCCGGGCACGAGCTGAGAGGTCTTGATATAAGGAATGTCCTGTATCAGGCCGTTTCGGATGGAAAAGATGACATCCTGCCGATCGCTGTAGCTGCCGTCATCTTCATATGCGATATCGTATGAAGTCAGGTTTTTATCGGCGCAGGCGTCAAAGAGTATATGAAAATCATCCCCTTCCAGAAAATGCTCATGGCTCAGGGAATCAGAAAGAGTTTTTCTGAGTTCATCCACGGACTCGCTTTTTAACAGCATGCTTTCGAGATAGAAGATATGCCAGTTGTTCCGGTCTTTTTTGCGCTTCATCTTGAAATCATCCGTGGCAACACGCAGCCTTTGAAGGGCGGATCTTTGACCGAGCGGGCAGCCGCAGCTTTCTCTTGGAATGAAGCGGCTGGGGAGTTTGATGGGATTGTCTGCCTTATGCCCATTCAGCAGATCAGTCATCGTACGGGCACAGATCTGCCCGTGCAGGCGCGCATCAGGTTCGATGGATGTGATGGAAGGGTAGAATAAAGGGGCGTCCGGCAGATTGTCAAAACCGGTGATCAGTACATCGTCCGGAACGCTTATCCCGTAATCCTCAAAGGTGGTCAGCATGACCATTGCGATCTCATCATTGGCACAGATAAAGGCGTCCGGCAGCTCATTCCTTTGCGCAAAATCATGGGCGATCTCTGCTGCTTTCGAAAACTCCCAGTTAGAATAAACAACATTTTCATCCGTAAAGCTAAGGCCGTGCTTAAGGGCGGTATTGCGCACAGACTCCAGACGTTCGCAGGAGTCGCTGTTATCGGCGGTCCCTGCAACGAAGACGATATCCCTGACGCCGTGCTGCGTGATCAGATGTTCGGCCAGATCATTCATTCCTGATTCGTTGTCCATGATAACATTGACCGCATTATCATGTGGAATACCATGGCTGATAACCGGGATGCCGGCTACATTGCAGCGTGAGACCAGATCATCCAGAACGCCGGGAAAATCGCAGAGATTTGATATGATAATGGCTCCGTCAAAATCCTTAAGGTCCGGAAGCTGAAAAACCTTCAGTTCTCCGGCACGTTCGGTCTCGGATTGGTTGTATGTTGCATAACACAGGAATAAATAGGTATCAAGATCAAGGGATGAAAACTGATCGTGAACACCCCGCAGAAACTGGGCTAATATATTGGAAGCCCATCCGGCAGAAAACAGGGCGATCTTCTTTCGCGCCATACGCATACCTCAAAAAAAGACTGTGGCTCGTAGATTTATGTTAACTTGTAAGTTGAAAGCCAAATGTGGGTTACAGGGCGTATTATAACACAGGTAGGATAATAAGTAAATCGGCGGGGCGGAGGCGCCGGACCGGGGGAAAAAGGGCATAAGATTAGTTTACGGAAGACCTCTGAACAGCCTCAAACCCCGAAAAATAGGTAATGAGGGGTGTTTATTGGACTTATAAAGCGCCGGGACTGTGTTATAATCATTTCAACATGAGGAAATGCCCCATAGATTTATAAAAGGGGAAGGATATTAACGGAGGGATAAAAAGATGAAACTGTTTCACCTGTCGGATCTGCATCTGGGAAAGCGCTTGAATGAGTTTTCATTGATCGAAGACCAGAGGTATATCTTAAAAGAGATACTGATGATAATCAACAGGGAGAAGCCGGACGGGGTCATTATAGCCGGTGATGTTTATGACAGAACGGTTCCTTCTGAGGATGCAATGAGATTATGGGATGAATTCCTGGTAAGCCTTGCCGAAAAAAAGATGCCTGTATTTGCCATAAGCGGGAATCATGATTCTGCGATCAGATTCTCCGATCATGGTGAACTGGTTGATTCGGCCGGCATACATTTATCGCCTGTATATGACGGGAATGTAAAGCGTTTTAAGCTTAAGGATAATGAGACAGAGGTAAATATATATATGCTGCCGTTCATAAAGCCGGCTGTGGTAAGAAGCATTTTTCCCGATGAAGAGATCAATGATTATACCGATGCCTGCAGAGTCGCGATAGAGCATATGAATGTGAACAAAGAGGAAACGAACATTCTGGTCGCTCATCAGTTCGTGACCGGAGCTGCCCGCTGTGATTCTGAGGAAGTCACTGTAGGTGGCCTTGATAATGTGGATGCATCTGTGTTTGATGACTTTGATTATGTGGCTTTGGGACATATACATGGGAAGCAGGGGATCGGAAGGGAAACACTGCGGTATTGCGGCACTCCTCTCAAGTATTCTTTCTCAGAAAAGGACCATCACAAATCCATAAGCGTAATAAATATCGATAGATCAGGAAATATAGGCATAGATGAGATCGAGCTTACACCTATGCGCGACCTTAGAGAGATCAGGGGAACTTATGCAGAGCTCAGCGCAAAGAAGAATTACGAAAATACAAATACGGATGATTATATTCATGCTGTTCTGACGGACGAAAATGATGTTGTGGATGCGATCGGAAAACTCCGCGTGATCTATCCCAATCTGATGAAGATCACTTATGATAACAAACGTACCAGAGAACAGAGAGATATCAGTGAGATAGAAAACATCGAGCAGAAAACGCCGATGGAGCTGTTTGAAGAGTTTTATGAGAAACAGAACAATGACGCCATGAGTAAGGAACAGAAGGATTTTGTGACAGATTGTATCCAGTCGATTTGGGAGGTGTAGGATGAGACCGATATATTTAAAAATGTCAGCATTTGGACCTTATGCGGGGACAGTGGAAATTGATATGGACAAACTGGGCGAAAGGGGACTTTACCTTATAACGGGTGACACCGGAGCCGGTAAAACCACTATTTTTGATGCGATATGCTTTGCACTTTATGGTGAGGCAAGCGGTACCAACAGGAAGGCGGGCATGCTGCGTTCAATGTATGCGGATGAAAACACGCCCACCGAGGTGGAGCTTGTGTTTATGCATCACGGTAAAAAATACAGCGTAAAAAGAAATCCGGAGTATATGGGAAAGTCAAAACGCGGCAGCGATCTTAGCAAAAAGGTTGCAGATGCCACACTGACCATGCCCGATGGCGCGGTTATCACAAAGCTTGGCAATGTTACCAAAGCGATAGTGGAAATACTGGGAGTAGATAAGGATCAGTTTACGCAGATCGCAATGCTTGCGCAGGGAGATTTTCTTAAGCTGCTCCTTGCAGAAACAAAGGACAGGATAGAAATATTCAGGGAATTGTTCAAAACTAAAAAGTTTGGGGAATTACAGGAAAAGCTCGAAAAAGAGCGAAAGGTGGTCAGTGACCTGCTGGATGACAGGAAAAAGAACATAGATATACATATAAAGGGTATTCAGGTTGACAAGGATGATGTCCTTTCTATAGATGTCGATAATGCAAAAGCAGGCAATAAAACAGTTGAAGATGTGCTTGAATTATTGGACAGGCTTACTGACCGGGATATAAAGGAGAAAGACAGACTTGATGAAGAATACCGTAAAATACACGGTGAGCTTGAAACAGTTAACCAGAGGATAGGCGCAGCGGAAGTTTTGGCCAAAGCCAAGGAAGATCTGCAGAAAGCGCAGAAAAGCCTTGAGATCGAACAGCCGAAGATCGAGATGCTGAAAAATGCTTATCAGACGGCAAAGGCTGATCTGGAAAAGAAAACAGGGCTGGAGAAAGAATCCGCCAGGATAGAGACAAAACTGTCCGACTATGATAACGCTGACAGATTAGCGGAAGAAATAGACAGATTAAAGAGTGAAAACAAGGATCTGACAGCAAAGCTTATCAAACAGGACGAAGTCCGCAGCGCGAAAGAAAAAGAGATCATAGGGCTTAAGTACGAGCTTCGCACCATAAAGGATTCCGGTGAAGAGTGTGCGCAGCTGTCGGCAATGCTTGAGAAGATAGAGGCGGAAGAGAAGGAACTGGGTGAGCTTTCTGCGGCTTTGGGCGCATATAAAGCGGATAGTGACATACTGGGAAAAGCAAGGGAAGATTATAAGAAGAAAGACGAGGCGTTTAAAAAACAGAATTCCCTGTATGAAAAGATGGAACAGGATTTCAGAGATGCTCAGGCAGGGATCCTCGCGCATGGTTTAAAAGACGGGGAAAAGTGTCCTGTATGCGGATCTCCCGATCACCCTCAGCTTGCGGAATTATCTGATTCTGTCCCTACCGAGGATGAATTAAAAGCAGCCAAAAAGAAGGCTGAGGCCGCCAGAGAAGAAAGAGAAAACAGCGCCAGGGATGCTGAGGGAAAAAGCAAAGCCCTGGAAGTAAGTGAGAAAAACATAAAGGATAAGGCTGCAAAGGTATTTAAGGAAAATGTGCCTGATGATATCAATTCCGGGATTGAAGGAACGTTCATTGAGCTTTGTCTTCGAAAGGAAAATATCAAAGACACATTATCAAGGGCTGAAGCCGAGGTTAAAAGGAAAAAGGAGCTTGATGAATGTATCCCCAAAATGGAAAAAGAAGTGGGTGATATTTCAAAGAGCATAGAAGAGATGAAAAAGGATAATGCCGCTATCGAAGCCTCATTGGAGGAAAAGAAAGGCACTCTTGAGAAATTTCGTTCAGGTCAGGAATTTGCAAGCAAAAAAGAGGCTGAGGCAAAAAAGAAAGAACTTGATAAAAATGCGACGGAACTTCAGAATGCTTATGACAGATCCGAAAAAGCCTATAAGCTTCAGGATAATATTGTAAGTGATCTGAGATCCCGGATAGAAAGTCTTGAGACCACTATACAAAACAGCAAGGTGGAAGATCCTGAAGGGGATAAAGCAGAGCAGCGTAAGCTTGAAGCATTGCAGACTGAATGTATCAACAAACTCAAAAGTGTTGAAAGCAGGAGTAATGCAAACGAGAGCATAAGACTCAATATCATCAAAGAGGCGTCAAGCGTTACAGAGATCGAGAAGAAGCTTCAGTGGATGAAAGCTCTTTCCGATACTGCAAATGGCAAGCTTAACGGAAAAGACAAAGTCATGCTTGAGACCTACATACAGATGACCTATTTTGACAGGATCATTAACCGCGCAAACCTCAGATTAATGACCATGTCGGGAGCGCAGTATGAACTGGTAAGGTTAAAAGAAGCGGCTAACGGTAAAAGCCAGAGCGGACTTGATCTTGGAGTCATAGATCATTATAACGGCACTGAAAGAAGCGTTAAAACACTTTCGGGAGGCGAATCTTTTATGGCATCGCTGTCATTGGCGCTGGGATTGTCGGATGAGATACAGTCTTCGGCCGGAGGTATACAGGTTGATACTCTGTTTGTGGATGAAGGATTTGGATCTCTTGATCAGGAAACGCTTGATCAGGCTTATAAAGCGCTTACCGGATTGACGGAAGGAAGAAGGTTGGTTGGCATCATCTCTCATGTGACCGAGCTTAAATCACGCATTGACAGGCAGATCGTAGTTACTAAAAACAGAAGCGGCGGCAGTTCCGTAGAGATAGTATAAAAACACCCTGCTTGTGGGATACTGGTAAAATTAAACATTTTTGATATAATAGCAGAGGCGGAGCTTATCATAAGGCTTAACGGTTGCGGATATGATACATTTATTCGATAACGGCGAAAACGGCCGGGGAAAGGCCGTAATACAGGCGGAAAGAGGGTTATCAAATGAGGGATATCAAAGAAATAGACCGGGAATACACGGATGAGCAGAGTTTCATAGAGTATTCAAAGGCTTATTATCAGAAACTGGTCGAAAAGCAAAACGATACTTCGTCTCTTGCGTGTATAAGGGGATCAGCGGAAATACTGCGCGAATACCTGGAGGATCCGAGGTGTGAAGCCGTCGAAGCCGTCAAGGATATTTTAAATATTGCAGACAGTTATATCAGCTGCGAAGAAAGCATAGATATACTTGAAAAAAAATTGTACGGGATATCGGAAAGGACAAAAGCAGACGGCGGCGTTGCCGGCGCAAAAGATGAGCTTTTGGAAAAGAAAAAACAGTATGACCGGCTTAGGGATGATTTTAATAAAAAGCATCAGAAGTCGTTGAAGAGTGAAAAAGATATCATACAGATGCTTCGTGAGTGTTCCGAACAGGAGATAAGCAGACATGAGGAGGCAGTGGAGCAGCTGAGGGAAGAAGTCAGGGGCGTCTATAAGGAAAAAGAATGTTTATGCCTGGGGAAGACTTTTAGATTTGCGGATCATGGGGAACTTCCGCATAAAGTGCTGGTTGCCGGAGCGTACGAAGGCAGCACAGGATATAAGATACTCGATGAGCTTGGTTACAGCGATAGCGGAAAAGAGATCACGATAGATTATAAACAGCAGGGCAATATTATAATATCAACTGCCCTCGAAAACATACGCAACAGATCGATAGACGATTTTATTGTCTCATATATCTTTCGCATGCTGGAGAAGTTTCCGGCAGGCAGTCTTAATGTTCATATTTTTGATAAAAACCCTGATATCATATATAAACGCCTATATAATGGGATACAGTCGGGAAATGCAGGCGGGAAGATTAAAAATATGGTAAAACTGCATACATCTGCGGAGGACCTTTATGCATTCAGGGATGTGAACTGTGATGAAATAATCAGAAAGACTGATCCCTCAGGCATGCCGGATCTTTATGCCGTATATCAGAAAGATCAAACAGATCCGTTCAATCTGGTGATACTGCGTGAAGGGCTTTTGGACAACGACGGGCGCATTTCATCGGAAGTAGCAGATGTAATAGAATATCTTAGCGGTAAAGTGGGGCATGTATGCGGTTTCAGATTTGTGCTTATAGATAACAGCAGTTCATTTGAGAAGGAAGCTGCATCTTCGGCCAGGATCAAGCTTAAGCAGATCGAGGCAAACTGTGAATTGAAGCTTGTCTTTGAAAATGACGCCTTCAGTGTGGAGGATGAAAAAGTAAGGGTGTTATATATTAACGGAGATACAGAGTCGTATGTGCATGATCAGGCGCAAAAAATAGCCGAAATATCTGATGGAAGCATGTGACGATGGGGTAGAGATATGAATGAAGAGTTTGTTTCTTATTTGAATGACGGGACTGAAAGGATCACGGAACTGTTTTTGACTTCTTCGGTTGATGAGGCTGAGCGTAAAAAGATAATAGCTATGTATATAGGCAGGATAAGGGATAATCTGTCATCGGGATCTGCCATGGGTGACAGCGTGCAGATGATCGATACTGTCTGTATAGGTGCTATAGATGAGCGGATCACCGAGCTTTTGGGCATGGAAAAGCTGAACGCCGGTCAGTGTGATGCGGGCGCCGGATTGTGTGAGCGCCTGGAGGCATTGATCGCACGCTTTAAGGAAAAGCATTGGAAACTGCCTTTGTTAAACAATGTAAATACGAAAAAATGCGCCGGTATTTTCAATAAGAAAAAATCAGACATCGATCTGCGTGACAGGATAGTAGATTCCGATATCAGATTAACGGAAATGATAGGACAGGCCCGCTCGGATTTCAGCATCCCATTATGTGAAAAAGCATGCGCGCTGATTGCTGAAATTAAACAGGATATTACGGAATGCAGGGAAAAGGGCATGCCTGTTCCGGCAATGAACAATTCTGATCTGGATAAATGCCTTGAAGAAATAAACGGCATAAAGGAAAAGCTGCAGGAACGATCCGGCATTATCGATAAGATCGTCGAAAACGACAAACGCTTTGATGAGTTTGAATTAGCAGGCATACATGAGCATCCCAAACGCTGGGATGATGTTTTGGAACTGTGCAGTGAGCAGAGGGCATTATTTGAAGAGTTATCTTCAAAAGGATGGAAGATCCCCGATCAGATCAATACTTCGCCGCTAACGACAGAGGATCGGATATCGCTGTACATTAAAATGATGAAAACGGATGAAGCTATATCTGCAGCGGGATCGGACAATGTTGCATTGCTCAAAAATTGCATGGAACAGAAGAACAGCATAAATGAATGCAGCGCGAACGGCTGGGGCATACCGGTTCTCGCAAATCCGGATCCGTCGGAAACATACAATGAAGCGCTTAAAAGAACGGGTAAAATAGAGCTTAAAAGGGTAGCCAATATTGTATTAAAAATATCCGCGGTATTGGCTGCTTTAATCCTGATATTTTTGATAATAGTAGCTATTGTATTTTTGATCAGGCATGTAAGAATACCTTTCGATTCGGAGGATGTTGAAGGAGAGGGGCTGGAAGATATTCAGGAGGCACTGGAAGATGCAGGATTCAAGGATATTGAGCTGATCCCCGTTACGGGCGGATGGGCAGAGAGTTATGTTGTTAAAGAAGTATTGATAGATGATGAGCCCGAATATTCCAAGGGTGAATTTGTAGAACCGGATGTAGAAGTGGGCATAAGCTATTACAGTTCCGGCAGGATAAATGTTACTTCCATAATGGAAGGCTGGGAAGTGACAGATGTAAACAGCCTGACAGGCTCGCTGTCAGACGCCGGTTTAACCAATATTATTGTTGAGGAAGTGCCGACAACAGACGTAGCGCTTGACGGAACGATCGTGACAGTCCTGCTAAACAATGAAGCTGATCCGTATAAGCAGGGGGATTGTTTTCTGCCGGCTGATGCTGAAGTCAGGCTGAGCTGTTATAAGCATATGATCTCCATGTTCGCAGGACTTTCGGAAATCAGGGGCAGAGACTATCTTGCGGTTAAGGATGAATTTGCGGAAGCCGGCTTTACGGATGTAGAGCTTGAAGAAGTAAGGAATGGCGAAAACTGGTATGATGAGGGAGAGGTTTTTGGCGTTGCCATCGGCGGAGATGAGACCTTCCTGGCAGGAGACCTGTTCTATCCGGATGCACCGGTCACAATATATTATAACGGCGCCGGAAGAAGAGACATAAGCGATATACTTGATGACTGGAAGAATAAGACCTGGGTTGAGCTGAGAGATCTGCTTGAAAAGAAGGGAATAAAGGATGTAAGCTTTGAAGAAGTCATTACCGATGATCCTGCAGAAAATCAGTTTGTCAGAAATATCTATATTTACGATAAGCTGTTTACCGGAGGGGAGTGCCATGTGGATACCTCGGCGAAGATCAGGATAAGTTACGGCCAGCTCAGGATAGCCATGAGCCAGCCGTCATCATATTATGTCCAGAATAATAAAGTGAATTACAAAGATGTTAAGAAAGAGTTTGAGGACATGGGCTTTGCTACCATAATACTTCGCAGGTCCGATGATCTTTTCCTGGGGATAGGAAAAACAGAGGGCTCTATCAAAAGCATCAAAATAGGCGACAGTTCATCTTTTGCGGCAGGTGAGTCGTTTGACTATGATAAAAAGATCACGATAGTGGTATATACATTCCCGGGCAGGGGGTGTGAGGATATCTCTTTAAAAGAATGAAAAGAACATTATCGGCAGCTGCAAAAAAAGGTGCTTTCGCACCTTTTTTTTAAGACCATTTTCCGTATACTACCTTACCGTCAGTGATACGGTTGAAACGGCTGAGCTGCATAACTCTTTCGCCGGTATCCTCATTGTAGACAGTAACAAGATCGCGGTCACGCTGCCAGCTTAAGCTTTTTATAAACTTGGCTGCTTTTCTTTTCATGTCTTCAACAGAGGTGGCGTAGATCTTGCGATCCTGTACTCCTTCAAGGATCCCAAACAGCTTTTTGTTTTCGAATAATCCAAACATAACTTTTTCCTCCTCCTTTTTTATTTCCTCTCCTCTTGTTTTGCAATTACAATATAGCACAATTTCACAATTATCATATAGTTAAATTAAACAAAAATTACAAAAAACAGGGCAAAAATTTCTCTGAGGCGGAAGGAGGGTTAGTTATAACAATTTTACACTTTTAAGTTAATATGCTATAAT
>CAMOEK010000048.1:0-16404 GCA_946612125.1 uncultured Lachnospiraceae bacterium | reverse complement strand
TCGATCACCACTGAGTATCGCCTGAGTTGTTTACTGCCGTCATTACCATGTCACGGAATTCTTCGCGGTACTCATCGCTTAACTTGATATTGGAAAGGGTATTCAGTACGTGTTCGTAGCTTGCGCTGCCTTTGTAGTCGCTGTTGCGCAGCAGCAGGGAGAATTCTGCTACAGCTGCGGAGAAACGATAGTCATCGTTAGGGGTGTCGGTTAAACGGTCACCGCCGATCGGGTATTCCAAAAGCTGTGAAGTGCTTTCTCCGGGCTTCTTATAGCGTACAGCCAGTGTAAGCCATTCGTTGCTGTTCTTAGCGTCTTCGGTAACAGTTGATTCCTGATATTTCAGATCAGACTCTTCGGCTTCTTCTTTGGCGGGGACCAGCTCATAAAGTACTGTTACGCTGTGTCCTGCGCCCACTTCACCGGCATCCTTTGTATCATCTTCAAAGTCTTCGGTATTTAAGCGTCTGTTTTCATAACCCAGCAGGCGGTATTCGGAAACATATACGGGGTTGAATTCGACCTGAAGCTTTACATCCTCAGCTACGGTGAGCATATTTGCCCCCAGCTCTTCCACCAGCACTTTCTTTGCTTCGCGCAGTGAGTCGATGTATGCGTAGTTGCCGTTGCCGTAATCGGCCAGCGTCTCCATGCGGGTGTCGCTGTAATTACCCATGCCGAAGCCCAGTACAGACAGATATACGCCGCTTTCTTTTTTCTGACTGATCAGTTCGTTCAATTCGCTTGCGCTTGTAGCGCCTATATTCCAGTCGCCGTCCGAAGCAAGGATAACGCGGTTGTTTCCGTTATCGATAAAATGCTTCTGCGCCAGATCATATGCCATCTCGATAGCAGAACTGCCGTTTGTGCCGCCGCCTGCTTTGAGGTTGTTTAATGCTGAAAGGATCTGCTGTTTATGGTCGCAGCTTACGCCGTCGATCACGGTCTTTTCTCCACTGGCATAAGTTACTATCGAAACACAGTCTTTTTCGCCAAGCTCATCGACGAGAAGGGCAAAAGCCTGCTGCAGCAGGGGTAATTTGTTCTCGTCGCTCATGGAGCCGCTGACATCGATGAGGAATACTATATTGCTGTCACCGGCCTGTGAAAAATCGACGGCTTCTGTCTGCAGGCCCAGGTGGAGCAGCAGGTTATCTTCATTCCAGGGGCATTGTGAGATCATTGCATTAACGCCAAAGGGTTCGCCGTCTTCAGGTCCGTTATAGCTGTAGCTGAAATAATTGACCATTTCTTCCGTGCGCACGGCTCCGTTGGGGATCTCGTCAGGGGTGTATCCCATATTGATAAGGCGGCGTACATTGGAATAGGATGCGGTGTCCACATCTGCGCCGAAGGTGGACAGAGGGCTCTTGACGACTGAAGCGAATCCGTTCTCCTTGATGGCATCGTATTCTTCGGTATTGAATTCTTCGCCTTCCGCGGTATCTGACTCTTCGGCTTCGATGACGGAATCGTACATCGGGTCATAGTCCGGTTCATAGGAAACATAGGCATCCTGCACGGCTGCGGAAGTTGCAACATCGGCGGTGGCAGCCGGGGCGGTGTTAGTTCCGCCTGATCCGCTGCAGGCTGTCAGGCTCATTGCCATTGCCATTGAAAATCCCATAAATCTTCGTAACCATTTTTTACTCATAACTATTTCCTCCCTTTGATCTTTGACGGCCGCTCATATCCTGACGGCTGTTTTGACTGGTATTTGTATGAGATACGAATGATTATAGTGTTTTTTATTGGAATTTCAACAAAATATTAATAATTTGTGAATTGTGTATGTATCAAATATGAACTAATTGTGAACAACGGACAATAAAAATATTGTACTTTGGAAAATACTGTGCTATTCTTGTCCGCAGAATAAACAATTGGGAGGAGATTATGAAGAAAAGGAAATTGATAATAGCGATAATGATGGCAGCTTTACTGGCCGGATGTGGTGACAGTGGAAGCGCTGCCGGCGGAAGAGGGAGCGTTGGCACATCGGAAGAGGAAAGCAGCAGTATAACGGAAACATCTGATACGAAAACAGATACAGATGCGGCTGCGGAAAGTGACACCAAAGCAGACCCGGAGCCGACAGCAGAACCTGCTGCAGCGAACAACACGAATGAAACGGTTGATGAACAGCCTATGCCGGATGAAGATTACGAAGAGTATGATTACGGTTTTGAAGGGGTAGAAATATCTGTATCGTGGGATGAAGAGGGGGTAACCTTCTTTGAGGATTCCGGGACATATGATTTTGGGGAGAATCCTATGTGCGCACCGATGCTTCTGATCGAGGGCGCGGAAGTGCAGCGCGAGACTGATATTCACGGAACTCAGCATAATGAGCGCATACTGATAACTGACCGTGACGCGCATGTCCATATTACTGTTGGACCCTGTGCTCCATCCAATAACTGCCCGCTGGCGACTGTAAGTGTGATCGTAACCGATTCGGATAAAGGGATCATAGGCAGTTATACCGGCGAAGAGCTGATAAAGCGGGGAGACACCGGTATCTGGTATCTGGATGTGTATGAACAATAAAGATTTTTGTGCTACCACGGGTGGCATAAATGTAAAGAGGCCTTGCTGGAAGACAGGGTCTCTTTTTGATATAAATAATATTATAGGAAATGCTTAAGGAGTGGGTTTTACAGCCAAAAGACAGATTGGCCGCGATTCTCCTTCATTATATCCATATACCCCCTCCTTAAGGCTTTTTAGCGGGGTGCGGGGGCGATAATCGTTATGACGGATGAAACCGTCTTTTTCGTGGCTTATGCACATGGTATGTACCATATGAAAAGGGTTATAACCGCGGTTAAAGGAAGTGAGCAGAAAGACATTGTATTCTTTTTCCCAGGCGCTGAGCGCTTCATCGCTTAAGTCTTTACCGATCAGCAGCTCTGTTTTATAGCCTTCTCTTTCAAAATAGCGTTTGAGGGCTTTGGGCGAAGTGCCGAAACAGCCGTTTGCGCACACGCCGCGCTTAGAGAATTCCTTTATCAGTTCGGGCAGGCTTTTATCCCGGCCAAAGGCGTGCAGGGCATTGTAGACGCCTATAACTTCGCAGGCGTTATTGGCTGCTGTCAGATGCTTTCCGTTGAAGAACAGTTTGCGGCTTAAAGGGCCGGCATGGCCGTAGCGCATAACATCCAGTTTGGGCTGCCATTCAAAGAACTTTCCGCTGCCGTTAAGCTTTTCCCAGGCGCTTTTGTTGAATTCATATTGTTCGTCTATGAGCTTGTTTTTCAGCTTTCCCGAAAAGAGGCTGAAAAAAGCGATGGTCAGGGTTTCGTAGATCTTACCGGGCATGTGTATGGTCTCCTTGATAAAGGGATATGGTGCGTTTATGTATGCTCCGGCCTGCTTTGGCCGGGCACGCTCCGTCTGGCGGAGAAGCAAGTTTTATTTTATTATCAGGAGAACGATTCTGCAAGTCCCTTGTTATGCAGCTGTTAAGCGGACTGAGAGTATTGCCCGGATATCGGATATGTGTTAATCTGAGTTGCCGTCACGACCTGAAGACCTTGATTGGCAACTGATCCGAAGGTGTTTTGCAGCCGCCGGCTTGTAAAGAGAATTTACCGGTAAGGGGAGAATTTGAGCATGGATTATACCGATATTAACGCAGAGACCATCGACCGCTGGATAGATGAGGGCTGGGAATGGGGGATCCCTGTTACACATGAAGAATATGAAGATGCCCTTAAAGGGGAGTGGAATATATCGCTGACGCCCACAAGATGCGTGCCCGGGAACTGGTTTCCGAAACTGAAGGGATGCAGGGTTTTGGGGCTTGCCGCAGGCGGAGGACAGCAGATGCCTGTCCTTTCTGCGCTTGGAGCGCGGTGTACCGTGCTGGATCTTTCCGTAAAACAGCTGGAGAGCGAAAGGATGGTCTCTGAGCGGGAGGGCTATGATATTGATATAGTGCGCCATGATATGGCTGCGTCTTTGCCTTTTGCAGATGAGAGTTTTGACCTGATCGTGCATCCTGTATCCAATCACTATATAAGGGAGATAGAGCCTCTATGGAAAGAGTGCGCCAGGGTGTTAAAAAGCGGCGGCATTATGATGGCGGGATTCCAGAACGGGATCAACTATCTGTTTTGGGAAGAGGAGACGAGGATCACACAGCATCTGCCCTTTGATCCGCTGATAAACGCCGATCAGATGGAGGTATTAAAAAAAGGTGATCACGGCATACAGTTTTCGCACACGATAGAGGAGCAGATAGGAGGGCAGATTCGCGCCGGTTTCGAACTGCTTGATATATATGAAGACACAAATGGGGACGGAGAACTGAAGAAACACGGGGTGCCCTGCTACTATGCCACTCTGTCCCGGAAGAAGTGAGAAAAAGCCGATATCCCACGCTGCCGGGGCATATTTATTATGCCGATAATTTATTGTACATACGGTTTTTTTGTGATAGACTATACATCGGTAAATTATCGGAAACGGAGGTTTCATTTTTATGAAAGAGTTATCAAAGCTTTTAGGTTACAGGGAAGCGATACGCGTGGTTGACGCCACAATGCGTGACGGCGGTTTGGTAAATGATTTTTATTTTACCGATGAGTTCGTCAAGGCTCTGTATATGACTAATATCAAGGCCGGCGTGGATTATATGGAGTTGGGCTACAAGTGCAGCAAGGAAATGTTTGATGTAAACAAGTTCGGCAAATGGAAGTTCACCAATGATGAGGATATCTTCAATGTTATAGGCGAGAACAAAGATACCGGACTCAAGCTGGCTGCTATGGCCGATGTGGGCCGTTGTGATTACAAGACTGACATAATAGAAAAAGCCAACAGTCCTCTGGATCTGATCCGTGTGGCTACTTACATTCATCAGATACCTACGGCTGTGGATATGATAGAGGATGCAAAGCGCAAGGGTTATGAAGTAAGCGCAAATATAATGGCTATTTCCAATGCGCAGGAGGGTGACATCAAGGTAGCTCTTGATATGCTGGGACAGTCACCTGTTGATGTAGTCTATATAGTAGACAGTTTTGGCTCGCTCTTCCCCGAGCAGATAGCGCGTATCGCAGATCTGTACGGCGAATTTGCCACCAAGTACAATAAGCAGCTGGGAATGCATGCGCATAATAACCAGCAGCTTGCATTTGCAAACACTATTGAAGCGGTGGGCGACGGCGTTAACTGGCTGGATGCTACATACAACGGCATGGGCAGAGGCGCAGGCAACTGCTTTATGGAGCATCTGCTGGGATTCCTTCGCAATCCCAAGTACAATCTGTACCCGGTGATCCAGTTTATAGATAAATATATGCCTCAGGTGCGTGAAGCAGGCGCTGTATGGGGTTATGATATGCAGTATTTTTTTACGGGACTCCTTAATCAGCATCCCCGTTCGGCCATAGCATTTACAAAAGAAGGCCGTAAGGATTATACACAATACTATACCGAACTGCTTGGCATGGACTGATGGAGGAGCATTACTTATTTAAAGAAAAGAAGGTTCAGGAATTCAGGGAAGCCGATGCTGACGGCAGGATAGGAATGTTCGGATACCTGAGTTATTTTCAGGATGCAGCTGCTACATATATGCATCGTTTTAACTGGGATAATTCCGTTGTTCACGAAAAGTACGGCGTGGCCTGGATCTATACAAAGTACCGCATGCAGCTCTTTGAAAAAGCCGGTTATGATGCGCCTCTGGATATAGAATGCTGGATAGAGCCCACAAATCATTCTTTTACCATCTATCATGCGATGGAGATCAGAAAACGCGGGATATTAATGGCAAGGGGCAGGCTGGAAAGCTGTCTTATGGATCTTGAGAGCGGACGCATCACCAGACTTGAGCGCATAGGCTATGAGCCTGCGCTGGCACTGAAGCGGATGAACCCCGTTGAAGCTTTCAGCCGCCTGACGCCATCGGCAGAGGGAACCGAAGAGGTTTACAGTCACAGGGTAAGATATACCGATCTGGATAATAACAGGCATATGAACAATCTGCGTTATGTGCCGCTTCTGCTGGATGCGTATACGCCGGACTATCATGAGGAACACCTGCTTACGGATCTGGAGATACAATACAGAGAGCAGTGCTTTTATGATGAGGAGCTTAAGATATGCAGGCAGGATGAAGAGAAGAACACATATAGGCTGATCATCCGGAAAGAAAACGGTAATACCGCAGCATGCGCAAAGCTTCATTTTAAGGATATTAAAAAATAAGAAATAGAAAAGGAGAAAAACAATGAGTATCAGGATAGGTATTCTTGGATACGGGAATCTTTCACGCGGAGTAGAGAGCGCGATCAAGCAGAATGATGATCTTACTCTGGCAGCTGTATTTACCCGCAGAGATCCTGCAAGTGTGCAGATAAAGACAGAGGGAGTACCCGTGGTAGCCGAAAAAGACATCATGGACTGGAAAGATAAGATAGATGTACTGGTAATGGGCGGCGGCAGCGCTACCGATCTGCCGGTTCAGACCCCTAAATATGCGGAGTACTTTAATGTGGTAGACAGCTTTGATACCCATGCGCGCATAGCTGAGCATTTTGCAAATGTAGATGCGGCTGCAAAGAAGGGCGGAAATGTGGCTGTTATATCGGTGGGCTGGGATCCCGGCATGTTCTCACTTCTGAGAATGGTAAGTGATGCAGTGCTTCCCGAAGGAAAGCATTATACCTTCTGGGGCAGGGGAGTAAGTCAGGGACACTCCGATGCAATACGCCGCATTGAGGGAGTTAAGGATGCGCGCCAGTATACCGTGCCTATCGAGAGTGCAGTAGAAGAAGTGCGCAGCGGATCCAATCCTGAGTTTAGCGCAAGGCAGATGCATCTTCGCGACTGCTATGTGGTAGCGGAAGAAGGCGCTGATAAGGCAAGGATCGAAAAAGAGATCAAGGAGATGCCCAATTATTTCGCGGATTACGATACCACGGTACATTTCATAAGCGAAGAAGAACTTAAGCGTGATCACGCAGGACTTCCTCACGGAGGCTTTGTGATCCGCAGCGGCGTGACCGGAAACGATAAGGAACATAAGCATATCATAGAGTATAATCTTAAACTTGATTCAAATCCGGAGTTTACCGGCTCGGTACTGGCGGCTTATGCAAGAGCAGCATACAGACTTTCCAAAGAAGGAGCGAAAGGCTGCAAAACGGTATTTGACATAGCGCCTGCATATTTAAGCGCAAAGAGCGCAGAGGAGCTGAGAGGGCATCTGCTCTGATGTGATCTGAGAAGGGGTATCCCGGGGAGACAGACTGTTGTGTCGTCCCGTACGAAGTGACAGATCTTAAGTATGAAAGGGGGATAGAGAATGAATCCGTGTCCCAATTGCGGAGGAGAACTGACATTTGATATAGCATCGCAGATGCTGAAATGCCCGTTCTGTGAAGGAGTGTTCTCGCCTGCGCAGGTTGCGCAGGGAAAGGCGGCAGAAGAAGCGCATTATAATGCCCAGACAGCGCCGCCGGTTGAAGAAGGGATCGCAGGAGATGCTACAGCCGTATACGGTCAGCAGGCGCAGCCGCAGCAGATGCAGTATGGGCAGGCGCAGCCGCAGCAGATGCAGTATGGGCAGGCACAGCCGCAGCAGATGCAGTATGGGCAGCCACAGCAGGGGGGATTTGCCGCGGGAGCGGCTGCTCAGCCTCAGCAATCGCCTTTTGCGGGAGCTTTTGCGCAGCAGGCGCAGCCTCAGCCGGAAAGCTTTGATGTGATAGCATATACCTGTCCGCAATGCGGAGGCAGTATCTACTCTACTGAGGAATCGGTGAACGGTTTCTGCAGCTATTGCGGATCCAGTCTGATGCTGCAGTCGCGTATGGCAAAGATGCCGCAGCCTAAAAAGATACTTCCTTTCCGTGTTGATAAGAATGCCTGCAAAGAAGCATACAAGAAATTTGTCGGCAAGTCATTCTATGTTCCTAAGGAATTCAAGGATGAGCAGGCTCTTGAAAAGTTCAGAGGGATCTACATGCCTTACTGGGTTTACGAAATGAGTCTGAACGGTGAGGTGAATCTAAAGGGAACCAAGAGCTATCGCCGCGGAAATTATGTTTATACGGAACACTACAAATGTATAGCCAATGTGGATTGTTACTACAGGGGAATGTCTTATGATGCTGCATCATCCTTTGACGATTATTTCAGTGAAGGGATAGCGCCTTTTGATGCCCATGCGATGGTGGACTTCAATGAGAATTACATGGCAGGTTATTATGCGGATATGCAGGATGTGTCCGAACAGGTTTATGTGCCGGATGCTGCCGGCTTTGTTTCATCACAGGTCTTTAATCAGATAAAGAACGGACGCTGCTTCCCGGGAGTTTCGGTGGACTCTAACCAGCAGTCCGGAATTAATCCGCGCATGGATCCCGGGACTCCTTACCTGTCGTTTTTGCCGGTGTGGTTTTTGTCGTACAGGAAGGACGACCGTGTGGCATATGCGGTTGTAAACGGACAGACCGGAAAAATAGTAAGCGATCTGCCGGTTGATAATAAGAAGTTTCTGATAGTAGCGGCGATACTTGCGGTCATCATATACGGAGTGCTGGCATTTATGCCGGCTATGACACCTACCAATACACTGACTGTATCCATGGTTATATCCATTATCAGCGTGCTTATGCTCAATATCACCATCGGAAAGGTGCAGAAAAGAGATAAGAGGCTGGATGATAAGGGGTATCTGAGTAAGTATAATGCAGCCGAATTCAGGAAGAAACAGGTAAAGAAACATACGGAAGGCGGTAAGACGGCGAAGAATTTGATCGCCCTGATACCGGTGATCATTGTGTTTGGCGCGCAGCTCGGTTTCGGCATCATTGCATCTTTGATAGCAGCTTTTGGTATGAAGCTGGTGATGCTGGGAACTGTGATAGCGATGTTTGGTCTTACTATTTTCGGCTTCAGCAGACTGAGCTCGCAGAATGAGGGAAAGAAAGGGGCGCTTACTGCTGGATTTATCTTTATGATGGTGGTATCCGTATATGCTTTGATACTGAGTATGGTGAGGCCGCCTTCGGATATGTGGTATTACAGTGGGACTTTTGCCCTGATGGCAGGAACAGTATTCTGTCAGCTGCTGGTGCTGGGCGAGTATAATCTGCTGACCACGCGCCCGCTGCCCCAGCTTAACAGGAAAGGAGGTAATGACAGTGCGTACTAAGATATTATCGACAATATGCATGGTGTTTTCCGTACTGCTGATATCTGCGCTTCCTGTAAGAGCCGGAGGAGAAGTCTGGTACGAGAGTGATGAAGGATACGAGGTCCTTATCGATGATGAGGAGGATATACTCAGCGACAGTGAAGAGAAAAAACTGGCTGATCTTATGAAGGAGCTGGCGCAGTATGGTAATGTGGTATTTTACAGCACCAGCGGACCCGGGGTAAGAGATGAAAGCGACGCAGATGCAGACGCCCATAATTATTATTCAAGCGTATACGGCAGTCAGAACGGCGTGATCTTTGTGATCGATTTTGATAATTATTTTCAGGACCGCGATCACGAAATGTGCATGTTATGGTTGAATAAATATGGCACGATGGACAGAAAGATCTCCAATTCACAGGTGGATTCGATAATAGATAACAGTTATAATATCGTTTCCAAACATGACGAGCGCGACTGGTATGGATATGCAGAACAGACTTTTCAGCAGATCATTGATTTTTACAATACCGGTAAGATCGCTGAGCCTATGAAGTGGATCACGAATATCTTTCTTGCAATTATTCTGGCCTTCATGATCAGTTTTGCGATGGTAAGCTATTCGATACGTTCACGCAAGCCTAAGGATTCGGAAGTATTGAGCGGCCTGTTCCAGCATTTCCAGTTGCTGGGTGCAAATATGATACTTACCAATACCACCAAGGTTTATGATCCGCCTTCATCATCAGGCGGTGGCGGCGGAGGTCATGGCGGCGGTGGCGGAGGCCATGGCGGCGGTGGCCACAGAGCTTAATAAAATAAAAAAAGGCGGGGTGACCCGCCTTTTTCTTATGAATGATAATGTTTTTTAAAAGCTTCGAATGTCTCCGGACTGATGACATGCTCTATGCGGCAGGCATCGCGTTCTGCTGTTTCCTTTGATATCCCCCAGGACATCAGCATCTCGATCATGAAGCGGTTGCGTTCGTATATCGTTTCGGCTATCTTGCGGCCGCTGTCAGTCAGATAGATGTAGCCGGCATCGGTAACTGTGATCTGGCCTTTTTCGCGCAGGTTCTTCATTCCTATGGATACGCTGGATTTTTTGAAGCCCATCTCATTGGCGATATCTACTCCGCGGACTACCGGCAGGCGCTTGCTAAGGATGAGTATGGTTTTCAGATAGTTTTCTGAAGATTCAGTAGATTCTTTGACAGACATTTTTTCCCTCCTCGTGACACAAAAAAGACTTTTGTAATCAAACTATTGTTTTAATATACTAACTTGCGTCAGACAAAGTTTATCACAGGCATTTGGAAAAAGCAAGCTCAAATATTTGCCCCGTTTTTGAAAATGTGCTATGATATGCCCTATGCGAACTAAAGACAAAAACATGGACAGAAGAACAAAACTGACGGAAACGCCGGTACCCGGACTCATACTTGAACTGTCCGTACCGACTATCATAAGCATGCTGGTTACAGCTATCTATAATGCGGCTGATAAATTCTTTGTGGGAAGGATATCCACGGAAGCTTCGGCGGCGGTTGGAGTGGCCTTTCCGGCAATGGCGGTCATTCAGGCCATAGGCTTTTTCTACGGACACGGTTCGGGGAATTTCCTTTCGCGCATGATGGGGGCGGGGAAAAATAAGGAAGCTTCAGAGATGGCTTCCACAGGTTTCTGCCTTGCTATAGTAACCGGGATCCTGGCAGCGCTTTTGGGAATAGGATTTATCAAACCTCTGGCTTATGCTATGGGAGCTACAGAAGCGGGTCTGGCAGATTCGATGGCTTATATGCGTATCATCATGCTGGGCGCGCCTTTTATGATGGGGCAGTTTGTTATAAACAATCAGCTTCGCTTTCAGGGCAGCGCAATGTATGCCATGGCGGGGCTTATGACCGGAGCTGTTATAAATGTGATATTGGATCCGCTGCTCATACTGGTGTGCAAAATGGGAGTGAGCGGCGCGGCAATAGCTACAGTGAGCGGTCAGATCACCAGCTTTATCGTGCTTTATATAGGAAGCACCAGGGGCGAGAATATCCGCATCAGGTTTAAGAATATCAAAGTCAATGCATTTTATCTGAAGGAGATAATAAACGGCGGCAGTCCTTCTCTTTTCCGTCAGGGGCTGGCGGCAGTTTCGGCCATGCTGCTCAATAATGCCGCAAGGGACTACGGGGCAGCGCCTGCTTTGGCGGCGATGTCTACAGTAAACACGGTAGTCATGAGCCTGAGCGCTGCGCTGATAGGCTTTGGACAGGGATATCAGCCGGTCTGTTCCTTTAATTACGGGGCAGGCATAAAAGATCGCGTGAAGCAGGGATATTGGTTTTGCGTTAAATGGGGAACGGTCTTCATGACCCTTGCCGGTGTGATATGCTTTATTTTCGCGCCACAGATAATAAGAGTTTTCAGGGATGATGACGCCGTGGTCCGGATAGGCACTGTGGCTCTGCGCTGCCAGGCAGCAGTAATGCCGCTTTCCGCGGCCACTGTATTGAGCAATATGATGCTCCAGTCTATAGGCAAAGGTGTTAAGGCGTCAATCTCTTCTTCGGCCAGAAATGGTATATGCTTTATCCCGCTGATCCTGATACTTCCCAATATTCTGGGCATACTGGGAGTTGAGATCACCCAGAGCATAGCCGATGTGCTGGCTCTCTGCATATCCGTTCCCATGGCTCTTACAGAGATAAGGAAGATGTAAGAGCTTCGTTTTGCCGCGTTCGCGGCTTTTTACATCAAAATAACAGTATATATGTTGTGCCTTTGATTGACTAGCGTATCAAGATGTGGTATCATTGATTGCGTATTTCAAAAGGAGGAGTTTTCTATGAATAAATCTGACATAGCAGAGCTTTTGAGAAACAATGCGTATCCCGGGCGCGGCATCATTATCGGGCGCACACCGGATGGAAAAAAAGCTGTTACTGCTTATTTTATCATGGGACGCAGTGAGAACAGCCGTAACCGTGTATTTGTTGAGGATGGTAAGGGCATCAGGACTCAGGCTTTCGATCCGGCAAAGCTTTCAGACCCCAGTCTTATAATCTACGCTCCCGTGCGTGTTCTTGGTAATAAGACCATAGTCACTAACGGAGACCAGACGGATACCATATATGATGGAATGGATGAAGAGCTCACTTTTGAACAGAGCTTAAGAAGCAGGGAATTTGAGCCTGACGGCCCTAATTATACCCCCCGTATATCCGGAATACTTCATGTTGAGAATGGTAAGTATGATTATGCAATGAGCATCTTAAAGAGTGATAATGGTGATCCGGCCTGCTGCGACCGGTTTATGTTTGCTTATGCAAATCCCAAAGCAGGGGATGCCCGTTTTATTCATACCTATATGAGCGACGGAAATCCGCTTCCTTCTTTTGAAGGCGAACCGGAGTATATAGGCATAGAATGTGATGACATAGATGCTTTCACAAAGCTTATCTGGGATGCATTAAATGAGGAGAATAAGGTATCCCTTTTTGTGAGAATGATCGACATTGAAAGCGGAGAATACGAGAGCAGAATAGTTAACAAGAATATTAAATAAGGACTTAATAAGGAGAAAGAGATGAAAGAACTGGAACTCAAGTACGGCTGCAATCCCAATCAGGTGCCGGCAAAGATCTTTGTAAACGACGGACGCGATCTTCCCATCGAGGTATTGAACGGACGCCCCGGCTATATCAATTTCATGGATGCGCTGAACGGCTGGCAGCTGGTCAGGGAGCTTAAAAATGCCTGCGGTCTTCCCGCAGCAGCTAGTTTTAAGCATGTATCACCGGCGGGAGCTGCTGTGGGCATCGAGCTGGATGATACTCTTAAGAAGATTTATTTTGTGGATGGCAGCATAGAGCTCTCACCTTTGGCCTGCGCTTATGCCAGGGCAAGAGGCGCTGACCGTATGTCTTCCTTCGGTGATTTCATAGCTCTTTCTGATATATGTGATGTGGCGACTGCCAAGCTGATCAAACCTGAGGTATCGGACGGTATTATCGCGCCCGGATACGAAGATGAGGCGCTCGAGATCTTAAAGAGCAAGAAGCGCGGAACCTATAATATCATAAAGATCGATCCTGAGTATAAACCCCAGCCCATAGAACACAAAGATGTTTTCGGCATAAGTTTTGAACAGGGAAGAAATGAGCTCCCCATTGTTGAGAGCCTCCTGGATAATGTGGTGACAAAGAATAAGGAACTGCCCAAGCAGGCAAAGATAGATCTGCTTATCTCTCTGATCACCCTTAAATACACCCAGTCAAATTCAGTATGCTATGCAAAGGGCGGGCAGGCTATAGGC
Source organism: uncultured Lachnospiraceae bacterium (assembly GCA_946612125.1). GTDB lineage: Bacteria > Bacillota > Clostridia > Lachnospirales > Lachnospiraceae > NK4A136. Next base: position 2,935 of record CAMOEK010000048.1, on the reverse strand, counting down.
ATAGGAGCAGGACAGCAGTCCCGTATCCACTGCACCAGACTTGCAGGATCCAAGGCAGATAACTGGCTGCTTAGACAGTCACCTAAGGTACTGGATCTGCAGTTTGTAGACGGCATAAGCCGCGCAGACCGCGACAATTCCATTGACCTTTATATCGGTGAAGATTACATGGATGTCCTTGCAGACGGCAAGTGGCAGAATATATTTAAGATCAAGCCTGAGATATTCACAAAGGAGGAAAAGCAGGTTTGGCTCTCACGTGCAACAGATGTGGCGCTGGGATCGGATGCTTTCTTCCCCTTCAGTGACAATATCGAGAGAGCAGCGCGCTCCGGCGTTAAGTATGTGGCTCAGCCCGGCGGATCAAAGAGAGATGACGCGGTTATCGAGGCCTGCGATGAGCTGGGCATGGTGATGGCCTTCACGGGTATCCGCCTGTTCCACCACTAAAACAGTTCTTTCATATTTGCGATTATCCTGCGGCGGCCGTAAATTATGGCTGCCGCATTTATTATGCCCAGAAAAACAGGCAGGGCAATATAAACTGCTATAAGAGGCAGGTGCGCCAGCTCGTATAAGAGGAAGAACAGACCACAGATCAGCAGGCTCATGACTATCATGACGGCCATGTTAAAAAAGCTGTTCAGGTTGCCGCGGAGAGCGGAATATTCATCATTCCAGAGCGTATGGGGGGATGCGCTGTCCAGCGCCAGTCCGATGACCACGCTTATCAGTAAGGCTTCTATGGCTATCAGGGAATATAAGAGGCCCGTCAGCAGCGAAAAGTTTAGGAAGAAATATGCGACTATCACGGCCAGTATCAGGAAAGGGGCTGTAATGCATGTGGCTACCGCGGCCTTTACATACATCTGCGTCTTATAGTCTACCGGAATGTATTTGATAAAATCAACATGTGAGCCTTCGCGGGTGAAAGCAGTGGAAGACAGGCTGTTCATTGCGGAAGCCACGAAAGCCATGAAAATGACTGCCAGCAAAATGATCAGCTGTGCGCGCTCATAACCTTCCCGGTAATAATCCATAAACTGCTGCACGCTTTCATTATTGCGCGTTATAAAGAAGAAGACCGCGACGCCCACAGGCCATATTATATTTATATAAACGCAGTTGGAAGAATAGGCGCGGGTACGGGTGAGAATTTTTAATTCCTTTATAAAATAGGACTTAAAGATGTTTGTTGATTTTAGATTTAACTTATCTCTATCGACTTTTTTCTTCCTGCTGCCAAGGGCAGCGGCGGTATAAAGGCCGGGCTGGTACAGCCATGCGCCCAGCAGCAGGATCATCCCTGTGGCAGCGGCATTGCTGATAAAGTATAAAAGCAGCTGGGGAATGCTCTGCCATGCCATGGCCTTGCAGAGCATGGGCGTGGTGAAGAAAACGGCATTGCAGACCCTTAAAAAGAAGTTATTATCTGCAGCAAGAGAGTCCATGTAATTATCAAAACTGATGGTGCCCATATCTTTGAAGGAATAGAGGAAGAGGGCAACAAAGACAGCCATGATGATGGTTGAGCTGCGGTAAAAGGTCTTTATGCTGCGCACCTTTTTGAGCGCGGCCATCAGGATAAGGCTTATGAGGCAGCAATAAACCAGAGGCAGCATGGGAGTTAATATTATGCCGCTGACTGCTGCGATGATGCTTACAGGGTGGAGCGCAGGCCAGAGTCCGGAATTGGTTACTGCAGCGATGAAGAAGCCGATGAACATGGATATGAAGATCAGAAATTCCATTACGCTCTCTGCCATAAAGGTATGGAAGAATTTGGCAGTCAGAAGCTGCCAGCTCTTTACGGGAAGCGTTACCATATGCTCGCGGTCGGATGAGAAAAACAGGACATTAAAGATCACGGGCATGCCCAGCACCATGGCAAAAGCGGAGAGTATATGCATCTCGGAGATAAGGCCGTTTACCCGGTTGCCTTCGACCATCATGGCCAGGGTCATGACATAGCTCAGATATCCCATTATTATACAGCAGGGGAGCATTATGCAGGTCACGGCTATTATGCCCAGAGATGTATAGATGCTCATCTTAACGCCTTCTTCTGGCATGGGCATCTCGAAATTCTTGCGGTAGACTTTGAATATCCTGTTTATCGGATTCATCCATTCCCCTCCTGAGATGAAGGTTTATACTCGATCATATCCAGGAAGATCTCTTCCAGATCCTTGCCGGGATTTGCGGCCGAAAGGTCCTCTACGGTACCCTGGTACAGGGATTTTCCGTGGTTGATTATCATGATATGATCACAGAGCTTTTCTGCTACCTCCAGCACATGTGTTGAAAAAAGCACACAGTTGCCTTTTGCTGCGTGTTCGCGCATCATCTGCTTGAGCTCATAAGCAGCCTGCGGATCGAGACCTGTCATTGGTTCGTCCAGTATCCAGGCGGGTGGATTGTGGACCAGAGCGGCTATGACCATGAGCTTCTGCCTCATACCGTGAGAGTACTCACGCATGGGAGTGGAGAGGGCATCCATAATGCCGAAACGCTCCGCCAGCTCCGGAACACGGCTCTGTCTGGATTCTTCGGGAACTTTATATATATCAGCGATAAAGTTGATATATTCAAGACCTGTTAATTGAAGCAGCACGTCGGGATTGTCCGCAACATAAGCAAAAGAGGCTTTGGCGGCCATGGGTTCTTTGACTATGTCGTGGCCGTTTATCGTGGCTGTACCTGTCGCGGGTTTCAGTATGCCCGTCAGCATCTTTATCACCGTGGTCTTGCCTGCGCCGTTTGGGCCGGCAAATCCTGCTATCTCGCCTTTTCCGATGTGAAATGAAAGATCGTCCACTGCCTTGTGGTCTTTTCCGTAGATCATGCTGAGGTTCTTTGCGTCTATCATGAGGAGCCTCCTTTATCAGATTTGTGATATATTATATCAGTGATAGCTGTTTTATGTCAGTATTTT
>CAMOEK010000047.1:0-16999 GCA_946612125.1 uncultured Lachnospiraceae bacterium | reverse complement strand
AATAAAAAAACAAGACGGCCTTAAGATTCTTTTGCCTTTTTGATAATGATATCCACAATCTCGCCAACGCTCAGATCATCTGTATTTATCACCTGATCCGCAGCATCCTCATATGCGCTCTCCCTCAAAGAGAGCATCTGCGCTATCCGCATTTCCTTTTCTTTTGCATCTTTTGCGCCGGAGAGCAGCGGCCTGCTGTCATCATGCGAAAGTCTGAGAGCTATCGTGGAAGGTTTGGCTTTAAGATAGAACACCACACCTATTTTTTTCATAAGCTCACGGTTTTCTTCTTTAAGCGGCATGCCGCCTCCGGTCGAGAGCACGCCTTTATAGCCTTCTTCACAAAGGCTCTTCAAAAGCTGTGTTTCCCTGTCCCTGAAATACGGCTCACCATATTCTTTAAAAATATCGCTTATGCTTTGACCGCATAAAGCCTCTATACGCGCATCCGTATCCAAAAAAGGCAGGGCGCATTCCCTGCTCAGTGCCAATGCCACACTGCTCTTTCCGGCGCCCATATATCCTGTCAATACAATGCTTTTCATTCTTCCCCTCTCAGTTTCAGCCTGCCTCTGGGTTTTCAAGCAGCTTCATCATATGCTCTATAGCCACTATATAGCCTTCCAGCCCAAGTCCTTTTATCTGCTCATCACACACCTCTGCAGTAACGGAATGGTGACGGAATTCTTCACGCTGAAGTATATCCGAGATATGTATCTCTATCTTGGGCATTGTAACAGAAGCCAGGGCATCCCTTATAGCATAGGAATAATGCGTATATGCGCCCGGATTTATGATAATGCCTTCAGTCTCGTCAAAATACGCATCCTGGATACGGTCGATGATCGCGCCCTCATGATTAGATTGAAAAACCTCAATCCTGATATCCAGCTCTTTCGCCTTGTTCTCTATCATCTTAAGGAGATGATCATAATCTTCGTTGCCGTATACCGCCTTCTCCCTGATGCCCAGAAAATTAATGTTTGGTCCGTTTATTATAAGCAGTTTCATCTTCAGATCTTCCTTTCAGCTGTTCATCAAAGCTTTATATATCTTCATCGCCAGCTCATCCGGCACTTCTACGTCATTCCATATTTCAAAAGAGCGCACTCCCTGAAACAGCAGCATCTTGAGGCCGTTATATGCCCGTCTGCCTTCTCCCGCTTCTTCAACAGCCTTCATAAATGCAGTCTCAGCCGGATTAAAGATGATATCAACCCCTGTTTTGCAAAGCCAGTAAAACCCGGGATCATCTATCAATCTGCTCTCTGTATCGGGATACATGCCCACACTGGTAGTATTTACAGCGATCCATCCATCTCCATCCGCTGCCATTGTCTCTTTAAGCTCATCCAATGATGCTGCGGCAGAGATATCCGCCAAAGGATAAAACTTTGAAAAATATCCCGCCAGATCCAGAGCCTTTTCGTAAGTTCTGTTATATATGACCAGTCTGTGCGCTTTACTCTCGAGTACGCCGCACACGATAGCCCGTGCCGCGCCTCCGGCCCCCAGTACAACAACATTTTTATCTTTTATATCCACTCCGTCGCTATGCAGCGCGCGCAGAAAACCGGGCATATCGGTATTATAACCATGCCAGCCGTCAGCTTCACGTTTGAGCGTATTTACCGCTCCTATGCGCGCAGCTGCTTCATCCTCATAAACCAGAAATTCTCTTACCGCCTGCTTATGAGGCACGGTTACGTTAAGCCCTTTAATCTTAAGGGCATAAGCCCCTTTTACGGCATCGCTCAAAAATTCCGGCTCCACATCATAAGCCAGATAACGAAGATCCGCATTAAAATACTCCGAAAGACTGTTTTGGATAAAGGGAGATCTCGAATGACCTACAGGATGCCCCAGAAGGCCCAGCAAACCTGTATGCGCACTTATCTCAAAGCTCATTTTTCCAGCCTCTTTTCGATAAAATAGACTAACTTTACAGGGAACTCAAGCAGTCTTTTTAAATGTATATGAGGAGGCTCCTTGGCGCTGATCCTGCCTACAAGTATGCTGTGAAGCCCGCTTCTGTTGGCTCCCCAGATATCGGTAAACAGCTGATCGCCTATTACCAGCACCTTCTCGCGTTTAAGCCCCATCTTCCTGACAGCCGTAAGATAGCCTCTGCTTCCCGGCTTGCCAGCTTTATATACATATCCGCTGCCTACACCGGCTGCAAAGCTCTTTACACGCGGTTCTTCATTATTTGATACTATCTCAACCTTAAAACCGCGCCTTTTAAGCCGCTTTACCAATAGCGCCGCCTTAGAATCCGCAGGCGCATCATGAGGAACCAGGGTATTGTCTATATCAAAGATAATACCCCTGTAGCCCCTGTCATAGAAGGATTCATAATCGACCTTAAAGGCGTTCTTATAAAATGTATCAGGATATAAAAACTTAAATAAGCTCATTGCCCGATAATATCATAAGCTGCGCTGTATTTCAATGCTTTCTATTTAGTGGACAGTTCAAAATAAAATTCCACCCCGTCATCAACATTGCTCACGCCGTATGCCTGATGCAGAGAATCCATAATAGCTTTGACTATTGACAAGCCCAGACCGCTTCCGCCGTATTCCCTTGTTCTGGCTTTATCCACTTTGTAAAACTTTTCCCACAGCCTGCCCAAGCTCTCTTCCGGTATAGGATCACCGCTGTTAAACACACAAGTGCGTATTTTATCATCCATGCGTTCAGCTCTTATTACTATCTCCTTCCTGCCGCCACAATAATGAACGGCATTAGAGATATAATTGCGAAGCACTTCCTCCACCTGATATTCATCGCCCCACACAAACAATCCGGGTTCGCTGTTATAAGTCATGGTAATGCCCTGCTGTTCACACATCTGCGCAAAAGAATTTATGCTGGCGCTGATCAGCGCATCAAGATCAAAACGCTCGATGACCATAACATCATCACCGCTCTCGACCTGATTCAATGATATCAGATACTTGACCAGATGGTTCATCTTGTGCGTTTCATCCATGATGACATCGCAGTAATAATCCCTGCTCTCCTCATCTTCGATAACGCCGTCCTTAAGTCCTTCCGCATATCCCTGAATAAGAGCGATAGGAGTCTTTAATTCGTGCGATACATTCGCCAGGAATTCCTTGCGCCTTTCATCCGCATGCATTCTGGCTTCCACATCTCTCTGCAGCTCAAGGTTAGCCGTCTTAAGGCGTCCTATATTATCCTTAAGACTGTCAGCCAGCAGATTTATATTTTCTCCCAGGCTGTCCATCTCGTTATTGTAATGGCCGGTATAACGCACCTCAAAATCCATGGCCGACATATGTTCGGACACTTCAACAAGCTTCTTTATCGGTTTTGTCACGCTGTTAGAGATCAGCCAGATAACAACAGTCGCAATGATCAGCGCAATAACACTGATCCCCATAAGCATCTTATTTGCAATCCTGGCGCTCTCCCTTACGCTCTCAAGCGCCGTTCTCACCATAAAGAACGAATCTTCGGCCAGATCTCCCCAAAGCACGGCATATTCCGTGCCGGTGGAAGGATCATGCATATAGCTTAAGCTGTATTCGTCATTTTCCTCAACGATCTTTTTGTCTATCTTATCACGCGAAAATACGATATCCCGCAGCTGTCTGGAGATCTGCCCGGGGTCTTTGATGTTTGAATACAGCGTATTTGAACTGGCATCAGTCACCACAAAACTGACATTGTAATTATTACAGAGCTCCAATATCTCATTTTCATACTCTGAATTGCCGAATCCGGACTGCATATCAGCCTCTTTGAGCCTTGAATAGATCTCCAGAAGATTATCCCTCTTATATTCGAGATAGTTTTTTTCAAGAAAGTATTTATTAAAATAGTAGCACCCGATAAAGGTGATCATCATAAGCACAACATAGGTGACCGTCATCTGGAATTTAAGTGTCGAGAAAAGTTTTCTGCACTCTTTTTTCTGATCACGGGACATACTCATGCTTCCTTTGTATCAAACTTATATCCAAGCCCCCAGATGGTATGGATATAGTCTCCCTTAGGTCCCATTTTGCTTCTGAGCTTTTTAACATGGGTATCTATGGTCCTGGCATCTCCGAAATAATCATAATTCCAGACGCTGTTTAAGATCTTTTCCCTGGATAAAGCGATGCCCTGATTTTCCATAAAGAAACTGAGCAGTTCAAACTCTTTAAAAGAAAGATCGATAACTTCTCCGTCGATCATCACGGTATGAGCCACTTTGTCGACTACCACTCCGCCTGCTTCGATGCGTGCGTCATCACCCATGCCCGTAGTGCGGCGAAGTATTGCTTCAACCCTGGCCACAAGGATCTTTGGGCTGAAAGGTTTTGACATATATTCATCAACCCCCAGCTGAAATCCCAGAAGCTCATCCCTCTCTTCACCGCGGGCTGTCAGCATTATAATAGGCACCTTGGAAGTTTTTCTGATCTCTTTGCACACTTCCCAGCCATCCATCTTCGGCATCATGACATCAAGTATCACAAGATCTATATCATTTTCGCTGTAAAATATATCCAGTGCAGCGCTGCCGTCTTCGGCTTCCACAACCGCATAATCATTTTTGACAAGGAAATCCCTGACCAGTTTCCTCATCCTGCTCTCATCATCTACAACCAGAATCTTTGCTTTATCCATGTGAATATCCCTCCGAAGATCATAATATCAGACGAATATGTTGATTTTGTGAAAAAACAGATAAAATTTAATCTCTCTTGAGCTCCAGTTCTTTTTCCCTTATATCAGCCTCACGCTCTTTAAGTTCCATTTCCCATGAAGCATATTTATCCTGAAGCACTCTTTCGTAATTAAGTATATTGGGATTATCGCTGACAACAGCTATTACGAGCATCGCGATAAGAGCCACAACAAGAGCAGCTATCACGATACCCATGGTAGTATTGTTATGCTTTAATTTTTTTGTTTTCTTTTTTTCGTTTTTGAGATTATCCTTGACTTCGTTTATAAGCAGACGATAATGTGCCCGCTCGCTGAGATAATCTGCCGGGATCGGCGGTATGAATCCGGAAAGGTCCTCTTTGCGGCTTTCCAGATAATTACGCAGATGTACAAGATAGGTAAAGCCCTCCACAGTCTTAAAGACATGATCCTCAAGGGCTTTTTTATAAAAAGCCAGCACAAATGCCGGCCTTGTATAATCAAGCTGCTTTTCGAGACGGGCGATGCGCTGCGCTTCAAGTCTTGCATCATCCGCCTCTGCCATCAGCTCATAAGAATATATCCCCTGCTCTACTCGGGATTTTTTTTCTTCTTCTTTAACTTCTGATCCTGCCATTATCCTGCTTAACTTTTATCAAGCACCTTCTTAAGTTCATCCATGAAGGTATTGATATCCTTAAATTCACGATATACAGATGCAAAACGCACATAAGCAACCGCTTCAAGATTCTCAAGCTTTTCCATTACGATCTCACCGATAACTGCGCTGGGAACTTCTTTTTCTTCACGCTTGAAGACTTCGGTTTCCACCTCATCAACCAGTTTGGTGATCGCTTCAGCGCTTATCGGGCGCTTATGGCACGCACGGAGCACTCCGGCCTCGATCTTCTTACGGTCATATGCCTCACGGTTATTATCCTTTTTAATGACTATAAGAGGAATGGTCTCTACTTTTTCATAGGTTGTAAAACGTTTGTCACATTCATCACAGACTCTGCGCCTTCTGATCGATGCATTATCGTCAGCCGGACGTGAATCAACAACTCTGGTGTTTTCGTGACCGCAAAAAGGGCATTTCATAAGCTTTTTCCTCCGTTTCTCTTAAAGAACAACCTTAAAAGATTATACCGAAATAAAAATCTTATGTCAACCGGTTTTTATGTCAACCAATTTCAGGCAAATTCGATCGTTCCCTTTTCGGGATCCATGCTTTTGATAACAGCCAGTGACTCAAGATGAACTCCTTTTTCCCTGAGTTCCCTGCCGCCGTCCTGAAAGCCTTTTTCTATAGCTATGCCTACGCCCGCCACTTTTGCGCCGGCTTTATCACACATCTCCATCAGACCGTTTATCGCATTGCCGTTTGCCAGAAAGTCATCTATTATCAATACATTATCTCCGGCATTAAGAAAGCGTTTGGAGATCACTACATTATATACCTTCTGGTGCGTAAAAGACTGCACCTCCGTGGAATAAAGCTCTCCGTCGAGGTTGATAGTCTGCGTCTTCTTTGCAAATACCACAGGCACATCAAAATACTGTGCTGCAACAGCTGCGATCCCTATGCCCGAAGCCTCGATAGTAAGTATCTTATTTATGGGAACGCCGCTAAAAAGCCTCTTCCACTCTTTGCCCATCTCATTAAACAGAGCAATATCCATCTGATGGTTCAAAAAGGAATCCACTTTTAATACGTTGCCGGGTTTGACAACTCCGTCTTTTCTGATCCGCTCTTCAAGTAAACGCATAAGCCCCTCCTTTTATCTGTCTTCCCTGAAATAAGCCTGCCCAAGTGCAGCGGGCGGCTGTTTTTCCCTGCTGTTCGTAAGACTTGTAACTACCAGCACGATGATGGTCACTGCGTAAGGCAGCATTTTGAATATCTCCTGTGAAGCTCTTGTAAGACCGGGTATATAAAGATACATCCAGTAAAGAACTCCGAAGAGATATGCGCCCCATATCGCATTCTTTGCTTTCCATGTGGCAAATATTACCAGAGCTACCGCCAGCCAGCCAAGTTTTTCTATGCTGCCGTCATTTGCCCAGGTTCCTTTGATATAATCCATAACATAATAAGCTCCGCCAAAGCCGCAGATCCCGGCGCCGGTACAGATAGCCAGATATTTATTCAGCGTAACGTTGATGCCCGCCGCGTCAGCAGCCTGGGGATTCTCTCCCACGGTGCGCAGGTTCAGGCCGGCAGATGTATGATGAAGGAAATAATTTACCAAAAGTGCAAGAATGATGGCCAGATAAACCATAAAGCCGTAGGAAAACAAAAGTTTACCGACTATCCCCAGATTCGCCAATGCGGGTATATTGCTCCTGAAAGCCGTCGATGTAACCGGAACAGCTATCTGCTCAAATTTGCCGGCCAGCGTATTCAGCGAACCGCCAAAGAAATTGGCCACGCCGGAGCCGAATATCGAAAGCGCCAGACCGGTAACATTCTGATTTGCCCTTAAACTTATCGTAAGAAATGCATATATGAATCCTCCCAGCGCCGCGCCGATAAATGATGCCAGCAGAGCCAGGATAACGCATATCACAGGCGAAGGATCATCCGTGCCGCCTTCGTATATAAACACAGCCACCAGCGAAGATATGCCTCCAAGATACATTATGCCCGGAACACCCAGGTTTAGATTGCCGGCTTTTTCCGTTATTATCTCACCGACGCAGCCAAACATTATAACCGTGCCGAAAAATACTGCAGCCTGGAATAAAGAGATAAAGCCTTCCATATCACTTTTCCTCCTTCTTCACGTTTTTGCCCTGCTTATCTTCCGCTTCGCCTCCGCTGCCGCCAGGCTCTTCGCTTCTTTTGCGAAAGATCACACGGAAATTGATAAAAAATTCACTGCCCAGGATAAAAAACAATATGATGCCCGTTATCATCTCCGAAGCGTAGCTGTTCAGCTTGCATTTGGAAGCTATTTCTCCGGCGCCGCTCTGCAGAAAAGCCAGAAGAAGCGATATCAGCAGCATGGTCGCACTGTCAAACTTGGCCAGCCATGCAACTATTATAGCAGTGAATCCTCTTCCGCCTGCTGTGGATGTCGAAATCGTATGCGACGCTCCCGCAACTGCCATAAAACCCGCCAGTCCGCAGAGCGCTCCCGAAAGCAGCATGGTCCTTATAACAACCCAGCCCACGCTTATACCCGCATAACGCGCTGTATTTTCGGATTCGCCCACAACAGAGATCTCATATCCGTGCTTGGTATATTTAAGATAGACAAACATCAGCACAGCCATCAAAAGCACCAGTACCACGCTTATAAAATAACGGCTGCCCATGACTGCAGGGAACCATCCTTCCTGACCTTTCTGATTGATTATGCCCACGGTATTTGAACCAAAAGGATTCTCCCACTTGGCTACAAAGAAAGACGTAAGCTGTATAGCCACATAATTCATCATGAGGGTGAAAAGAGTTTCGTTGGTATTATACTTAGCTTTGAATATAGCCGGTAAAAGCCCCCAGAGTGCGCCTGCTATGGCACTTCCCGCAAACATTACCGCAAAAAGCAGAACAGGCGGCAGGGGTTTAAGATAGATCATGCAGCCTGCAGTAACTATGCCGCCTATCAGCACCTGTCCCTCTGCTCCTATATTCCAGAAACGCATCTTAAACGCCGGCGCCAGACCTATGGCTATGCAGGCTAACATCATCATCTCTTTGACCGTAGCCCATATCCTGGTCTTTGTGCCAAAAGCGCCGGTGATCATTGTGCTGTATACTTCGAGAGGATTTATCCCCGTAATGGCAAAAATAAGCAGTCCGCAAACTATCAGGGCAATAGCCAGGCTTATCAGCCTGACCGCTATTTTATTTCCCGCAGGCATTACATCCCGCTTAGCCAGCCTGATGAAAGGTTCTTTCTTCTCAGCCGCCATCACTTTTTCTCCTTTCCGCCGCCATATGTAGTCATTAGCCTGCCTATGTCTTCTTTCTTTGCGCTCTTCCCGTCCAGGATGCCGCTGACTCTGCCTCCGCACAATACCAGTATGCGGTCGCACAGTTCCATCAGCACATCCAGGTCTTCACCTACATAGATCACAGCTACTCCGGATGTTTTCTGCTCATTCAGAAGCCTGTAGATCGTATAGGATGTGTTGATATCCAGCCCCCTTACTGCATAGGCCGTCATCAATACCGCGGGAGATGCTGCGATCTCACGTCCCACCAGGACCTTCTGCACATTGCCTCCCGACAGGCGCCTGACAGGTGTGGATATACCCGGCGTCACCACTTTAAGTTCCTTTAATATCTGCTCCGCCAGCTCCTTAGGCTTTTTCTTATCGGTAAATATGGAATTGCCTTCGCTGTAATCCTTTAGCATCATATTCTCAGACATGCCCATGGAACCCACAAGGCCCATTCCCAGACGGTCCTCAGGCACAAAAGAAAGATGCACTCCCAGCTCCCTGATCTTTCTGGGGGTTAGTCCAAGCAATTCTCTTTCTTTATCGTCTTCCGGTGAATAATAAGATATGGAAGAGCCGGGCATGGTATTCTGCAGCCCGGCAACCGATTCCAGCAGTTCCTTCTGCCCGTTGCCGGATACGCCGGCAATGCCCAGGATCTCACCGCTGTATGCTTCAAAGCTCACATCATCAAGCATCCTGATCCCGTCTGCGTTATAACAGGAAAGATGCTCTACCTTAAGTCTTAATTTCTTATCCTTTACTTCGGGGCGTTCGATATTCAGCTCCACCTTCTCGCCCACCATCATCTCCGTAAGGCTTTCCTCTGTAGCATCCTTAGTAGCCACTGCATCTATATAGGCGCCTTTCCTCAATATAGCCACACGGTCTGATATGGAAAGCACTTCGTGCAGTTTATGCGTTATGATGATCACGGTTTTTCCGTCTTTTTTCATATTGCGGATAACCGTAAACAGTCTTTCGGTCTCCTGCGGCGTGAGCACGGCAGTAGGCTCATCCAGTATCAGTATATCCGCTCCGCGGTAAATCACCTTTATTATCTCAAGTGTCTGTTTTTCAGACACGCTCATGTCATATACTTTTTTATTCGGATCCATAACAAATCCGTATTTATCGCATATGTCCTTGATCTGCGCGGCAACCGATCTCAGATCAAAAGGGCCTTTATTCTTTATACCCACCACAACGTTTTCCGCAGCAGTAAAAACATCCACCAGCTTAAAATGCTGATGGACCATACCTATCCCACACTCAAAAGCGTCCTTGGGATCCCTGATATTAACGGCTTTGCCGTTTACGCTGATATGCCCGCTGTCCGGATAATAAATGCCGGAGAGCATATTCATCAATGTAGTCTTGCCGCTTCCGTTCTCTCCCAAAAGCGATAAGATCTCCCCCTTATAAATATCCATGCTGACATTATCATTGGCCAGCACTTCACCGAAACTCTTGCTGACATTCCTTAAAGAAATAACCGCTTCTCCCATGATACCCCTCATAATGTAAAAAAGGGGAGTGCGGTAACACTCCCCTCATAATAATATCAGTTAAGTTCTGTTATGCCGTCTATGCGAAGCGAAAATGCAGGCGCAGAGATATGCTCCGACTCATGGAAATATCCGTCGCTTATGCACTCAAAACCATCATCGGTCTTGAAGCTGTCAACGCTCTTGCCATCAACGGTAAACTTGGATGTATCAAATACATGAAGCGAACCGCTCTTGATAGCAGCTTCAACCTCAGCCACCTTATCGGCTGTGCCTTCTGCGCAGGAATCACCCAGCTTGGTGATGCCTACGGCATCCTGAGAATACCCCTCTGCCCAGTTGGTATCTATCTTCTGACCTGCAAGTACCTGCTCAAATGCATGCTGATAGTAAACAGACCAGTTATTGGTAGAAGAAGTAAGCGCTGCATTGGGTGCTACATTAAGCATGTCAACATTGTAACCTACGGAATAAGCAACCTTGCCTGAAGAAAGAGCTGCTTCTACAGCTGTAGGAGCGCCTGTTGAATCCGCATGCTGGCCAATGATAACACAGCCGTCAGCCATAAGAGCATTTGCGGTCTCGCCTTCCTTGGTGATATCAAACCAGGAATTGGTATATTTAACTTCCATTGATACATTCTGGTATACGGACTGAACTCCAAGGAAGAATGCGGTATAGCCCGAAACAACCTCTGCATAGGGATATGCGCCTACATAACCGATGAGCACGTTTCCGTTTGCATCATAATTGTTTGCACTGAGCTTATTATCAGCTACCAGTTCGGCTACCTTCATGCCTGCAACAACGCCCGATACATAACGGCTTTCAAAGATATTTGTGAAAGCATTTGAGAAATTCTCCAGTCCGCTTGCTGCGGCAGTATCACCGGTCATGGAAACAAACTGCACATCGGGATACTCGGAAGCCACCTGCTGCATAAATGACTGATGTCCGTAACTGTTGGAAAAGATAGCGCTGCAGCCCTGATCCACAAGGTCTTTTGCTGCAGTCTCACAGCTCTCATCTTCCGGCACCGAATACTTCCAGACAATGTTTTCTTCGCCTATGCCTGTAGCTGCCGCCGCCTTCTTGATGCCTTCAATGTGCGCGTAGGTGTATCCTTCGTTCTCATCACCGACAAGGATAGCTCCGATCTTTACGCCGCCGTTACCGCCGGAAGCATTTCCGCTGTCGCCGTTATCTCCGGTATTTCCGGCCTCGCCTCCGCCGTTAGTGCAGGCTGCCATTGAAAATGCGGTCAGACCTGCCATTATCACACTCAAAATCCTCTTTTTCATAATTTCCTCCTTAAATTAAGTTGATATGGAAACAAGAAGTATATTACAGCAAACAAATAAGCGTGTAAATAGTAATATTTCAAAAGAAAAAAAGGGCGCAGACCCTTTTTTCATAAATAATGACTATACCATTTTTCGGTTGCATTAAGAACATCTATGAGTTCATCGACATTACCGGCATCAACATGCCAGCCAAAGCCCTGTTCATAAAGTTTTTCATCAACCTCTCCGTCGTTAAAGACATCTATCAGGATATCGCCTATCTGCGCGGTATAATGGCTCGGATCGGTATAATTCGAATAATCTACGGTAATATCGTTGACTCCGCTGAAATTGTAATAATCCGTAATCTGCGCCAGCTCCCTCATAAACTCCTGGTATCTCTGGGGTTTGGAAGCTATATAAGCTTTAAATAAAACAGGATGCAGAAATACCACCAGCTCTATATCATTTTCATCACATATGCTCTTTAGTTCCCTTACGCTGTCAAGCGCTTTATCAAACTGCTCATCTGCATCGGGCGAATCGCCTATGCTTGGCTGCGACCAGGCGCCTATCAGATAATCCATTCCGGGCAGGTCATAATCCATAGACCAGCCATATTCATAAAATATCCTGCCAAATTCAGGGTTAACTTTATGTTTCCGGCTGGTATTTAATGATCGGAAAGCATTTGCAGTATCCAAATGGGAAAGCAGGAATTTAAGCGGATGCGCCTTTGAATATTCATAGCTCTGGCGCAGCGGATCGTCTTCCCTTCCCCTTGTATTCATGGTATAAGCCATGCTGTCTAATCCCACATAGATCTTTTTAATATTTACATTATTGGCGATCATCGTTTTGACATTATCCAGATGTTCCCACACTACCGCAGACGAATAAGTCATATTATAGCATTTCTCTCCCTCAAGCTTCTCCGTGTGTATAGAAGACACCCTGGAGCTTCCGAACATATAACTGTCAAATTTCTGCGGATTCTGCAGTATATATACCATCTTGATATAATTCTTGTCAGGTTCAACTCCGTTATCTCTTATATCCAGCGGATGGAAAACATTATACGGATCGACAAGCATGCAAAAAAGCAGGGTAAACGCAACACAAGCGCTCCCCCATACCAAAACCTTTATAATGAATTTTTTCATATCTTTATTCATTCAGCCACCCGTTAAAACTGGAAATAAACAAATTCGGATTTTGATGATGCCTTAAACAGCATTATTATCAGCAGCAAAAGCGCGTATATCGCATATCTTACAGCTTTGGGCCTTTCTCCCACCCAGGCGATCACATCAGTCTTTAATGACGCAAAGTCATAAACCGCCAGCAAAAGTATGCTGAAAGCTATCACTATAGACGGCAGTAACCACAGATCCAGATTATTCCTAAAATATGATAAGCTGCCAAAACCTTCAAAGAGATGACCCAGTGAATACAGGGCATCCGATACCGATTGCGCCCTGAAAAATATACAGGATAAGGTAAACAATGAAAAAGTTATCACAGTCGCTACGACCGCTCCGGCTTTATTTTCTCTGAACTTTTTTAAAGGCTTTTTAAATATGTTCTCTATTATCTGAAACACGCCCTGCGATGTGCCCCAGATAACAAAATGCCAGGCAGCGCCGTGCCAGAGTCCGCTGGCTGCAAAGACTATCAGCCAGTTTATATATTTACGCACCGTTCCCTTGCGCCCGCCCCCAAGAGGTATGTACAGATAATCGCGAAACCAGCCCGAGAGCGAGATATGCCAGCGTCTCCAGCATTCCTCCACCGACTTTGAAAAGAAAGGGCTGTCAAAATTCTTCATGAGTTTTATGTTAAATAATCTTGCCGTACCGATGGCTATATCCGAATACCCCGAGAAGTCACAATATATCATTATTGAAAAGAAAACAGCGCCTATGATCAGATCGATGCCCGTATGAGCGTGTATATCCCCGTAGAGCCTGTCGATATATGCAACCAGCACATCGGCGATCACCAGTTTTTTATAATATCCCCAGGCCATTAGCTTAAGCCCGTAAGTAGCCTCTTTATAATCGAATGAATGAGCTTTTTTGATCTGCGGCAGCAGGTTCGTGCTTCGCTCTATGGGACCGGCCACAAGCTGGGGAAAGAAAGATACAAAAGCAGCGTAGATAATAAGATCCTTCTCGGCTTTGGTATCCCCCCTGTATACGTCTACAACATATCCTACCGCCTGAAAAGTGTAAAAGGAGATTCCTACCGGCAGTATGACATCGATCAGCAGAGCGCCTCCGGATATATTGAATCTTTGCATAAAAGCATTAATGCTCTCACTGATAAAATTGAAGTATTTAAAATAAAATAAAAGCCCGAGACATCCGGCGCAGTTAAGAGCCACATAAAGCTTCTGCATTTTCCGGCTCCCGCCTTTTTTGCGGCAGCTCTCTATCCCCAAAGCGCACAGATAAGATATGAGTATGATCGCGATGATCAGCAAAAGATAAACTGCCTTCCAGCGCATATAAAAATAAAAACTGGATATCATCAGAATGAACGGTCTGACTTTTTCAGGCAATACCCAGAATACAGCAAAGACTATTATCAGAAAAAAAGCAAATTCAAGGGAATTAAACAGCATATATATATGTCCAAAAAGACTAATAATTTATTTAAGTGGACCTGAGGGGAATTGAACCCCTGTCCGAAACACCCGCCCTTGCCCTTCTACTATCATAGTCGATGATCAGACATTCCCTCTGCCGTTATGTCATCGACAACGTAACGGTTTCAGTAGCTTCATGGATCTGCCATATGCTCAAAGCTTTGCATATGCGTTTCCTGCAAACCGACGCCCTTACCCCGATGTGCAGGTGCACCGGGAAGGACGGGCTGCCCTTAGGCAGCCAGTGCTAAATTATCTTCAGCGTTTAGTTTAATTTTGGGTTTGACGCACTCCTGCGGATAGCTTCTTCAACTTAAGGTACCCCGTCGAAACCTGACAGGCCCATATATTATTTTAAGCGCTTAATATTATATCGGATAACGCTGCGTATTTCAATAACCCCGCAGCTTAAAAATGTTTAAAGATTTTTAACCTTGAACTCACGCTCCAGCTCACGGCGGGCATCTTTCTTGGCTATGTCCGCCCGCTTATCATAATTCTTCTTGCCTTTTGCCAGCCCTATCTCCAGTTTGGCTCTGCCATCTTTAAAATATACCTGTAACGGCATGATGGTAAAACCTTTTTCGGAGGTATCACCTATCAGTTTGATTATCTCGGCTTTATGCAGCAAAAGCTTTCTGGTCCGCATGGGATCACGGTTAAATATATTGCCGTGGTCATAAGGGCTTATATTCATCCCGACAACATATGCCTCGCCGTCCTCTATATGGACATAAGCTTCCTTGATGCTGCACTTGCCGACGCGGAGGCTTTTTACCTCCGTGCCCACCAAAGCAAGCCCGGCTTCATATTTTTCGATTATAAAATAATCATGATATGCCTTTTTATTATTTGCGACGAGTTTTATTCCGTCTTTTTTCATTTTTCTTCTTACGCCCCCTTTTATCTTCCCATACCGGTTCAAATTCTATGGTATGCATCAGCTTATCAACATCTGTTACTCTTACCCTGACTTTCTGCCCCAGACTGTAGCGCGATCTGCTGAAACGCCCTACCATGGCATGCTCTTTTTCAGAATAACTGAATTCATCACCGGGTATCTTAGCTACAGGTACCATGCCTTCCACGGTATTGGGCAGCTGCACATACATACCCCAGCCTGTCAGACCGCTTATCACAGCGTCAAATTCTTCTCCCAGATGGTCCAGCATATATTCGGCCATCTTCATCTTATCCGCATCCCGCTCGGCGTCAACAGCTTTGCGTTCAGATTCGGAGCATTTATTGGCTACGCCCTCAAGTATATCCTCATAATGAGCTATGCGCTTCTTTTTCAGTTTATCATGAAGCTGCTCTTTAAGTATGCGGTGTATCTGCAAATCCGGATAGCGCCTTATCGGCGATGTAAAATGAGTATATTCCTTTGCTGCCAGTCCAAAATGTCCTGTGCATTCGGTGGAATACCTGGCCTGCTTCATGCTCCTTAAGGATAAAGACCGCACAAGATCCTCTTCGGGTTTGCCCAGACTGTTTGCTATCAGTCTCTGCACTTCTTTGGGCTTGATCTTTGCCGGATCACCTTTAACATTATAACCGAAGCCTTTAAGTAAGTCCATAAGCTCTCCCATACGGTCTGCATCGGGCGTCTCGTGTATCCTGTATACAAAAGGCAAAGCCTTGCCCAGCATATAAGAAGCAACGCATTCATTGGCGCTAAGCATGAACTGTTCGATCATGGCAGTTGCCGTATTCCGCTCATAAGCCTTTATACTTAGCACCCGCCCTTCATCATCAAGCTCTATTTTGCTTTCCGGCAGGTCAAAATCGATAGCGCCGCGCTTGCTGCGCATCTTCTTAAGCGCCAGAGCCAGTCTCTCCATACGTTTAAACATGCCTGTAAAAGCCTTATATTCCTTAAGCAGCGCCTTATCCTCTCCTTCAAGTATGGCCGCCACCCTGTTATAAGTCATGCGCCGGTCAACATTGATCACCGATTCACAGATATCATAACTCTTTATCTGACCACTTGCGCTTATACGCATTATACAGCTCATAGCAAGTCTGTCTTCGCCTGCATTAAGCGAGCATATGCCGTTTGACAGCCTCTCGGGCAGCATGGGTATCACTTTTCCCGGCAGATATACGCTGGTGCCGCGCTTGAGTGCTTCTTTATCCAGCGCGCTGTCTTCTTTTACATAATGGCTCACATCCGCTATATGTACGCCCAGTATATAATCCTTTCCCTTCATCGTCAGGCTTACGGCATCGTCCAGATCCTTTGAATCGTCTCCGTCTATAGTGACCATCATGATATCCCTGAGATCCCTGCGTCCCTTTATCTCGCTTTTTCTGATCTTTACAGGTACAGCTTCAGAAGCTTCTTTAACCTCATCATCAAAATCACAGGGCAGTTCGTGTGTCCTGATCACCGACAGTATATCCACTCCGGGCGCAAAAGGATCACCCAGCACTTCTGTGATGCATCCTTCCGGGCTTCTTCTGTCACCGCCGTAAGAAAGCATCCTGACCACGACTTTCTCTCCGTCTTTTGCATTGTGCTCCATGCCTGCGGCAATATGAATATCCTCTGCCACCCTGATGTTATCCGGCACCACAAAGCCAAAGCCACGGCACTGCTGATATGTTCCGATCAACTGCTTTATTTCATGCTTTAAAACCTTGAGCACACGGCCTTCGCTCCGCTTACCGTGTCCGTTTATCAGTTCCACTTTTACACTGTCACGATGAAAGGCGCCGTTAAGCTTAGACTTGGGTATAAAGATATCCTCATCCATACCCTCACAGCTAACAAAGCCAAAGCCCTTTCTGTTGGTTGTGATCACACCTTCAAAAACCTTGCCGCCTTTGGCGGATCTATTACGGCTTTTATCTGCGGATCCATTCTTTTTAATTGTCTTTACTTCTGTTTTCTTCATTTCTTCCTTTCTGCCTGTATGTTATATCATTCGAACGCAAAAGAT
>CAMOEK010000046.1:0-17386 GCA_946612125.1 uncultured Lachnospiraceae bacterium | reverse complement strand
GTAGCGGCAGCGGAAGCGCCGGCTGCAGCGGAGGAAGAAGAAAAATGCTATTATGTGCTGATAACGCACAGAAAGATATATCCGGAAAAAGGCAGCCGCATAATGATGAGAAACTGCGATTCACAGTATGCCTGGACGGACAGCGTGGATGAGAGCAAAAAGCCCACATTCCCTACCTGTCCTGTATGCGGAAAGACGATAGAATATATCGAAACGGAAATGGATTGATAAGTAAGTTGATGCCTGCTATCAGCGGGGACAGGGTTTAAACGACTCTGTCCCCGTTTTTATGCGCAGGGCTCGATGAGCGCAGGATCTTATCGATCCGGAAAGGGTAATATGCCATATAGTCTGTTAAGGAAAAACGAAACGGCAGATATTGATGTCGGAAAAAGAGAGATGCTGAGGGATCTGAATCTTGACCAGGTCATAGAAAGGATCTGTGAAGGCTGGGGGGATGAGGTAAAAGAGCTTTATCATCTTCTTCCCGGTGACAGCGAAAATTCTGATTACCGGCGCGCGGCTTTTTCGGAGATAAAGGGGAAAGATCTGCACCCCGTATTTACGGCTTTTCTGGAGAAGATGCGTCAGCGGCTGGTATGCATGGAGCGCAGGGAGCGCGTGGAAGTAAAGGCGCAGAAGCAGGTGTGGCTTTTGCGGGCTGCGGTATGCTATTCGGATGCGCTTGAGGAACTGTCCGGGGCGCTTTCAAAAAGGAGCTTTACCTCGGAGGCTCTTTCGGGGCTGGACGCCTTTGTTAAGGGGGTGATCGGTGACGAAGTATACAGGGCTTTCAGGGAAGATACCAAAAAGCTTTATTCCGAGCTGGCTTCATTCCGTGTGCTGCTAACTTACGAAAAAGAAAGGTTCACGGTAGCTGCCGGCAGCGGGAGCGGTAAATTCGACGAGCTGCTGAGGGAGACTTTCCCCGGGCAGGATTACCGCGTAAAAAGTCCTTTCCTGGGAGAGCCGGGTCTTTCGGATCTGGAAGCCGAGATTATACGCCAGTTTGCAAAGGGGCATAAGGATTTCTTTAAGAGGCTGGAGGAATACGCGGAGCGGTATAAAGATCATGCGCGTGAAGACGTGCTAAGGCTTCCGACGGAGATGTCTTACTACGTGGCTTTTATCAGGTTTATGGAAAAAGCGCGGGAAGCGGGCTGCGTATTCTGCGAACCCGTGGTATCAAAGGACAGGTTCCGCGTCAGCGGACTGTACGATCTGGCGCTGTTTCTGGTGAATGCGGCGAGTGGAAAGGAAGTCGTCGATAATGATGCGGAGTTTTTTGAGGGTGAGAGCTTCTTTGTGCTGACCGGGCCCAATCAGGGTGGCAAGACCACTTTTGCCAGAAGCCTGGGACAGCTTATATATTTTGCAAAGATGGGGCTGGATGCGCCGGCGAAGGACGCCGTGCTGCCTCACTTTACGGATCTGCTGACGCACTTCTCCGTGGAGGAGAGCACGGAAAGCGGAAGGGGAAAACTGCTTGATGAGCTGGAGCGTCTCAAGCCTATGTATAAGGAAGAGCATGAGGGTGCCTTCGTGGTGATAAACGAGCTCTTTACCACTGCGGCAAATTATGATGCATGCATCATGGGCAAAAAGGTGCTGGAATTCTTTATAGACCGTAAGTGCAGGGGGATATATGTAACGCATCTGAACGAACTGGCGGATTCGGCAAAAGGCGTTGTGAGCCTGCGGGCGCAGGTAGATGAGCATAAGGTTCAGACCTATCGCATCAAGAGGGATAAAGCTGTTGAAAATACCGGCGTGAACAGCCGTGTGGAAAAATACGGTCTTACTTATGAGAAGATAAAGGAGAGATTTAAGTGAACGTAAATCTTTTGTATTCATATAAAGACTGGACGCATATAAAGCAGTACTATGACTGGAGAGGGATCGTAAAGGATCTGGGGCTGGATGCGCTTTTTAAGGCGGCGTCCATCGACAGCGTGGTCAAAGTAAACAGGAAGGTCTACCGTGAAGTTGAAGATGAGTTCTTTGACCAGTCAGTAAGAAGAGTTATGTGCGTGCCGCTGGAAAACGCGGAAGAAGTGCATTTCCGGCAGAGCGTGTTAAAGGACTGCATAAGGCATGAGGAACTGACTGCGGAGCTTTATTCTATTGCGGAGAGGGTACTGGCGGATTGCGAGAAGCTGGGAAAGAACAAGAGCCATACAGGCGTGGTGGATTCGAAATCCGATCTGATAACGGATATACGCGTGCTGCGTCTATTGACCGATGCCATGAAGGAAGTGCGCAGTCTGCTGCTGACCAGAGCCGGGGATCTGAGCTCTCAGGGCTTTATCGATCTGTTTGAACGCGTTGACGCCGGCTATTCCGAAGAGCTGCAGGAGAATCTGGACAAGGTGATGGACAGCATGCTTTTTTATGCCAATGCTTATTCGGGAACATCGGAGCGCGGGATGTACGAGATGAACCGGCCGCTGATAGAGTTTGACTGCGGCATAGCCGACGGCCTTAAACTGGGCGATATCAGGCTTGAAAAAATGGAAAACAAGGTGGTGTCCTATTCCAATCCTTACGGTCTGGCTGCGCAGATCAAAGGACAGATCAACCGCATCATGCCCAAATATATCGCGCTCTACAGGAATTCGGCACTGCAGTCGGATGCCGCGGAAATGGAATTTCAGGCTGTGAGCTGCGTGATGTCTTACTTCCGTGATATCCTGCAGTCGTTTTCGTATTTCTTTGATCAGCTGCGTTTCCAGCTGGGCTTTTATATAGGGGCGATGAATATCCGCTATCAGATGAAGCGCTATCAGATAGAGAACTGCTTTCCGGAGGTGGGGAAACAGGATTCCTTTAAATATACGGATCTGAAAGAAGCAGCCATGGTATTTAAAACCGGGAAGCAGGCTGTGGGAAATGACGGCAGCTTAGACGGCAGGATGCTGGCAGTGATAACCGGCGCTAATCAGGGCGGCAAATCAACCTTCCTGCGCAGCGTGGGCATAGCTCAGGTGATGATGCAGTGCGGCATGATGGTGGCTGCAAAGCAGTACAGGAGCGGATTGTATCCCAACTTTTTTACGCACTTCACAAGACGCGAGGACAGCGCGATGAACAGCGGCAGGCTTGATGAAGAATTGAAGAGGATGGACAGGATAATCGATCATCTGGGTAAGGATTCACTGATACTGCTAAACGAGTCCTTTGCGACGACCACGGAGAAAGAAGGTTCAGCGATAGCTTATGATATAATAAAAGCGCTGAAGGAAGAAGGCGTCAGGATCTTTACCGTGACACACCTTCTGTCCTTTGCGCAGAGAATGTACGATGAGACCGGGCCGGATGATAAGGAGACCGGCTTTCTGGGGGCGGAGCGTCTTACGGACGGGAAACGTACCTTTAAGATGATACCCCACGCCCCGGAGAAGAGCAGCTTTGGTCTTGAACTTTTTGAAGAAGTCCTGTCTTAATACGGATCGGGCGCGCTCATCAGAACTATCTCGCCGTTACTGTCAAAATAAACCTGCATGAGACCGCCGTCCGGATCGTCTTCGGACCAGGTGGCGAAGTCCTTTATATCAAGGGGCTGGGTAAATACATTTTCCATATAGACAAAGTATATCGGGCAGTCGTCGGAGATGTTATACTCAAAATAGTCAGTGACTTCTCCGAAGGTATAGTCGTTCATGTAATCGTTGGGATCGGTGCTCAGACCGTATTGTTTAAGTTTGTCAGTTTCATCGAGATAGATCAGCTCCAGTTCCTGCATTAATATCTTTCCGTTGCCGCTGCCGGGCTTTACGCTGTAATAGCCGCTTTGGCACACGTCGTTCTCGGAAGCGGAAGAGAGTTTATCCTGCAGTCCGCTGAAAGTGAGCGATAAAAGATATTTATCGAGGGTGCCGTAATCATAAATACAGTAATCCGGGGAAACGGATATCACATAGGCGTAACCGTAGCCCGGAACGGTGGAATCCCATGCCATGCGGGACTCCGTGAAAATACCCATGTTATAGCGCGTATCCTCATTGGAACCCTCGAGCCATAAAGCAAACAGGGCATCTCTGCCGTTCACCATGATATGAGTCGAAGCAATAGGGTTATCGCCGTCACCATAACCGTAAATGGTCAGGTCGTCGGAGCTTGCGCTTGAGAATAACTGCTTGAGGCACAGATCGGCAAATTCGGCCTGAGCTGTGGCGTTGGCATAGGTAAGGTAATGTTTGTCAGTTATGAAGCATATATTGCTGATCTTTATGGTGCCGTCTTCTGACATATCCTCAAAGTAATAAGTATTATCGCTGTGTATCTCGGACCTTATATTTTTGAGGCCGGGCAGAGCCGTGGAATTTACAAGGTAGTTCTTGTTTACCCCCGAAATGTTTGTGGAATCAAAACCGGTATCATCGGCTTCGTTGTAGATGCCGCACATGGGAAGATCTTCGGGATAGTCCTTGTCCCATAAGCCGTTCTTTGTAGAATTGAAATTATCGTAGCCTACCCAGGAAAGATAGCCTTCGGGAAGGTCTTTGACCGGAGCGCCC
Source organism: uncultured Lachnospiraceae bacterium (assembly GCA_946612125.1). GTDB lineage: Bacteria > Bacillota > Clostridia > Lachnospirales > Lachnospiraceae > NK4A136. The sequence continues at coordinate 12,869 of CAMOEK010000046.1, read as the reverse complement.
GGAAGATAGACCATCAGTTCTTTTGAACTGCCGATACCGTAGGGATCGGTATAGATATAGTGCATGTCATCCTTTGTTTCTTCTGTGCCGGGGGTGTGCTCATATTTGATATCGCCTATCGTTACTTTGTAGATGTAGGGCGCGGTTTCGGTATAAGTCGAAAAGTGTCCGTTAAAGATGCATTCGTACTTGCTGCCGTTTGGATATCCCGGACCTGTGACGCCCATATCATAATCATAATATTCGCCTTTAAAACTGCCGTCGGGATTGACTGTGAGCTCTGTTGCCCAGCCGCCGGCGCCGCTGGAAAAGACATAGCTCCAGTTGGCCATCTCCTCATACAGACTGAGGTCAACGACGGGCTCAGGAGTTTCTGTGGGAGTAGGAGTTTCTGCTGCCTGCGTGGGAGCAGGCGTGGGATCCTTACGATCATCGTCTATCAATCCCCTGCTTTCGGGGGTGTTTGTGCAGGCGCACAGAGCCAGTGCCAGAGCCGGGACTGCTGCCCAAAATCTTTTATTTTTCATCTTTGAATCCTCCCTCATAAGAACAACGATATGTTTTAAGTATATATGGGATAATGGCAATTAGCAATAGAAAGCGGGCGAAAAAAAGCTATACATTAACAGTGCTGTGGGATATAATTTAAAAAGGCGATTTATGGTTTGCAGGAGGCTTAAGTGCGTCAGTATAAAGGAACAGCCGTTGTTAAGGGCATAGCCGTCGGAAAGATCTGCATCTATAAGAGAAAGGAAAAGCAGATCGAGCGGACACAGATCAGTGATGTGGGAGCGGAGCTTCTTAAGCTTGAAGAGGCAAAGGCAGAAGCATCGGATCAGCTGCAGGCTCTTTATGATAAGACCTTAAATGAAGCAGGGCCGGAAAGCGCTGCCATCTTTGAAATGCACAGCATGATACTTGAAGACGGCGCATATAACGACATCATCACCGAGATGATCGAAAATGAGAAGGTCTGCGCCGAATATGCCGTGAAGGCTGCAGGCAGAAGATTTGAAGACATGTTTGCGGACATGGACGATGAGCTGATCAGGGAGCGCAGCGCGGATATACGGGATGTTACCGACAGGCTGCTTAAGGTACTGCTTAAAGAGGATGATGAGTTTGCGCCGCAGGAGCCGGTGATACTGGCAGCCGAGGATCTGTCTCCTTCAGAGACCATGCGCTTTGACAGATCAAAGCTTTTGGGCTTTGTTACACATCTGGGTTCTGCGGATTCGCATACCGCTATTCTGGCGGGGATCATGAACATCCCGGCGATAATGGGTATAGAGATAGACGAAGCCTGGGATAAAAAGGCGGCGATAGTCGACGGCTTTGGCGGCGTGCTGACAACGGATCCGGATGAAGAGATGCTTAAGGAAGCAGGGAAGCGCAGCCGCAGCCATGAAGAAGATGTTAATGCCCTGCGCGGGCTTAAGACAGAAAAGAGCATAACGCAAAAGGGCAGGGAGATAAGGCTGTATGCAAATACAGGCAGCGCGGAGGATACTGCTGCCGCGCTGGAAAACGGCGCCGAAGGAATAGGGCTTATGCGCAGCGAATTCCTGTACTTAAGGAGCAACAGACTGCCTACGGAGGAAGAACAGTTCAGGGAATACAGGGCTGTGGTTTCGGGGATGGGCGGCAGACCCGTGGTGATCCGCACGATGGATCTGGGCGCCGATAAGAAGGTGGAATATCTTGGCCTGGAGGCAGAGGAGAATCCGGCCATGGGCTACAGAGGCATACGCATATGCCTCGACAGGCCGGAGATCTTCAGGACCCAGCTAAAGGCTATATACAGGGCGTCGGCTTATGGAAAGGTCTCTATAATGTTTCCGATGATCATTTCCGTTGACGAAGTGCGCCGCTGCAGGGAGCATGCGGAAGCGGTAAAGCAGAAGCTGAGGGAGAGCGGCACGGCTTTTGATGAAAATGTGCCTTTGGGGATAATGATAGAAACGCCGGCAGCAGCGCTGATAAGCGGCAGTCTGGCAAAGGAAGCGGACTTTTTCAGCATAGGAACAAATGATCTGATACAGTATACGCTGGCGGCGGACCGCAGGAATGACAAGCTTAAAGAGCTTAATGACAGGCATCATCCCGCTGTGCTGGAGCTGATACGCATGAGCGTGGAGAACGGCCATAAGGCGGGCATAAGCGTGGAGATATGCGGAGAGCTGGCGGCGGATACCACGCTGACAGAGAGTTTTATAAAGATGGGAGTTGACGGGCTTTCGGTATCGCCCGCTAATATACTGCCGCTGCGCAGGATCGTAAGAGAATTGAACATTTAAAAAAGATCATATATCAAGGAGGAATGCAAAATGGAAAGAACCGAGAAGTTTTTAAAGGAAGCCGGAACATATTATCTGGCAACAGTTGACGGTGATCAGGCAAGGGTAAGGCCTTTCGGCACCATCAATAATTTTGAAGGCAGGCTTTACATTCAGACCGGCAAGTCAAAGGATGTATCAAAGCAGATACATGCAAATCCCAAGGTTGAGATCTGCGCATTCATGAACGGCGAATGGCTCCGCGTGGCCTGCACACTGGTCGAGGATGAAAGAAGAGAAGCGCGTGTGGCAATGCTGGAGGCGTATCCTTCGCTTCAGAGCATGTATTCCGCAGACGACGGAAATACCGAGGTTTTCTATATGAAGGATGCAACCGCTACTTTCAGCGCATTTACACATGCCCCTGAAGTAGAAAAGTTTTAATAATTACGGAGGATTAATCCCATGATCAACCCTTACGGACAATCACAGGTGCAGGTGACCGATGCTTATTTTTCAAATTCCTGCATCAAGGACGTTGCCTACTTAAAGAGTCTTGACACGGACAGACTGCTGGCCGGCTTTTATGAAACAGCCGGTCTGCCGATGAAAAAAGAGCGCTACGGCGGCTGGGAAAGCATGCTGATAGGCGGTCATACCCTGGGACATTACCTTACGGCAGCAGCCCAGGGCTATGTTAATCCCGGTGTGGATAAAGAAGATAAGGATGTGCTCTATAAAAAGATGACAGACCTTATTGACGGACTTCTGGAGTGCCAGGCTGCCTCTAAAGGCAAACCCGGTTTTGTATTCGGGGCCAAGATCATGGATCCCTCCAATGTGGAACTGCAGTTTGATCATGTCGAATTCGGCAGGACCAATATAATCACCGAAAGCTGGGTGCCCTGGTATACGCTGCACAAGCTGCTGGACGGCATTATGAGCGTATATGAGCTTACAGGCTATGAGAATGCGCTTAAGCTGGGCAGCGGCATAGGCGACTGGGCGTATGCGCGCTGCTCAAAGTGGTCGGAGGAGACCCGCGCGCATGTGCTGGGCATAGAATACGGCGGAATAAACGACGCGCTGTATGAGCTGTATAAGAATACCGGAAAGAAGGAGCATCTGGCTGCTGCGCATGTATTTGACGAGGAGACGCTGTTTAAGAAGGTTTACAGCGGCGAAAAGAATGTGCTCAACAATCATCATGCAAACACCACTATCCCCAAGTTCCTGGGGGCGCTCAACCGCTATATGATACTGGGCGATGAGGCTTCGGAGTATCTTGAGTATGTTAAGGCGTTCTGGGATATGGTGGTGGAACGCCATACCTATATCACGGGCGGCAACAGCGAGTGGGAGCACTTTGGCGAAGATTATGTGCTGGATACGGAGAGGACCAACTGCAACAACGAGACCTGCAATACCCACAATATGCTGAAGATGAGCCGCAAGCTCTTTATGATAACAGGGGATAAGAAGTATGCGGATTATTACGAGAATACGCTGATCAACGCCATACTCTCATCCCAGAATCCCGATGACGGAATGACCATGTATTTCCAGCCCATGGCTACCGGATATTATAAGGTGTACGGCACTCCCTTTGATAAGTTCTGGTGCTGCACCGGTACGGGAATGGAGAACTTTACCAAGCTAAACGACAGCATCTATTTTAAGGACGGGGACAATATATACGTGAACATGTATGTATCCTCTGTGCTGGATGATGATGAGGCAGGGCTTAAGCTGATACAGGAAAGCGCGCTGCCCGACGGCAATAAGTGCGCGCTCACTGTTAAGACAGCTGATAAGGATACTGCCGTGGAAGCTGCGCTGTGCCTAAGGATACCCGACTGGGCCGAAGCTTATAAGCTGAATGCAGAGACTGCTGATGGCGGCCTTTCACAGGAGCCGGCGCCGGAGAACGGGTATATAAAGATACGCCGCAGCTGGAAAGACGGTGATAAGATAGAGCTTTGCTTTGATATGAAGGTGAAGGCCTGCGGCCTGCCCGACTGTGACAGCGTATTTGCCTTCCGTTACGGACCTGTGGTGCTTTCGGCTGATCTGGGCTGCGAGGATATGCAGGACGGCAGCACGGGCGTGATAGTGACCATCCCTACCAACAAGCTGGTAAAGAGCGAATATATCAAGGTGAATGAGGGAACGGTAGAAGAGTTTATCGGGGATATCGATTCGCATTTTGAAAAGGATCCCGCCGGACTTAAGTTCAGATTAAAAGATACGGATCAGGAGCTGGTGTTTGCGCCGCATTACCGCAAGAAGCGTGAGAGATACGGCATCTACTGGTATTTTATCGATGAGAGCGCCGATGCGGCAGGCAGGGAAGAAGAGATGCGCAGGCGCGAGCTCGAGGAAAAGCGCAGGGAAAACATACTGGATGTGGTACAGCCCGGATACGGCCAGTACGAGGTGGATGAGCTGCATGCCATGGAGGATAACGGTTCTACGGGCATCACCAATAACGGCACCAGCAGATCGGCAAATCCCGGCGGCGGGTTCATTTATCATATGAAAGCGGCTGCAGGCGCGGATATGCTCCTTGAGCTTCATTTCCTTCGCGAAGATAACGGAAAGACCATAAGGGTGTTTGTGGGTGAAGAAGTTATCTATGATAAGAGACTTCATTATATCGGAAGTGAAGAGGAGTACGTGGTGCTGCTGCCGGTATCAAAGGAACTGGCTGATAAATATATGGAACATAAGAGCTTATCGGATAATACGCAGGCGGACACGCTGCCGATAGGCTTTAAGAGCGGGGCATGGATGCCTTCCGCGAGGGTGTTCGGTTTTATATATCTGTTAAAAGATTACACAAAGCAGTAGTGTGAATAAGAGCAGGGCGCTAACTGACGAGGAGAGGACGGCTTTCATGGAAGATCAGGTGCACAAAGCTGCAAGGAATAATTCGTTTGGCAGACTTTTTATAGTCTATGCTGCGCTGGTATTTATAAATATACTGATAAACCGCCTGGTTGTGGCGATGGGCCTGCCGCTGTATCTGGACAGTATAGGCACGCTTCTGGCTGCAGCCTTAGGCGGGTACCTTCCCGGCATAGTGGTAGGTTACTGCACCAATGTGATCAACGCTACAGCCGATGCGTCAAATGCTTATTATGCCGTGATCAGCGTGCTGATAGCGGTGTCCGGCACTTATATGTATAAAAGGGGCTTCTTTAATTCTTTCTTAAAGACGCTCATTACGGTTCCTGTGTTTGCCTTTCTGGGCGGCTGCCTGGGATCGGTGCTGACTTATCTGCTGTTTGGCTGCGGAAGCGGTGATGATATCACAGTGCCTTTTGTGGCAGAACTGTTTGCACAGGGAAAGCTCAGTCTGATGCATGCGAAGATGGCATCGGATGTATGCCTTGATCTGCAGGATAAGCTGATCACCGTGATACCGGTATTCATAATACTTAAGCTGATGCCGGATAAGCTTAAAGAATCCTTTGAGCTGGCAGGCTGGCAGCAGAAACCGATGAGCCGCTCGGAGGTTAAGCATTCCAGAAAGAGCGATACCCGCGGCTTTTCGTTAAGGACCAAGATAATATTCATCATATGCGTGATAATGGTGGTGATAGCCGTGGTGACCACTACCATAAGCTTCATACTCTACAAGTCCTTTGCGATCGAACAGTATACGACCATAGGCAGGAACGTGGCCAATCTGGCGGCCACAACCATCAATCCCGACAGGGTAAATGATTATTTTGAAGAAGGCCCTGTATCGCAGGACTATAAGGATACGCTGGATCAGCTGTACAGGATAAGGAACAGCTCGCCTTATATCGAATACGTGTATGTATACCAGATAAGGCCTGACGGCTGCTACGTGGTATTCGACCTTGATACCGAAACGCTGGAGGGAGGAAAGCTGGGAGATCTGGTGCCCTTTGATGAATCCTTCGAGGCTGAGATCCCGGATCTGCTGGAAGGAAAGGATATAGAGCCCATCATCACCAATGATACTTATGGATGGCTGCTGACGGACTACGAGCCGGTATATGATCGTAACGGCGAATGCGTATGCTACGCCTGCACGGACATTAACATGCAGGAGGTGGATCTTGACAGGATACGCTTTCTTACCAAGGTTACATCGCTGTTCATAGGCTTCTTTATAATGATACTGGCGCTGGGCATGTGGCTTTTGGATTATAATCTGGTATATCCGATCGATGCCATGACCTTTGCGGCTCAGAAATTTGCCTACGACAGTGAGGAAGCGCTGGGGATCGGCGTTGAGCGGCTTAAGGATCTGGATATCACCACAAAGGATGAGATAGAGAATCTGTACGGCGCGTTGTCGGAGACGATAGGAAAGACCGTGGCGTATCTGGATGATGTGCAGAAAAAGGGCGAAGAGATAGCCCATATGCAGAACGGCCTGATCTACATCATGGCAGACCTGGTGGAGAGCCGTGATAAGAATACCGGTGATCATGTGCGCAAGACCGCCGCTTATGTAAGGCTGATAATGGAACTCATGAAAGAGAACGGCGTATATGCCGATGCGATCACGGATGAGTTTGTTGAGGATGTCTGCAATTCCGCGCCTCTGCATGATGTGGGCAAGATAAAGGTTTCGGATGTGATCCTGAATAAAGAGGGCAAGCTTACGGATGAAGAGTTTGAAATAATGAAATCCCATACGACGGCAGGCAAGGAAGTTTTGGAGAGCGCCATGAAGCTGACTACGGATCCCGGTTATCTGAGGGAAGCGATAAACCTGGCGACCTATCATCATGAGAAATGGAACGGTACGGGTTATCCCGTTGGACTAAAGGGAGAAGAGATACCTTTATCGGCCAGGATAATGGCGGTATCGGATGTGTTTGACGCGCTGGTGTCCAAAAGGAGTTATAAAAAACCTTTCAGCTTTGAGCAGGCAATGGGGATCATAGAGGAAGGCGCAGGAACGCATTTTGATCCGCAGATAGCAAAGCTCTTTGTGGCAAACGGCGACAGGGTCAGGAAGATAATGGAAGAGCATCATGAGAAAGGTGTTTAGGACAGGCGGCTGAGCGGCAGCAGGGAAGGGAGAAATATATTTTATGGCATTTACGCAGGACGATGTGATGAGATTTATCTCTCATCTGACAAAACGCGGAGATGAGGGCAATCTGCCTTATACTCTTCATGAGCTGGCGGATATTCTGGAAGCTGCCGGAACCGAAAAGCAGCTGGTTGATATGGTGAGGCATCTTTCGACAGTGAATGTGGAAGCTGCCGAACTCAGAATGGTTGCCGATCTTACACCCGAACAGGTCAGGATCGCGATCCGGAGAGGAAAGCAGCGGATTAAGCGTGAAGAGGAAGAACGCAGAAGATCGCATTGTTGAAATCAGGTAGAGCTGATGAATGAGTATATAGATAAAGATATAGTGGCTGTAAATGGCGTACTGCTTCAGTACGGCGTATATTCCTCGCCCGAAATGCTCCGCAGAGACGAGATCAGGATAGATGCGGATATGGGCGATATGAGCATACGGCGTATCGGGGACGGCGCTGTGATGGGAAACCATGAAGTGCATAAGGTGGTCATCGGAGAAGGCATTCAGGAACTGGGTGACAGTTCCTTTGCCGGACACAGAAACATAGACTGTGTTATTCTTCCGGAGAGCCTTAACAAATGCGGAGAAAAAGTATTTTATGGTTCGGAAGTTGACAGGCTTGAAATGCGGAGAAGTCTGTCACGGGAAACATATGACAGGCTGTGCCGTGAATCTCTGGATGCGGGCAGCGGCAAAAAGCTGCTGCGGAAAGATTACGGCAATGACCCCGGGATGGGGGATATTGAGCTGCTGTATAAGCTGCTGCGCAGTTCCGAACAGAAACTGCATACTGCTGAACTGAACGAGAAGATGCACTGCCTTTTCCTGACGCAAAGCGGATACCGGCCCCAGGGCTTAAAGGTCAGCGTATTTCCCCTTGAGGGACGTGAGGCCCTTGGTGAAGAGGTATATATCAAAAAAATGCTCCTGAAAGGGGAGAACGGACTTGTTTTAGATGAAAGCGAAGCTGAGTATCAGCAGTCTTTGACTGAAAGGGTAGGCGTCGATATTGAAAAGTTCAGATACGGCCGCCTGGATTCGGGGCTGATAAGCTTTGATGATAAAGATACGGTGTTTAAGGATGATGGCAGGGTAAGTGCGCTTTTGGTCTATGAAAGCGGATGGGTTTTCTGGCATACATCGATACCGGTAAGATATCAGGGCAAGATATACCATATTGTAAGAAGAAGTTACCTGGTGAGCATGGATAGAAACCGGGCGATGACGCTGGACCATGGGGTATATGATGAAAACGGCAAAGCCTGCTCTGAAGAAATGAAAAAGACTATATTCGGGAAATACAGATTTCTTTCTCTTTTGTCATAAATGAATGCGATAACACGCTCGATAGAGCTTTTTGGAAAAACGATAGATGCAAAAGCATACAGCTGCCGGGTGGCAGACGGACCGGAGGAGGTTAAGGAGCGGGAGGTAAAGCTGATACTTAGCGTTAATCCGGTGGCCTGTTGTAATGCCGCCTGCGCTTTTTGCGTGGCTGCCGGCGAAAGGAGCGGCGCGCGGATAGATACGGCAAAGTTTAGCAGGGTGCTGAATTATCTTAAGGAAAAGGATGTGCTCTTAAGCGTTAACATATCCGGAGGGGAACCTTTTACCGATACGGGATTGTTAAACGAGACCGTAAATATCATATATGACACGCTGGGAGACGATATCGATATCAGCATCAATACAAACGGCAGCGGTCTGGGCAGGCTTAAGGATATAGAAAGGCTCGACAAGCTGGAAAGCCTGCATATCAGCAGGCATCATTACGAGGATCCTGTAAACGACAGGCTTTTCGGGGTGAAGATGCCCGCAACGGAAGAACTGAGGGAAGCAATAGCTTTGGTTAGTTTTAAGGATGTATTCGTATTCAATTGTCTTTTGCTGAAAGAAGGCGTGGGAGATCCGCAGTCTGCGCGGAGCTTTCTTGAATATGCGCATTCGCTCGGGATACCCAAAGTAGGCTTTATCAGCACTATGGCCATAAATGAATATACCCGCGCGCAGCAGGTAAGCTATACGGAAATATTGGATAATAACGACGGACGCATGCTCGTGACCTGCGGGTTTAAGGATTTTGACCGCTGCATGTGCACTGACGGAGTATATGCCTGTGACGATGGCAGACTGATACAGTTTTACGGACGCGAGACACGTCCCTGGACGGGAACCTATGTGAGGGGGCTGGTATACGGCTCCGATAATGTGCTGCGCACCGGCTACGGTGACAGAGCTTCTGTTTTGTGGGACGGAGACTGATATGGGAATTCTGGATAGAGTAAAACAAAGGATATTCCTTACACCTGAAGACCTTGAACCGGAGATCGAAATAAAGACAGCGGATAAACCGGCAGGGCGCAAAAAGGCGAAGGATAAACATACGACCGATAAGGAGGTCGCCGATTCTCTTTTGGCATTTAAGATGGCTATGCTGAAGTATGAGCCGTTTTACGGCGATGTGCTGATGCGTTTGAACATAATAGCCGACAGAAGCGTTCCCACGGCATGCACCAACGGAAGGTGGATCAGATACAATCCGGATTTTATGGCGTCGATGGAAGCGCCGCAGCGGAATTATGTTCTGATGCATGAAATGCTCCATGTCGTATTAAAGCATTGGAAAAGACAGGGCACGCGTGATCAGGTACTGTGGAACATAGCCTGTGATCTGGTCGTCAACAGCTTTATCGACCGGCGGATGTCGCACCTGCGGGCAGATTCAACAGGATATAATCCATATGGCCTGGTTGAATCGCTGATGCTGAAACGGCCGAAGAAAGGCATTTTTTCATTGGACTATTATAACCGGAATGCCGAAGACGTATATCAGGAACTGTATGAGAAGAATAAGGATAATCCGGCTTTAGGAAAAAACAAAAAGTTCAGGGTGTCTCTGGGGAGGGGCAGCCTGTCGCCGGACATGATCCCCGATGATCTTATCATCGCGACAGGGAAAGCTGAGGCAGGTGATTTTGAAGAGCAGCTTGCGGAGAGCCTGCTGGATCAGATCTTAAAGGATGCGATATCGAAAGCTGCAGGGCGCGGAAGATGCCCCATTCCCGATATTAAGATCGCTTTGGCGGAATCAAAGCGGCTCCCCTGGGACAGGATATTATCTGATTTTTTTGAGAGCAGGGTATCGGAAGAAAGCTCGTATTTTACGCCGGAGCGCAAGTACCTGCATATGGACATGATAGTTCCCGGTCTGGGAAGCATAGAGAATGAGCTTACCGAGCTGTGGGCTTTTGTGGACAGTTCCGGTTCCATAGGCATTAATGAGCTGGGACAGTTTCTGACGCAGCTGTCGCGCATAGCCAAACAGTTTAACAGCGTTATCAATCTGGCTTATTGGGATACCGAGGTGGGCCGGGTATATAAAAATATAAAGAACACACAGGAGCTGCTGAAAGCCATGCCTGACAGCAGCGGCGGAACGGATGTAAACTGCGTATACAGATATATAAATGAAAACAGGATCAAGCCGGGCGTGCTGCTGATACTGACCGACGGATATTTCGGCGAATGCCGTGAGAATGTGGCTTCTCTCAAAAAGAAGACCATAATAGTGCTTTCCGAAAGCAGTGACGACCGTGAAGCGCGTAAGCTGGGCAGGGTGGCTGATCTGAAAAGAGCTTAGGATCATACAGTGTAAGCGCTGTTGAAACCCGTCAGCGGGATAAAAAGGAGAAATAGTATGACATTACGTGAATTTCAGGAATGTGTGGAGTTTAATATCGAGCATAACATAAAGCATGCCGTGCTGGGCCTGGGAGCGCCCGGCGTGGGCAAATCACAGGTGGTGCGCCAGATAGCCGATAAATTTGGGTATACCCTTATAGACCTGCGCCTGGCACAGATGTCCGAGGTGGAGATAGGCGGACTTATCTATCCCAACGAGGACAGGACCAAAACGAGATGGCTTTCGCCCGAGGTCCTGCCAGACGAAGAACGCGACGGACCCAATACCATACTGCTGCTGGATGAGATAACATCCTGTCCCAAGCGGGTTCAGGTGGCGGCTTACCAGCTGATCCTGGACAGACGCGTGGGGCAGTACAGGCTGCCCGAAGGCACCTTTGTAATAGGACTGGGAAACAGGGAAGATGATGACGGCGTGTATATCCATCTGGCCGGGCCGCTGGCAGACCGTTTTGAGATACACTATATCGATATCGACTTTAACAGCTGGAAGTATGATTTTGCGCTGCCATTCAAGATCCATCCGTATGTGGTAAACTATCTGAGCTTCAAGCCCACGGCGCTGCACACCCAGGCCGATGATCAGGAGGCTATGGTATTTGCAACGCCCCGTTCCTGGGAGAGGGTAAGCGACATATTAAAGTATGATGATGACTTGAACAAGGCGGTTGTTTGTAATAAGATAATCGGTAATGTCGGTGCAGTGGAAGGCAATCAGTTCATAGCCTTTTGCAGGGAAATGAGAAAGCATGTGACGGCAGATGATTATCTGGAAGGAAAGGCTGTTGCGCCGGAGGATCCTGCGGAGCTGGCGATACTGATAAATTCGCTGGTTGAGAAGGTAGGTTTCCTGCAGAACATCCCTGCTATCGGCGGACTGAGCGAGCAGCAGAAAAAGGAAGTGCAGAGGATAATCCACGGCATGATGGGGCTGGGCAGCAGTGAGGGAACGATACTGGGGCTCAGGAATCTGATGGAGCTGAACCGCAATGTAGTAAGAGATGTATTTGTCGACATGGATGATCCGGCAGTGGATGAGTTCCTGAACAATAATAAATCGCTGATGTTTGTGTGATAAGGAGAAGGAAAATGTACGGATTTACGAAAAAGAGCGCAGAGGAATTTGTTGAAGTACTGGCATCTAAGGAGCCGGTGCCCGGAGGCGGCGGGGCCAGCGCGCTGGTAGGCGCCGTAGGCTGCGCGCTTGGAAATATGGTGGGAAGCCTGACCGTCGGCAAGAAAAAATATGCCGATGTGGAAGCGGATATAATAGCGCTTAAGGAAAAGGCTGACAAGCTTCAGGCGCAGCTGCTGGAGCTGGTAGACAAGGATGCGGAGGCTTTTGAGCCGCTGGCGAAGGCGTATGGCATGCCAAAGGAGACCGAAGAGGAAAAGGCGGAGAAGGCAAGAGTGATGGAAGCGGCGCTTAAGACAGCCTGCGGCGTACCGCTTGAGATAATGCATAAGTGCTGCGAAGCGATAGAACTGATAGAAGAGTTTGCACAAAAAGGCAGCCGTCTGGCTCTTTCGGATGCCGGCGTGGGCGCGGCTTTCTGCAGGGCCGCATTGTTTGGCGCATCGCTTAACGTATTTATCAATACAAAGGCCATGGCAGACCGCGATACCGCAGAAAAGCTTAATAAAGAAGCAAATGATATGATGGCTGAATACGGCACAAGAGCGGAGAAGGTCTTCGATCAGGTGAAGGGGAACCTTAACTGAAAGATTCTTCGCTTCGCTCAGAATGACCGGTATCGTGTCATCCTGAGGGCGAAATGAAGAACAACCGGGATCGTGTCATCCTGAGGGCGAA
>CAMOEK010000045.1:0-17744 GCA_946612125.1 uncultured Lachnospiraceae bacterium | reverse complement strand
ATAATCATCGTTGTGGTGCTGGCGAATGTGATCATAGGTACGGTGCAGGAAGTATCAGCCGAGAAATCCGTTGAGGCATTGAAGCAGATAAATGCGTCTACGGCTGTGGTAATAAGAGACGGACAGCAAAAAGAGATACCGGCTGCCGATCTGGTAGTGGGTGATTACGTGGTGCTGGAAGCCGGGCGTGTGGTGCCTGCAGACCTTCAGCTGGTACAGACCAGTTCCCTTAAGCTTAATGAATCGGCGCTTACAGGTGAGAGCCTGGCAGTAGAAAAGGACTGCAATGAAAAGAGTGATGAGAAGACGCCTCTGGGTGACCGCAAGGACAAGGCATTTATGTCGACTCTGGTCGAATATGGCCGCGGTGACGGCGTGGTCGAGAGGATAGGTGATGACACTGAGATCGGAAAGATCTCGCGCATGCTCAATAAGATCACAAAGCAGGAGACGCCGCTGCAGAAGAATCTGAACAGTATTTCCATGGTGCTGGGCATCGCCGGCGTGGTGCTCTGCATACTGATGTTTGTATGTCAGATATTCATTTACGAAACAGCCATCATAGAAACGCTGATGATATCCATCGCATTTGCCGTTGCGGTCATACCCGAGGGTCTGGCTACAGTGGTCACTCTGGTGCTTTCTGCCGGCATACAGAAGATGAGCAAACGCAACGCCATAGTCAAGCAGATACATGCAGTAGAAACCCTTGGCGCGGTGAACATCATATGTTCCGATAAGACCGGAACCCTGACACAGAACAAGATGACGGTTGTCAAATGGTATATGCTGGGAGAGGAGAGACTGCCCGAAAGCGTGAAGAGCAGCGATCCGGTTTTTGCCAGACTGCTTGAAGGCTTTATCGCCTGCAATGATGCAAAGTATTCGGAGGAAACAGGAGAAGAGATAGGAGATCCCACAGAGACGGCTTTTATCAAATATGCCAAGGACAATAAGCTGGGGTATGATGAGATAATGTCCTGCATAACACGCTTTGATGAGATACCTTTTGATTCCGACAGGAAGATGATGACCACTCTGGGGCATGTTGTTAAGAACGGCAGCACCAAAAATGTTTCCTATACCAAGGGAGCCATAGATTCGGTTATAGTCAGATGCGACCGTATACTGGATGCGGATGGAGTGAGGCCCATCACAAATGAGGACGTACTCCTGGCCAGCAGATGCGCGGAAAAGATGAGCTCTGATGCGCTGCGTGTGCTGGCATTGGCGTATCGCGAAGGGGATGAAAAACCGCAGGAGAAGGATATGATCTTTGTGGGACTTGCCGCCATGATCGATCCTCCCAAGCCCGGCGTAAAAGAGACTGTTGACCAGTGCCATCATGCCGGCATAGAAGTGGCAATGATCACCGGCGATCATAAGATCACGGCTTTTGCCATAGCAAAGGAACTGGATATTGCCACTGATATCTCCCAGAGTATCTCCGGCGCCGAGATAGACGCCATGGATCCGGAGGAGTTCAGAGCAAATGTTCTTAATTACCGTGTTTTTGCCCGTGTTTCTCCCGAGAACAAGGTGCAGATAGTGCAGGCATTCCAGTCTCACGGAAAGATCTGTTCCATGACCGGCGACGGCGTAAACGATGCGCCTTCGCTGAAAGCCGCCGACATAGGCGTAGCAATGGGTATAGGCGGTACGGAAGTAGCAAAGGATGCTGCGGAAGTCATACTTGTGGATGATAACTTTATCACCATCAAGAACGCGGTGATGGAAGGCCGCAACCTGTTTAATAATATCAAGAAATCTGTTGTTTACCTTTTAAGATCCAATTTCGGTGAGGTGGTGCTTATGGCGTCCGCAATTTTTGCGGGCTTGTCTTCACCGCTTTCCACCATACAGATACTCTGGGTCAACCTGCTGACAGATACGGCGCCTTCACTGGCTCTGGGCATGGATGTGGGTTCGGATGCCGTCATGAACGAGAAACCCAGAGATGTAAAGGCAGGCATACTCAATAAGGGCGATTATATAAATATCGTGATACAGGGACTTATAAGCGGCGGAGTGGCACTGCTGGCTTTTCTTCTTCCGGTCATCACCAGGTACGGCATGGGTGATATACTTGGAAATATCAGCGGCGATGAAGAACTTCTTAAGCTTTGCAGGACTTACTGCTTCAGTACGCTGGCTGTCAACGAGCTGCTTATGGCTTATGTATGCAAGACCAGGGGAAGCCTTGCTTTTGCCACAAAGGAATCCTGGAATAACAAAGCGCTCAATGTGATAACTGTTATAGGGATAGCGCTGCAGCTGAGCGTACTCGTCATACCTCCTTTACGTTCATTACTTAAGCTTGCTAAAGTGTCGTTTGTCGATATTGCGGTGATAATCCTGATAGCGGCAGCAGGCGTGCTGGTAAATGCGGCCATTACCCTTGCAAAGGAGCGCCTGGATATCAAGAGGGAAAGAAACCTTTAATATTTACATAAAGTGTAATATTGCCATATTCCATCAGATATGTCAAAATAGATATATCAACATATATGGAGGTGAACTCTATGGAGATAGTTTTGGGGGTTATAGCAGGTCTTGAAGCGATCATCATAGTTGTATTGCTTGTTTACCTTATCCGCAATAAAAAACAGATGAGCGCTTTTATCGAACAGGCTCAGGAGATCAAAAAGCGCAGGATAGATCTTGATGATATAGAGATCAAAGATCAGAACCGCGAACAGATGATAATGGCGGATGCCATTAACGCTATCAAGAAGGGCATAATCTCTGCAGCCATAGGTCAGGATCCTTTCGGGCAGGGACATGATCCCATTGTATGGATGTTCAATTCGATAGTTACCGGAAAGCCACTGCCTTCGGATAATATGAAGTGCAGGGCAAATGTGGTTGATAAGAACAATGTTGACAGTCTGGTCGGAGTCTGATCTATGACACAGCAAAGCAGGGAAACAGCTTATCAGATCGCCGGGATCAAAAATCTCAAAATGGTCAACTGCTATAAGCTGTTCGACGGGAGTGATGCCTTAAGAGGCGTCATGGCTTATTATGAGGATAAGGTGATCAATCTATGCAGCGCGGATGACCATTATCCGCAGCTGCTGGAACGGATAGCAGCGCAATACGCAGCAGAGGCTGCCGGAGGGCGCATAGTGGCGGACGGGGAAACCCGCCGCATTCTTGATCTTGTAAATCAGCCTGTGGGGCGCGAGCTTAAAGAGCGCCTTGCAGGCTATAAGGAGACAGATTCTCCTCTCTTTTTACCCAAGGCTTTTGCACATATCTATATATTGCCGGTCATAAAGTTTGTGATCGGAAAACTGTATGCTGAGCGCGGTGACAGCATTTCTTTTTATGATCTGTACAGGGACTGGTTCGGACAGGGAGTTCTGACTGCGGCCTGTCGTGATGAGCGGCTTCATTTTCCTTACCGGATGATCATCGGAAGTGATGACAGTTATGAAGTGAGCATCTGCAATGTATTAAAAAAAGGTGATAAGCTGAAAGCGGAGCTGTTTTTTGAAAAAGAACGCATATTACTCTCTTTTGTCGAAGATGCATATTATTACAGAGGGGAAATGATCATAGACTTAGACTGCTTTGGAGTAAGCATAAACTATTTCATTAAAGAAGGCTCGGGAGTGGCTGCGGCAAATAAGATCATCTGTGAGGAAAAGCGCGATATGCGTCCGACGCAGCGAGCAGCGCAGCTGGCAGCGGGAAAAGAGCTGACATGGAAAGCTTTTGAACTGCCGTGGGGAAATGTGATATTTACTGCGGTTGACGGAGATGATGAATACCGCATACTGTATGCGGAGAAGAATGAACGGCATATCAGCAGGGCTTCGGTATTCAGGAAGGCGACGGGGGATGAAGAGCCGAAGATACTGTTCGGCAGACATTCTTTTATGCTTTACGAGCAGGAGAATTATGCCGAGGCGCACATGCTTGAAATGCCTTATCCGGCTCAGGCAGATTATTCTGTCTGTTTTGCCGGCAGGGTGTATGGCGCATAGGAGATCTTTTCAGAGTAGGAGGAAGATGAATGGCCGAGATAAATGCCGGAAACAATAAAGAAACGCCTATGAAGAGACTGGCAAGGATCATAAAGGAGCTGAAGGGCGGTTCGCGTTCGGAAAAATTTGATCTTTTCCTGGGAAGGCTTGAACGTGTAAAGGCCGGGAACTATCAACCGGTGATCAGACCGCTGGAGCTTTATCTGGATGTAGTGGAATGCATAAAGGGCAGCAGCAAAAAAACAGATACTTATGAGCCGCTTCTTCAGAAAGCAGAGGGGCTTTATGATGAGCTTTTCGGGCTGGGGGAGGATACCCCCGGTATGGAGGAAAAGATCGCAGTATACAGGGAACTTGTATTGGGAAACAGCATCCTGTTTCAGGGCTTTTATGATCCTTCACTGTTTGCTTCCTTTTCGGATAAGAGCAATTATATCGTTCTGGCAAAGCTCATCATGGGGAAGAAGTATTCCCACGACATCTTTGCACGGATAAAGACCTATGGTCTGGAAGTAAGGGAATATCTGATCGACGATAAAGCTTACATGGTGCACCTGGTAAGGGTGGCGGAGAGGCTTTCTGCCGGATCCATGATATCCGCCGATGCCATTATAGAGGAAGAACTGCTTAGAGTGAGGCGCAACAGCGGGCTTTATGACATTGATCCGGTAAGACTGGCAAGCGTGGAGAAGAATGTCAGCAAGGCTGCTGCCATAATAGATTGCGGCAAAGACCTGCTGGACCTTATCGAAAAGAAAAGCAGGCAGCTCGAACAGGTGGCTGATGAAGTGGAAGGCAGAGCGGAAGAAGCGCGCAAGCTGACGGAAGCATTTCTTAATACAAAGACGCAGAATGCCAAAGCCGATATGGCCGAGGTCATGAAGGAATATGAAGAATCCCAGAAAAGGGCGATCTTCATGGATAAAGAGATATTCTTAAAACAGGTATTTTCGGATGCCGAATCGGAGATCAATAAATACAAGTCTGTTGCTAAAACCATTACAGCAAGCGCGGCTGCAGAGATGCAGGGGTTAAAGAGAGAGGCGGACAGGATCATTGAGAGCGTGGAGAATGCGGCTTCTAACGACGGGGCGTTAACGGAACTGCTGGCTAAGAGCCGCCGGGATGAAGATATGATCAAGTTCCTCGAAAAGCTTTCGACGCTTAAGGATGTGGATATTGCATCACTGGCCAAAGAAAGAACTGCACGCACTGTGCAGACTGCAGAGGTGGAGGAAACTAAAAAAATACAGGCACCCAATGTTCAGGTGGTCCACAAAGAGCGGAAAGAAGCGGCAGCCGTTCCTGTGGTTAGTCCGTTACTGGACAGGAATATCCCGTTTAAGCAAAGATATGCGCTGGTAATGAAGGAAAAAGAAAGGCGCATGAATAACGGAGAGCTTTTTCATCAGATGTTTGATGATGTGCTCGTTGCGGTAATGGAAAATGTCAATCCTTATCTCATAGGACCTTCAGGCTGCGGAAAGACTTATATGGTTAAGCAGGTGGGAGAGCTGCTGGGACTGGATTGCACTGATATAGGATATATAAATGAAGAATATGATATCCTGGGATATGTTACGGCTACGGGAGATTATAACGAATCGAATTTCTACAGGCTTTATAAATACGGCGGCATAGCCTTTTGCGACGAGCTTGATAACGGCAACAGCAAGGCTACGGTCAAGCTTAATTCCTTCCTGTCCAATCAGACTGATTCCTATTATCATTTTCCGGGCGGCGAGAAGGTTATGCGTCATGCCAACTTCAGGGTGATAGCTGCCGGCAATACCGATGGAAACGGAGCGGATATCAACTACAGCACGCGTGAGAAGATCGAGGAATCGGTACAGCAGCGTATGATACCGATCTATATGGGATATGATAACCGCGTGGAGAAAGCGATACTGAGCGCTTATCCCGACTGGTTTGAATTCGGCTGCGCTTTCCGGGCTGCAACAGATGAATGGGAACAGTCGAGCGGAATTCCGGCTCAGGGTATCTTTACGACCCGCGATGCATTCAGGATAAAGCAGTATCTGGAAAACGGCAGCTTTACGAAGGAAAAGATCATGAATTATGAATTTGTCCAGACAAAAGAAGCTGAATATCTGGGCTTTTTAAAGAGCGCCATAGCCAAGAGGATGAATAATAAATCCGGGGCGTATGATCTGTATGTACTGTTTGCCGATCTTGTTGGGAAAATAAGGAAAAGGGTATGAGCATCGGAAGGATCTATGAGGTAAATCTTGAAAAAACCTACAGGGTATACCGCACGGATTTTCATTCTCTCAGCACGCTGGAGCTTTACCTTGAAAGTAATCCCGAGGTGAACAGGCTGATATTTCCTTCGCAGAAGAGCATAGAAATGCCGGAGACATTTGCGGGGGCTAAGCTGGAGCAGGCTATAGAATACTGCCACGGTGGTTATGAGTCCGGTTTTGAAATGTTTCTGAAACTGCGCAGGGAACTGGAGAATGTCAGCGGGCAGTCTTTTTCTTACAGGCGTTCGATCCCTTCTGTTGTGGGTTCCAGACCGCATGTGCCCAATTTCCTTGCAGGCACGCCCAAAACGATGTTCAGGCTGGAACGCGCAAAGGAAAAGAAATTCATAGACGTATACATTAATCTGGCATACAGCGGGGATACTACGGAAGATCAGATAAGGAACAGAGGCATATTGGCGCTTAATCTGATACGTCTGCTGGAGCAGAATGACTATGCGGTAAATCTCTATGCTTTTGAGGCCAGTTATCTTGGCAGCGAGATTTTTATAGCGGACATACGCCTTAAAAGGCCGGGTGAACCCATAAACATAGGAAAATGCTATTATCCGCTTTGCGGAAAGGAATTTATCAGAAGGCTTATCGTAAGGGTCAAGGAATCCATGCCTTTCAGGGAAAAGTGGGGCGTGGGCTACGGCAAGGTTCTTTCTGAGGATATGGTCCGTAAGGTCATGAAGATAAAGGAAAATACCATAGTTATCCCTTCTCCGTTGGAACTGGGGCTTAGGGGATATAATATATATGATGACGGGCGCGAATTCTTTTCAAAACTCAATCTGCTGAATATGATCGTGGTCCCCGAATTTGACAGTATAAAGAAGAGGAAAAAGAATGGCTGAGATCTGGTGGGATGATACGGTTTCGATCCTGAATTACGGATTGGTAAGTCAAAGGGATATCGCAGAGCTTAACAGACTGGCTTCCGCCATCATCAGAAAGCGGGATTATGACGGTGTGCTTAAATGCTTTAATGAACTCTTAAGCATATCTGCGCTGGCGGATCCGCAGAAGCTTCTTGAAAAAGAACAGCGCATAGACCATATACAGGAGGAATTCTGCCGTAACAGGATAGAGATAATGAAGGAAGCGAAGCTGCTTAAAGAGCTGCGCCATACCAATGATGCATATATAGAAAGGATAGGCAGCGAGATAGCGGAGGCTCAGAAGATATGCAGGGAAAAACAGGCGGCGTCTGCTAAAGTAAGGCCCGATAATTCGCTTGATCTGATAAGAAAAAGGGTATATGAACTGACCACTTCCAAGGTGGTGGCAGAAAACTTTTCGGCGCAGTTAAAGCTTTCGGAAGATAACGCTTTTGATATGGCAGAAAAGCTTTGGAATGCGCTGGCCACTATATTGCCGCTGTTAAGAGGCAGCATATCCATAGAGGCGGATAAGACGCGCGCTGTCAGGACAGGAAAGCTTATTAGAGAAATGATCACCGATATCAGCAATAAATACGGAGAAGCGCAAAAATGAGGAGGTGTATTATTAAACCGGTATAATTTACGGGATAATTCCATTTTGTTTTATGATATAAAGACATGAGCCGGCGCGTTTTTAACGCCCGGCTCATAAAGATGGTATATGATCTTGGGAAAGCATTTAACTGGCTAGAATGTTTTGATGTTTATGTTGATAACCGCTTTCATATAATGAGAATATGCGGTTTAACTCGGATTCTTCGATGCCGATGCGACCTGCCAGGTCATATACGAAATTGCATTCGGATTCATCAAAAAGATGATCGGCGTACATAACATCCAGGATCTCGAACAGTACTCTTTTTTTCTGGGGAGCAGTGAGAGATTCGAAATATGCGGCCAGTGTTTCAATACTTACGCCGCTGTCATCGGGGCAGTCATTACTGCATGTTTCTTTGCTGCCGGCTGACTTTTTATATCTGCGCAGCAGTTCTTTTTCTTCCTCAACCACGATACCGTTTGCTTTGGCAGCTTTTACGGCAAGCATCAGAAAGTTTTCTGTATCGATATAGATCTTATTGTTCATCGTATTTTCCTCCCTTCATATTACCTGGTGTTTCAGCTTGTTCTTATGGTTAGACCTCTGTAACGTCAAAGCTTTTGCAACTCTATGCACTGATGTTACCATGCGTTTTGCCTGTATTCTACCAACCATGCTTTCCAATAATGCTCTGATTTATTGCATTTTGGCGCTTATGTATGCTATGTAGGATTGCTGTTTAAGGATATGACGCCAATATTAGCTTATCTGAGTCTTTATGGCGCAGGATGAAAAGATTTCCAAGGTACTTATATCTATGGTATAATTAACGGTGAAAACGGATGTATACAGCACAAAAAAGCAGTTGAGCGATCGAAAAGAGGCAATGAACGGTAGTGAAAAGATAAAGATGTGAACTTATAGAGAGGATAAACAGAGTTATGGAGAATGAAATAACACGGATTGATATCAGGGATCTGATGGCATCGCAGGAGGTGCGTTCATGCTGTGATTCCGAATATGCAGGGGATGTGTGGGTAAGCATGAAAGACCTGTATCCTCCGCAGAAGGAACTTGTAAGACTTATGGTATTAAGCAATGAAGATGACGAAGCCGGAAAAGAATTACAGGAATATGATGAGGAACTGAGTGGCGTTGTGATAGACAGCTCAGATGAGATATGTACAGTTGTTCTTTGTACGTATGAGAATAATGATATATACATAAAAAAATGGATAGGTGATAAAAAGAATCTTTCAAGTGATGCCATGGTCGTAATCAAGGGTATGATGAGTGTGATAATGAATGATGACAGAGACCTTAATATGCTCTGCATAGAAAATATCAGTAAAAGCGGAAAGAGTTTTCTTAAGATGCTGATGTAAAGGAAAGGAGGCAGATGTCGTGGGGGTTGAAGAATACGCAAAGCAGAAACGAAAGATAAATGAAGGATTTGGGGCGCAGGATCAGAATTCTGAAGAACAGAAGCAGGTCGAGAGACAGCAAAAACTTGGGGAAATGCTTTTTAATATGGAGCAGGCGCAGAAAGAACGAGGGCTTGCTTCGGGCGGCGAAACCGGCTTTGGTACTGAAAGCATGGATGCTCTGCTTTCCGGGACAAGCTTTGCTGAAAGGACCGAATATTATTTTAAAGAACAGGGACTGCTGACCGCCAAGGAGGAGAGGTATCAAAAGCTTTCTGAAGATACTGACGGTTCTGTGGCACAGTTCGCAGAGGAACACAAAAATACAAATGCAAAGAAAAGGAAGAAGAGCGCGAAAAGCGCAGCACAGAATTTTAAGAAGGCCAGAGATCTTGAAGATGCTGCCTCAGGTAAGGATATGTCTGCTATTGAGGAATACAAGTCACGTGATGAGATCATGCGTGCGCGTATGGCCGGGATGATAGATGCAGCAAAGGTAAAAGCAACAAGCGCGGAGGATGAAGGATACCGTATCGCAAAGGCAAAGCTTAAGTGTTTAAGCGTTCTACATGATCAGCTTTTACATCTTAAGACCGATGAGTATAGAGCAGAGTTCGTCAAGGCAGAAAAGAAGCTTATAAAGGAGCTGAATTCTGCCCGGAAGGAAATGACAAAATACAGTGAAAAGCAGACCGATCAAAAGTGGCGCAGTGAAAACGGCATGGATGATCCTCAGGTTATTGACGAGATCGTCAAAAACTGCGGTAATGAAACCGTAACTGCGGAGGATGTCAGTGTTCTGCTGCCGGGGATGATAGCAGGAAAGGAAAAGAGCAGACCGGAATACAGAGAGGCTTTTGAAAAATGTAAAGCAAATAACGTGTATAAGGATATGGGGGAAGACCCCGGGAATCTGGACCGTGTGATCATGAACCCCTGTTATTATGTACGCAGGGATAAAAACGGAAAACCCGTCAATAAAAATGAACAAAAGAAGGCAGATTGGAACAGGCGCTGGTGCGAAGCCATCAGCGACAGATCAAAATCCGGTGAGCGTATAACGCTTTTAGAAGAAGCATGTAAAAGATATGAAAAGATGTCCGTACCGGATCTGAATGAGGTTAAAAAGAAGGGAGCAATATATTTTTATAAAAAAGATCCGGTTGGTATTTACAGTGCCTCTAAATTTGCCCTGACTATTGATAATCTGAAGGAAAAGGAACCCTTTATAGAAGGATTTGAGAAGACACATAAGGAATTTGCGGCAAAGATGGAGATTTGGAGGATGTTTAGTGCCGTGCTGACGTGTGAGCTTGGAGAAAAACATCTTATGAAACAGGGAAAAGATGGTTGGGAGATCAGTATAATAAATAAAAACAGACTCTATACCGAAGATGAAAAAAAAGAAGCCGAAGAGGAGTATAAGGATGATCATACATATAAAATGAATCTGCTTGAGGAAAAGTATGCACCGCTGAGTGAGGCCAGGAAAAAGGATAAAGAAGAAAACACAGTAAATAATCAAACTCTTAAATTGCAGACTGAGAAAGAGGTAATACAAGACAGAGAGCATGCTACAAAGGCTTATAAACGATATAACAAGGAGTCTTATAAGGTTTACTCATCTCTGGTATATGGGGACCTGTATCTTAAGAATCCTCTTTACAAGAGTTATTTTGACGATAAGATCAGCTTCAGAAACAATACTTTTGAAATAACAAGATGTGGCGCATGTGTTATGAGAAAGGTGAATTTCGATGATAACTGGCAGCCAATATCTGAAGAAGATAAAAAGAACCATGAATGGAATATGAAGTATGCAGTCACTCTGAATAGTATGGTCAAGCAGAAAACGAAAAAAAACAAAGCCAAAGAAGAACCTGAAGCAGGGAGCTATGAGGAAAAGGCGATCACTGAGATGGCTAAGGAAGAACTCGTAAGATTTTACACAAATGGTTTTAAGCTGCCTGACCCGGAGGTGATAAAAAAAGAACTGATAGACAAGATGAGGTCGGGGAAATCCTTTAAATCGGATTATTTTGAATCATTTATAAAATCCTCAGGAGATATAAAAGAGTATATGAATAAAGCTCTCGCATACTCAAATCTGATAGGATTGTTTCCGGATATCAAGATATTTGCCAATAAGGAAGAAAATCAGAAAATGAATGCATATTATACAGCAGGTATGCATCTTGCAGGTCTTGTTAATGCATATACGGAATTTAATTATGGGATCAGTTTTTCGGAAAGAAAGCTTTCTTTGTTGGCAGGAGTGAGTGATGATCCGAATATGCTTGAAGCGATCTTTCTGGCAGAATATAAAAAGGGTTACGAGAAAGCAATGAGATGACCGTGGGGGGAGATATGATGAGAGTAGTATTGATAGATGAAGAGAGAAAAAAAGACTTTTCCGGAGTGCTGCCTGTAGATGCGGAATTCGGCAGACAGTGTATCATGCTTGGGGCGGTGGATGATGAAGGGCGTGCGGTTGGTTCACTGATAGTATCGGAGGATGCAGAGCAGTACTCTGTTGAATGGCTTTTTGTTGACGTTAATGCCAGGAGGCAGAAAGCAGCCACAATGCTCTTACAGGCGTTTGAAAGTTTGATAGGGACCATAGGGATAAAGCCTGTAAGATGTTATTTTGAAGCGGATGCGGAGGGAATACTGTTTTCGTTTTTTGATTCCTTTGACAGTCCGGGATTCTCCTGTACGACAACTTTTTCGCATAACAGATACAGGATACCTGCAAGGCTTTTTTATGAATCCGAACGATTAAAAAAGATACGTAAAAACAAACTTGAGACAAAGGGTTTTTTTGATCTTCCTAAAAAAGAGCAGAACAGTCTTCTGGCAATGGTATCAGACAGCTATTATATTTCGGATATGAAGGGATGGGAGGCAGATTGTGAGAAGCAGCTTTGTCTTACGGTTTGTTCTAAAGATGAGCCACAGGCTTTTCTGATCGTACAGAAACAGGGTGGGAGGGTACTTGAGCTGTCTTTTATCTACAGCGCAACGCCGAATGCTCTGTATGAACTCCTGCAGACGGCAGCGATGGTGGCAAGTGAAGTCTGCAGTGATTCTGTTATTGTTCTGGATGCTGTATTTCCGAAGGCTGAAATACTGGCCAAAGGCTTTTTCAAAAATACAGGTGTATCGCATATTTATGAAGCAGAGTTTATATAGTAGTCGAATAAATATTATGCATTTTATGATAGTATTTATAAATGTAAGTGTCGGTCACGCACCTCAAGGAGGTATATAATGATAGAAAAGACAGGTTCAAAACTTGCGAAAAAGGCAGCTGCGCTGCTGTGCGCTGTTTTGCTGTTTACTTCTTCGGCAGACATTTTTATGCCTTTTGCTGAGGTTATTGCGGCAGATGAAGCGATTCCTGTATCCGGGACTTTTTCGATATCGGCTGCGCAGATCCAGTACGGAGAGGATGGCAGTAACGAAAGCGGTAACTTAGACCGCCTTTTTAAGCCCGCTTTGATCATCGACGGCAGTGAACTGATACTGGGCAGCGATTACAGCGTACGCTATAAATTCTTTACAGATAAAGGATCGGCACAGGTGACGGATGCCGATGCATTTGATGCGGCAGAGGGCATGATCCTTTCGGAAATACCTGCAGGCACGGAGATCTGTGTACTTGCCTGCGCAGAGACCTCTGATGCCGGATATCTGGCTTCGGCCGGGGTTATCAATGGTTCTGCTTTTTCTGCATGCGGAACTGCTTGGGGGTCAGGTCTCTGTACTTTTTGAAACTGCGGATAAAGTGGCTGCAGTCTGAAAAGCCTGTCTTCTGACTGATGAAGGTCAGATCGTAGTCGGTAAAGAGCAGATATTCTTCTGCCTTATAGATCCGCATGCGTTCAATATATTCTTTACAGCTCATATTGTACTGCTCGTGGAATTTGGCTGCAAAGCCGGAGTACGACATATGGCATTTATCTGCTATCTCGGTCACACGGAGGTTGTCTTCGAGGCGGCTGTCGATGTATTCGGCAATGTTTTCTATACCGTAGATCTCAGCAGAGTTTACGGGGCAGGCATTGATATCCATTCCGTTATCCATCCAGGAGCGCACGATGCCGAAGATCAGACGGTAGATCTGTGCGCGTAGCATGATATCTCGCCCGTAACGGTATTGCGTGGATTCCCTGATACAGTCGTCAAAGATCTCGCGGAAGTGCAGCTGGGCAGTCTCTTTTGCATTAAAGTGCATCTGCATGTTTAAGGAACGCGCATAATTAAAGATATTTGATACGGAAGGGGCGTAGGAAGAACTGTTATGGAACTTGGCCGTATCAAATTTAAGACCGGCAAAGAGCTTGAGGCCGCCTTTCCCGGGGAAAAGTGAATGAACTGAAGAAGGCGGAAGCACCATCAGCTCGTTCTTTTCCACAGTATAAGTCTTGTCGTCACAGGTTATCTCTGCAGTCCCCTCCATGATATATATAAATTCCGCAAAATAATGCCAGTGCGGCCTTACAGGGAAAGGAGCTTTCGCGGTATCAAATACAAAGCTTTCGATCGGGAAGTTGAGACTGTCCTGTTTTTCGTATAAAGAATGCATGTAAACTGCCTTTCGTTCAAATCTGATAACGCTGAATATAACATATTTTTGAAGAATTATCAATGCTGTGGTATAATCAGTGGCATAAAGGAGGAGCAGATCATGGAACTTAAAGTAGGCAGAATGATAGTGGGAGATATGCAGACCAATACGTTTTTTGTATATCGTGAGGGAGAGAGTAAAGTAATGTTATTTGATCCTGCGGCGCAGGGCAAATATATCAATGATAAGCTTAAGGAAAAGGGCTTTGAGGTAGAGGTGATCCTGCTGACCCACGGACATTTTGATCATATAGGCGGCGCAGATGCGCTGCGTAAAGAAAGCGGCGCAAAGATTTATGCAATGGAAGCGGAAAAGGTGCTTTTGGAAGATCCTTATGTGAATGTATCTGCGCAGATGCACAGACCCGTAACCCTTACCGCAGACGGATTCTTTAATGACGGTGACATACTGGAATACGGCGATAAGAAGTGCCGTGTGATAGGAACGCCGGGGCATACCATCGGCAGCTGCTGCTTTTATTTTGAAGAGACCGGGATACTGATCGGAGGAGATACGCTTTTTGCAGAATCTTACGGCAGGACGGATTTTCCTACGGGCAAGCTGACGAGCCTCAGAGAATCGGTAAAGAATAAGCTCTTTACCCTGCCTGATGATACCAGGGTATATCCGGGGCACGGACCTGCGACGACGATAGGTCATGAGAAAGAATATAATCCGCTCTTTTAGAGTTTAGAGAGGATATTCTATATCACTGATATCATTGATAGATATGGCTGTCCCGTCATCCATCAGAAGAGCGCCGTAGACTCCGTCGATCTTTTTGATGCTGCCTTTGACACGGATGTAACTGCCGCCTGCTTTCGAAGGATCGGGCATGAAATAAGTGATGGCAGCCTGCGGGTGTTCGGAGATGTGCATGTTCAGCTCATTCAGCTTTTCGTTGATGATATCAGCCTGGTCGCAGCCTAATTCGATGCGTCCGTCAGTCAGGCGCGCTGTCTCTTTGATGGCGGCATCGTAACCTGTCAGGGCTGCAAAGGGCGCAAACTGGGCAGCACGGTTATAAAGGCTCATATGGGGCCTTTTTTTTGACTGATAATGGGGATGGTCTATGATATCTTCATAGCGGTCGTTTATGGTGATCCTTCCCATGGCTGTCCTCCGCGGTTTTATGTGTTACGAAAGTCAGAATAGAACAAATGTTCACGCCTGTCAAGCACTATTATGGTGTGGTAATCTGTCTGTGAAAATGGTATAATATCTCGGGTTTATATAAGGATAAACGGAGGAGCATATGGAAACCTGGTATTATGAAGTAGTAAGTATTGAAGGTGATTATGCAAACTTAAGAAGAACGGATATTGATTCGGATGATCTTAAACTGGTGGCCAGGGCGCTGCTGCCGGCAGAAATAATGGAAGGCAGCAGGCTTAAGTATGAAATGATGCAGTATTTCATTGAAGAATGAGCGGGGATTCTGAAAGGAGACTCACTTAATGGCTGACCTTAAGAATGTGCATTATGATGCTTTTATAAGTTACAGACACGCTGATCTTGATAGTTTTGTGGCGGGCCATCTCCACCGCAAGCTGGAGAATTTCAGGCTGCCCAGATTCGTGCATGATAAGGTGGATGGCGGAAAGACCAGGATAGAGCGTGTTTTTCGTGATGTTGATGAACTTCCGCTTTCGGAGGATCTTACTGAGCCCATCAAACAGGCTCTGGATAATTCTGACTATCTGATAACGATCTGTACTCCCAGATATCCCGAGTCGAGCTGGTGTATGAAAGAGATAGAGCTCTTTCTGCAAAACCACGACAGGAAGCATATCCTGGTTGTGCTGGCTGAGGACGAACCGGAGAAATCTTTCCCTGAGATACTTACATATGAGGAGATAGTCGGAGAGGACGAAGCAGGAAATGAAGTAAAAGTGCGTCGTGAGATAGAGCCGCTGGCAGCGGATACCCGTGGAAAAAACCGCAAAGAAATCCTAAAGGCTATGGACAATGCTGTTATACAGCTTTGTGCAGCGATGTTTGGGCTGACGTATGATGAGCTTAAGCAAAGGCATCGTGAGCAGATCATGCGCCGCAGGGTTACATGGACGGGCACGGTGGGCGCAGTAGTTATGTTGGTGGCTGTTTTTGCCATATTTGCGCTTATCCAGATAAGCAAACTCAACAAGCTGATATCGACTCAGTACAGGGAGCTGGAAGATAAGTATGCAGGCATCATGGCAGATACATCTGTTAAGATAGCCGATGACGGGCGCATAAAGGATGCGATCTATGCGCTCAGGGATGTGCTGCCTGATCATCCGGATAAGGGATACAATGCCGATGCCCTGGCAAAACTGTATTCATACATGAATATCTATGCCGAAGGTGAAGAGCGTACTGCGGTGGAGTGTTATGATCTGGATAATACGGTATGGTCTTTCCAGCTGTCCGCCAACGGTAAATATCTGCTCACAAATGACTCCAGGCGTATAGTGATATTTGAGCTGAAGAGCGGAAAAAAAGTGCTTGACCTCTCTTCACCGGATGACGAGGGAATGTCGAATTTAGAGGCGGCATTTTGCGGAGAGGACGGATATCTTCTGAATGACAATACCGGCCTGTATTATGGCAGGCTTGATTCGGATTACAAAAAAAAGCTGTTTGATCAGGCGGATTACTACAAATATGAGCAGGCGCCGGACGGATCCATGACTCTTATCGGTCACAGCGGAAAGGGGATCTCCGAACTTATAGCTGTTGACGGTGACGGCAATATAGTATATAAGCTGGATCTGAAACCCTATTATTCCGGTGATCAGGAAGCAAACATCGAAATCGATTTTTTCGGTGAGCGGATGGTTATATCTGTTTATGGCTGGGATCAGTATGCTGTATTAGTAGCCAATAAAAGCGACGGCCGCGAAATCCTGCATTTTGACAGAAAAGATCAGGAAAGCTTTATGTCTATTTCCAACTGCATAAAAAACAATATGCTTTATATGGCTGTGACGAGCTACGGGGGCGAAGGCGATGACCAGATATGCAGCATATCTGCTTATAAGCTCTCCAATGGACAGCTGTTTTGGAATACCGAGGTAAATAATCTTAATATCGACAGACTCTATATAGCCGGTGATACCCTTTATGCAATGGGGGTAAACAATCTGGCTCTTCTGGATCTGTCAAACGGTGAGCTTAAGGGTATAAGTCTTATAGGGGATATGGCTGTTGAGGCCTGGGTTGAAGATGATAAATTCTACTATATGACGGGCGGCTGCAGCGTTCATGCCTTCGGAGAATATGGCGAAAACGTGGTAACAGACGATTTCTTCCGGGATCCGCCTGATGGAAATGCATCGGTTGCGTTATATTCAAACGGCGATATGTATATGACGGATTTCAGTGAAAACTATCTGGTTAAATACAGCAAGGTCATCGCGCAGGGGGCGGAGCTGATCCGGCCCAGTGGCGAAGAAGCGGATTATTATTTTGAACTTCTCGAAGAGCAGCATTATCATGAAGATAAAGCTGATGAATTCATGGACCAGATAGCTGATTTTGATGTGAGGCATCTGGAGGATTCATTCTATTCGGAAGACGGCAGGTATGTGGTGGCAAAAATGACAAACGGTGTCGTAATGATCTATGATGCGCAGAGCCGCGAAGAGATCGCTTCCTACGAGCTTGATGATGCGGTGTTTATGTCGCTCTGGCTGTCGGAGAATACAGGGGGGTATATTCTTTCGGGCAGTTCGCATTCCTATGTGCTGGATGAAAACTTTAATATAATAAGCGAATTGGGGCTGATCATTCACGAGGAGCCGGGATACTTCTATGTTTACCGCATTCTTATGCTCAGTGATTCCTGTATAGTCAAGATCCCTTATGTGGACTATGAAGAGCTGATCAGGAGAACGGACGAATACCTGGGCGATTATGAACCTGCGGATGTGGTCCTGGTAAAATATAACATGAGAGAAAAGAAAAA
>CAMOEK010000044.1:0-17758 GCA_946612125.1 uncultured Lachnospiraceae bacterium | reverse complement strand
TTTGGCCTTGACCCTGATTCCGGGGATAAGGTGCATATACTGGATTTCAGCGCTGTAAAGAATCCGGGCAGATATTATATAGAAGCAGCTAACGGCGCCGGATCAAGGGAGTTTACGGTAGGAGATACCGAAAGCTATTCCGCCATGCTTTATGATGCGCTCAATTATTTTTACCAGAACAGAGCGGGCGTTGACATACTGGGAGAGTATATATCTTCCGGTGAAAAGAAAAGCCTGGCCCGGGCTGCCGGACATGTTAATGAAACGGCGACGATCGAGCAGACCTGGGGCTACAATGCATCTTCCGGAACACAGGAAGTGAGCGGCGGCTGGTATGATGCCGGCGATCACGGCAAATATGTGGTGAACGGGGGCATTTCGCTGTGGCTGCTGCAGAATCAGTATGAGGCGGCAGTGAAGGCGGGCACAGAATCTGCATATGCCGATCAGACAATGAACATTCCCGAGAATAATAACGGCTGCCCGGATATACTGGATGAAGCGCGTTATGAGCTGGAATGGATGTTTAAGATGATGGTGCAGGACGGCGACTGCAAGGACATGGTCTACCATAAGGTGCATGATATCAAGTGGACCGGCCTGGCTGTAGCTCCGGCAGAAGACGATATGGAGCGCATCATCAAGCCGCCCACGACAGCGGCGACCCTTAATCTCTGCGCATGCGCGGCTCAGGCGGCCAGGCTCTGGGCGGACATAGATCCGGCTTTTGCGAAAGAGTGTCTGGATGTGGCAGAGCGCACATATGCTGCGGCCCTTAAGCATCCTGAGATGTATGCTCCGCTTGATGAATCCGTGGGAGGCGGCGCGTACGGTGATAACAGTGTAACGGATGAGTTTTACTGGGCGACAACCGAGCTGTATATAACTACAGGCAGCGAAGAATATCTTGAGAGGATCAGGAACATCACAAATTATTATGCAAAGATACCCTTAGGTTTAAGCGGCGGCGAGAGCGTTGATACCTATGGCTGTTTTGACTGGGGGCATGTTGCGGCGCTCGGTAACCTGAGCCTTTGCTTAAACAGCGGGGTGGAAGGGCATAAAGAAGCGGCGGCAGCAGTCATTAAGGCGGCTGATCAGCTTATAGAAAAGGAAGCAGCACAGGGCTACGGCCAGCCTTATGGCAGCAGCACCATCGCATATAACGACAGCGACAATGGTTATGCCTGGGGTTCCAATTCCTTTGTGGCCGATAATTCAATAGTGATAGCTTACGCATATCTTATGAGCGGCGATAAGAAATACTATGACGGTGTGCTTTCGGGCATGGATTATCTGCTGGGACGCAATCCCATGGATTACTCTTATGTGACAGGTTATGGCAGCCATGCTGCGGAGTATCCGCATCACCGCTACTGGTCGAATCTGATCGACAGCAATTATCCCAAGGCGCCCGGCGGAGTGCTGGTGGGCGGACCCAATTCCGGAATGCAGGATCCCTGGGTTAAGGGATCGGGCTGGAAAAAAGGGACTATAGCGCCGGCAAAGTGTTATCTGGACCATATCGAGGCCTGGTCGGTGAACGAGTGCACCATAAACTGGAATGCGCCTCTGGCATGGCTTACGGGTTTTGTGCTCCAATATACTGACAGTGGCATAGCGGTCGGTGCTACTGGAAACGGCGGAGGGCTGTATATCAATCCGGAAAAGAGCGAGCCTGCGGAATACAGCGGAGAGGTCGACGGGATCAATACCAAAATAGGGCGTGATGAGAGCGTGCCGGGTGGAAAGACCGCAAATGCCGGCGAAGATCCTCATCCGGCTTTCGGACGCGCCGAAAAGCAGGAAAAGGGAGAGAAAAACAACACCCTGTTGATAGTGCTGATCGTTGTATCTGCGCTGGTCGTTGTGGTGGTAATATCGATAGAAGTATTCCTGTTTAAGATGGCCAAGCTTAAAGCGGGAAACGGTGAAAGCCCCTCGGATACCGTCTACAGTATGAAGAACGGGGAAGTAAAGGCAGGCGCTGCAACGAAGAAGAAAGGCAAGAAGCAGGGAAGATATATAACCCTGCCGATGAACAGTGCTAAGAGCGCCGGAGAAAAGAAAGAAGATGATGACAAAAAGGCTTCCCCTTAAAGGGGAAGCTTTATTGTAGATATTTTTTATGGTATTATCAGAGAAGATTTCTATACCGGGAGATAAAGGATGAGTGGATACAGCAGATTCCGCAAGCGCATATCGGATATCATAGAAGTAGGTTATGTTGAGGATTTTGTGGGCCGCGCTTATGATATCCTGAATCTGATGGCGATAGTCATAAATCTGACGGTCAGCGTCATGCTTACTTTTGATAATATGGTGGCGAAGTACGGCGACCTGCTGCTCATGGTCGAGGGCGTGACTGTGGCCTTTTTTGCGGTGGATCTGGTACTTCGTCTGTGGACCGCAGGCTGCATATATCCCAAGCTCAGCGAGCCGATGGCGCTTTTGCGCTATGTCTTTTCATTTAACGGCTTAGTGGATATCTTTTCCTGCCTGCCGTACTATCTTCCCTTCTTCTTCCCGAGCGGCATGGCTGCTTTCCGTATCTTCAGGGTGATGAGGATCTTCAGGATATTCCGTCTGAACGCGTACTTTGATTCACTGAATGTTATAGGAGAGGTCATAGCGAAGAAATCGAAGCTGCTTATCAGCTCCGTCTTTATCATACTGATGCTGATGCTGGCCGGAAGCCTGTGCATGTACAGCTTAGAGCATAATGCGCAGCCTGAGGCTTTTGATAATGCGCTTTCCGGTCTGTGGTGGGCCTGTGCCAGCCTGCTGACCGTGGGTTACGGCGATATCTATCCGGTCACTGTGGCAGGCAAGATACTGGGCATGATCATCACGATGCTGGGCGTGGGGCTGGTTGCGATCCCTACAGGTATCATTTCCGCAGGCTTCGTTGAGCAGTACGAACGCCTCAAGATCATTTCCGAAGAAGAAGAGGAAGCAAACCTTCATTTCATCCGCATACCTGTGGATAAGGACAGCGAATTGCTTGGAAAAAAGATATGCAATTTAAAGCTGCCTTCGAGCATTATAGTAGCAGCGGTGCAGAGAGGCGATGAGGTCATGATACCCCGGGGAGACCTTGAATTCGCCAAAGGCGACGTGGTGGTATTTGGCGTCGAAGGAGCAACCGACGGCCTGAATATCCATGTTAAAGAACTGGAGCTTAAGGAACACCACAAGTGGTGCGGCCTCAAGATAAAGGAGCTGGACATGTCGCGGCAGAGCTTTATCGTGGCAGTGCAGCGTAACGGAAGAATGACTATACCTAAAGGCGACCTTAAGTTAAAGGCAGGAGACCGGCTGGTGATCTATACACGGCAGTATGTGCCGGACGCGCGAAAAGGAGTGATATGATGAAAGGCAGTTGTGAGCAGTGCATGTATTATGAATATGATGAGGAGTTTGACGAATACGGCTGCATCATGGAGCTGGATGAGGATGATGCATATCATGTCCTGAGCCGTGGCGCCAGCGAGTGCCCTTATTTTAAAGCAGGCGATGAGTATCAGGTAGTTAAGCACCAGATGTGAGTCATAAGAAGATCGTCCTGTGACCCATGTAAAAGTATTGAAAGATCTTACACAAGGAGGAGAGATAATGTCAATTTTAGTAACCGGAGGCAGCGGATTTATAGGGAGCCACACAGTAGTGGAGCTCCAGAATGCAGGTTATGATGTGGTTGTAATAGATAACCTGGTCAATTCTACGGAAAAAGCTCTTAAGAGAGTGGAAGAGATCACGGGAAAGCCCGTAAAGTTTTATAAACTGGACATCAGGGACAGGGAGGGCCTTGAAGAGCTCTTTAATAAAGAAAGCATCGAAGGCTGCATACATTTCGCAGGGCTCAAAGCCGTGGGCGAATCCTGTGAAAAGCCCTGGGAGTACTACGAAAACAACATCAGCGGCACCCTCATCCTGGTTGATGTGATGAGAAAGCATGGGGTTAAGAATCTGATATTCTCATCTTCGTCGACCGTATACGGCGATCCGGACAGCGTGCCCGTAAACGAAGAAACGCCCAAAAAGTGGTGCACCAATCCTTACGGCTCGACCAAGTCGATGCAGGAGACCATCTTTACGGATATACAGAAGGCAGATCCCGAGTGGAACATAGTGCTGCTGAGATATTTCAATCCCATTGGCGCGCATCCTTCAGGCAAGATAGGGGAGGATCCCAACGGCATCCCTTTAAACCTTCTGCCTTACATCACGCAGGTGGCAGTGGGCAAGCGTCCCTACCTTAATGTCTATGGCGATGATTACCCCACGCCGGACGGCACGGGCGTGCGCGACTACATCCATGTGGTTGATCTGGCTGTCGGTCATGTTAAGGCGCTGGACAGGATAAAAGCTAAATGCGGCCTGGCAGTATATAATCTGGGCACCGGCAAAGGCTACAGCGTGCTGGAGATAGTTAAGAACTTTGAGGAAGCTTCGGGAGTGAAGATACCTTATAAGATCTGCCCCCGTCGCCCCGGCGATATCGCGGAGAATTATTCCGATCCTTCAAAGGCATTCAGGGAGATGGGCTGGAAGGCCGAGCGCGGTATCAGGGAGATGTGCGCGGACAGCTGGAACTGGCAGAAGAATAACCCTGACGGTTACGGCAAATAAAGGCTTAGACTGACACAAGATATTGTATTTATGCGGGCTGCGGGAGTTTGAGATCTCGCAGCCCCTTATTTTAAGCTGTTTTCAACAAGATGTGCTCCGGCGAAAAATAATACACAAAATATAGAAAAAAAGACTACCATTTTCAGAAAAAAGGTGTATAATAGACAGCGTGGGTCAGCTTACAGGTATGACACCAGATGTTGTGACATAGTCGGGATCGTCTCCCGATGGCCGCATTGATAGGGGAGTACAGTTTTGTGAGGAACAGGGGATATCGTTTCATTATCCGCGATCTTGGTTTCGGGCAGGGCTATATGGCTCTTTGCATCAATTCCACATGGATAAATGAGCTTTTAAAGGAAGCAGGGGTGGATCCGGGAGATTTCCGCAGACTATCCTGGGAAGATCTTTGGGAGATACAGAGCAGTGACCGGGCACGTTCCATTATGGAGGAATTAAGACCCGGCAATTTCTGGCAGATGTGCGATGCAGTGACCATGCTGCATGCAAAATACGGGGTGCGTGGACGCGTATACCGCGAGCGCTGGTTCAAGCGTTACCCGCTGCTGGTGATAGAGGATGTATATGAGCTGCTTCTGGAGGAAGGCTTCTCTGATAAAGAGGCGCTGGAGATAACGGAGTTTTTTGAGGATCAGAACGGCAGCAGCGACAGGCGCGAACTGAGGGATTTCCTGGAGCTGTATGATGTGCCGGAGGCGTTGAGTGAAGCGCTGCTGTGCTGCAGAAGGCTTCCACGCAGGGAACAGATGATCCGTGAAGTGCTCAAGCACATCTCAAGGGCCAATGCACTGGTAAGTGAGAGACTGGAAGATTAAGAAGGTAAAGTAAAAGACACCACGGAGGGTGTCTTTTTTGATGTGCCTATATATGGGACTTGCCGGCCGGGTCAAGCCAGCCTTGCTCCGCCTTCCTTGCCGGATGCGCTCTCCATGCGGTTATCACCCATGAAGAAAATGGCGATAGTGCCCGGGCCTACATGAGATCCCGTGCAAAGGTCATAATAGCGGACGATCACATCCTGCACATCCAGTTCTTTCTTAAAACGGGTTGCGATATATTCGGCTTCCATGGGGGCGTCGCAGTGGGCTATGCCTATTATCTGCCTGGACGGATCACTGATACGGGATTTGGTCATGTCTACCAGATAATCCAGCGCCCTTCGGCGGCTGCGCACTTTATCGTGGATAACGATCTTACCTTCATCATTGGCCTTTAAGATGGGCTTGATGGAGAGCAGATTGCCGATAAAAGCTTCGGCAGAGGAAATGCGTCCGCCTCTCTTAAGATATTTAAGATCCCCTACGGTAAATATATGGTTCATTTTAAGCTTTTTACGCTCGTAATATGCGGCAGCTTCGTCCAGAGTGGCTCCGGCAGCGCGGAGTCTTGAAAGCTTAAGTACCAGAATACCCTCACCCAGGGAGGCGGAGAGAGAATCGATGCAGATGATGCGTCGATCCGGGTATTCTTCCATAAGATCCTCTGCAGCCAGGCGGGCTGCCTGAACGGTTCCTGTGAGACCGCCGGACATGCATACAAAAAGAATGTCGCGGCCTGCCTTTAATACGGGCTCGAAGAATTCGGTAAAGCGGGCCATGTTGATGAGAGTGGTCTGTACATCCACACCTTCACGCATGGCGTCGTAGAATCTGTGTCCTGCCTCGGCCTCGTCCCTTTCGGGATCGAAGCAGGGGAACTCTTTGCCGCCTACATTGCTTATATAGCTTATCATTTTTATGCGGTACTTATCCAGCAGATCCTGGGTCAGATTGCTGGAGGAGTCGGTCATTATCTCATAAGATGTATCTGTTACGCCGAATTTAAGCATTTTTCTTTCCATTTTTATCACCTGAAAAATAAGTAATATTTATGATGACAATGTAACATAGTATTCAATACTATGTCAAGGGGATATTGATACTTTATAAAGGCTGCATATGCGCTCATACGGTCCCAAAATATCAGAATGGGGGGCGGGGCGACGGCCTCATCTTGAAGTGCATCGTGTTTAGTGTTATCATAAGAGAAAATCTACATACACGGAGGGTGACATTATGGCAAATAAACCTACTTTGGTACTGCTGGCGGCAGGCATGGGGAGCCGCTACGGCGGATTAAAGCAGATAGACCCCATAGATGAGGCAGGACACAAGATCATAGATTTTTCCATTTATGATGCGCTGCGGGCAGGATTCGGCAAGGTAGTGTTCATTATCAAAAAATCGATAGAGCAGGATTTCCGCGAGTGCATAGGCGATGCGGTTTCAAAGCATACAGAAGTTGAATATGTGTTCCAGGAGCAGGACAAGATACCTTCATGGGTTAAGATCCCTGAAGGCCGCGTTAAGCCCTGGGGGACTGCTCATGCCATACTTTGCTGCAAAGATGTGGTTAAGGAACCCTTTGCAGTCATCAATTCGGATGATTATTACGGCGTGAGCGCATATAAGACTCTGGTGGATTTCCTTAAGAATCCCGTGGCTTCCGAGCCCGGACTTCTGCCTTTCTGCATGGTGGGCTATCAGCTCAAGAATACTCTTACAGAGCACGGCAGTGTGGCAAGAGGGTGCTGCCGCATGGATGATAAGCAGTATCTTACGCATATCGAAGAACTTACAAAGATAGAAAAGACTGCAAACGGAGCACGTTATACGCAGGATGACGGAGCCAGCTGGACAGATATCGATATCAATACGCTGGTATCCATGAATATGTGGGGCCTGCAACCGGAAGTATTTACCGAGTTGGAAGCGTCAATGGACCGTTTCTTTAAGGAAGAGATGGATAAGAATCCTCTTAAGAGCGAGTGCTTTATCCCTATCGAGGTAGGCCGCATGGTGAATGAGAAAAAGGCCTCCGTTAAGGTCCTGTCTTCCGAAGATAAGTGGTTTGGTGTCACTTATAAAGAAGACAAGCCTTTCGTGATGGAGTCCATACAGAAGTTAAAGGAGCAGGGTGTATATCCTGAAAAACTTTGGGTTTAAGCAAATAATTTCTTTGCGTGGGGGCGGAGCGCTAAGTAGAGCATCAGTCCAAGAATGCCTGCGGAGATGACTTCGCCGATACCCACGGTGAGCATGAAGAAGGGAATTGTGCCTTCCATCTGATATACAAGGTACAGGACCCAGGGAACTATAAGCGTATTTGAGATAATGGGCGGCAGAGGTGCCGTCCATATTCTTATGTCTTTGTTTTTGACATAGCGGCCGATGAGATAGGTGCCTGCGGCGCCCAGCAGGGTGGCCAGACTACCGAATACCACGTCCCACATGGCGCAGCCGGTCAGGATATTAGCCAGCACGCAGCCGATGGTGAGGCCGGGGACTGCAGCATTTGTAAAAAGCGGAAGAATGGTAAGAGCTTCCGACAGACGTACCTGGATAACGCCGCTGGCCAGACCGGCCAGGTTTGCTATTTCGGTAAGCACGACATAGAGGGCGGCTATGATAGCGCCCTCAACAAGATACTTGATCTGTTTTTTTTCTTTCATTTTATTCTCCTTAGTTTTGTTTAATGTGAGGATGGTTTCGAACTCACAGGGAATTTGTTATCAGGCTTCCCCGGCCTGCTCCTTTTTATATCTGGTAAGCAGATTCTGTATTCTCTCACTGGGATCGAGCAGATCGCTTATCGAGGTATCATGATTGAGTGTATCGATGATATACGCTATATACTTGCTCAGATCGCAGCTGATGTACCAGTCGCGCTTTAACAGCTCGGGAGACTGATAGATCAGGTTGGTGGTGAGCAGACGATCGATGAGTCCGTCGGCATAAGCCTTATCAAAAGCTTCCAGACCGCCGGAGAAAAGACCGAAGGTAGCGAAGCAGAAGATACGGGCTGCCTTTCTCTTTTTGAGCTCGCGCGCAACTTCCAGCATGCTCTCACCGGATGCTATCATATCATCGATGATTATCATATCCTTGCCTTCAACATCCTGGCCAAGGAATTCGTGAGCTACGATGGGGTTGCGGCCGTTTACTACCTTTGAGTAATCGCGGCGCTTGTAGAACATGCCCACATCCAGACCCATAACGTTTGCCATGTAAATGGCGCGGCTCATGGCGCCCTCATCGGGGCTGATGACCATCATGTGCTGCGCATCTATCTGCAGGTCTTTGATATTGCGGCAGAGAGCCTTTGCAAACTGATACGCAGGCTGGACTGTCTCAAAGCCGCTTAAAGGTATCGCGTTCTGTACGCGGGGGTCGTGGGCGTCAAAGGTGATGATGTTCTCAACGCCCATGCTCACCAGCTCCTGAAGAGCGATGGCGCAGTCAAGTGATTCACGCGCGCTGCGCTTGTGCTGGCGGCTTTCGTAAAGGAAGGGCATGATAACGGTGATTCGTCTTGCCTTTCCGCCCAGAGCTGCGATAACACGCTTTAAGTCCTGATAGTGGTCGTCGGGAGACATGCTCGCCGTGCGACCGAAGTGTGAATAGGTCATGCTGTAGTTGCAGACATCCACCATTATATAGAGGTCATGGCCGCGGACGGACTCCAGCATTATAGCCTTTGCTTCGCCGGATCCGAAACGGGGAACTTCTGCCTTTAAAATGTAACTGTCACGTTTGTATCCGGTAAATGCTAATGTATCCGCGTGCTCGTTCTCACGCTCCGTACGCCATTTTACAAGATAGTAGTCCACCTTTTCTCCCAGTTCGCGGCAGCTTTCCAGGGGAATGATACCCAGCGTGCCGACAGGGATGGTATCAAGGTTGCGTACTTCGTCTTTAAGCACTGCCATATTGATGATCCTCTCTTTCTTAATTTGGCTTTTTGTATTCGCTTTCCAGCTTCTTTTGTATTCTTATATCCCGGCCTGTCAGATGGCAGAAGAGCCCGTTGTCTGTCAGACGGGAAAATATACGGTCCGAATATGCGCGCCTTATCTCTTCAAGGTTAAGATTCGTAGAGATGACCAGGCTTTTGCGCCTGAGAGCGCGCTCGTTTAAAACGGTAAAGAGCTGGGTCCGTGTAAATTCATTGACCATTTCGGTACCCAGATCGTCAATTATCAAAAGGTCGCAGCCGTATATGCGCTCATACAGGCTGTTCAGCTCATCCTTTTCCTTATCATAAAAATGCGAGGATATACTCTGGAAAAGCTGCTGCGCACTAAAATATATTATAGAACGGCCTCTGTCAAGCAATTCTTTTGCAATACAGCAGGAAAGGAAGGATTTTCCCGTGCCTACCGTGCCGTAAAACAGCAGATTTTTATGATCGGAGTCAAAATTTTTGATGAACTCCTCGCAGGTTTTTACCGCGTCGGAGAAATTCTTCAGATCCTGATCCTTATAATATTCATAGGAAAGAAGAGAGAAGTTGTTCTGCATGAGCAGGGTTTTGATACGGGAACCGTCATATAAGGGTTCCAGTTCCAGCTGCTTGAAGCAGGAACATTTTTCGCCGTCCGCAAAACCGGTATCCCTGCATCTGGGGCAGGTATATATCGCATCCAGATAATCGCGTGAATAGCCGTTCTCTTCAAGAAGCTTTCTTTTAGCCATGCGTATATCCAGAAGGCGGGCGTGGAGTTTGTCGGTCTCGGCCTTGCGCGCCTGCGGATCCTGCAGGTTTATGAGAGTGCGGCTGCACTCCATGGATATATCTGCCGTTTCGTTTTCAAGTGCTTTATAAGCAGGGATGCGGGAATAAACTTCCTGTCTGCGCTCCATGAGCAGCATTTCATTCCTCATCCTGCGGTCGTCGTATATACGCTTTATCTTGTCATATTCTAAATTGGTAAGTCCCATGCACTCAGTTCTTTCTGCCGGCAAGCTGGCGGGCTAATTCCTCAAAGTCGTAATCATGCTGCTCGATATTGCAGAAGGTGCTGTCCTTCGAGGAAGGAGCGAAGAGAGATTCGTTGGCGGGCTTTGTGTTACGGGCAAAGCGGGCGCTGCGGAAAGTCTCGTCGGCTATGCGTACTTCATCAAGGGTGCGGATGTTCTTTTCGTGCCACTGTTTAAGTATGCCTTCCGCATAGGCGGGGCGGTTGTTTTCGACAGCGGTAACCGCGCGGTTGCAGGCTTCCTCGATCATTTCCATCGAGAAGCCGTAAGTGCACAGCCATCTGTTGATGAGCAGAAGCTCCATGGGCGCGGGTTTGCCGCTGCGGCCCAGAAGGTACATTATATGCTCCACCTGCTCGTCGCTGACAGCCATCACGGTGTCGGCTTCCTCTGTCTTATCGGCATTGCTGTTTAATAAGAGCTTTGCCTGGTCGGTGGTGGTTATGCCCAGCTCGGTCCAGTATCTGGCGGTGTCTTCCATATAACGGGTGCTGTCTTCACCGCATTCGATGCAGTACTGCATGAGATAATCGATGAGAGAAGGGCACATATGAAGCGTGCTGTACATATAAAGAAGGCTGCTGATCTGACTGGGAGCCACGGGGCGCCCGGTATACTGCTGCAGCGCTGTGATAAGCCATGAAGTATCCGGAGACTTTTTGAAAGCCTTGAGCATTTCGATCGTATAAGACTGCTTTGCGGGGGCAGTTTGAGTTTCGGAGGGGGAATCCAATTCTATTACACCCTTACTTTCCCAGTAACGCAGGGCGCGCTCTATATCCTTTTCCGGATAATTGAGAAAATCAGCGAGCTCGGGTATTCCGGCTGCGCGGCCTGCAGACTGAGTGCGCAGCAGATAAAGATACAGCTTTATCTGCATGTCGTTAGCGTCTTTCATGTAGTTATCTATAAAATCGTTGGAGAGCAGAGTAATATTACTGCTGCCGCCCATATTAAGCCTGATAGCATCCATTTAAAATTCCGTCCATATCATTATTCTCTTTTATTTGGGATCGCATAGGAAAGTATAGCACTTAAGGGATTAAAATCAATAGACGGAATCCACAAGTCCATATACAATGGGGCTTTGCGGACTTGTGGATTATGTGGATAAGCATGCTGAGATGACGATTTTTGTCTTAAAAAAGCCAAAAGTTATGAACATAATTTTGTTGACAAATTATTGTCCCAAAAGCTTCTCACCGATGGTATATACATCGCCTGCGCCCATGGTCAGGATCAGGTCTCCGGCTTCGCAGTGGCCCAGCAGATAGGTCTCCACATCGTCAAAGTATTGGAAATAATGTACATTGGAGCCGTTCTTTTCCATCAGATCCGCCAGGTCCTTTGAAGAAACGCCTATGGTGTTCTTTTCGCGGGCTGCATATATATCCGTCAGCAGGATCTCGTCAGCCGCGGAGAGGGCTTCGGCAAATTCATTCATAAACGCCTTGGTGCGGGTATATGTATGGGGCTGGAAGACCAGGAAGAGCTTTTTGTGCGGATAGTTCTTTGCAGCTGCCAGGGTTGCTTTTATCTCGGTGGGGTGGTGGGCGTAATCATCCATGACGGTTATGCCGTGCAGTTCGCCCTTCTTTTCAAAACGGCGGTCGGTACCGCTGAAGGCCTTAAGCGCCTCCAGAACGGTGGAGCGTTCGATGCCCAGCCTGTCACAGAGAGCTATGGCAGCCAGGGAATTATATACATTATGGATGCCCACAACGCCCAGCGACACCTCGAAACGCT
Source organism: uncultured Lachnospiraceae bacterium (assembly GCA_946612125.1). Classification (GTDB taxonomy): domain Bacteria; phylum Bacillota; class Clostridia; order Lachnospirales; family Lachnospiraceae; genus NK4A136. Next base: position 5,561 of record CAMOEK010000044.1, on the reverse strand, counting down.
CGCCGGCGTGGCAGCAGCTGTAGCGCGCGCGGCCCAGCCCGTCAAAAGAGATATCCTCCGGATGATAGTCAAAGGAAGGATCCGCGCCGTAGGTGATGATGGGGCATTTTACGTTTCCGGTCAGGTCGGAGAGTCTGTCGATGCCGCCGTTTATTATAAGGCAGCCGTCCTGCGGCAGCAGCTCCATAAAGCGCCTGAAGGATGCGCGTATATCGTCTATATCCTTAAAGAAGTCCAGATGATCTTCTTCTATATTCAGTATGATCTCCATGCGGGGAAAGAACGAAAGAAAGCTGTTGGTGTACTCGCAGGCCTCCGCTACAAAGTATTCACCGCCGCCTATCCGCAGATTGCCGCCTATGCTCTTTAACATGCCGCCAATGGTGATCGTGGGATCCAGCTCTGCGTGCATCAGTATCTCAGAGATCATGGAGCTGGTCGTGGTCTTTCCGTGGGTGCCGGCGATATTGATGGGGATCTTATAATTCTTCATCATCTGGCCCAGCAGCTGCGCGCGTGACAATTCGGGGATACCCCTGCGGCGCACTTCCATTATCTCTTCGTTATCGTCGGAGATGGCGGCTGTGTAAACAGCCAGATCTATGTCATCGCTTATGTTTTCCGCCTTCTGGCCTATCATGACTTCTGCGCCCTTTTCGCGCAGTTCGCTTATAAGGGCGGACTCTTTCATATCGGAGCCGGATACGCTGAAGCCTTCGCTCAGCAGTATCATGGCCAGGCCGCTCATGCTTATGCCTCCTATGCCCAGAAAATGAACATGGACAGGAGTGGTAAAATCAAGGGTATACATCGGTATTATCCTCCGCTTGTTTGATCGTTTCATATATTATAGCAGATATTATAACTCGGAGTTATGTAAATCATCCTAAAATTTGCCAAATAAATCACGGTATCTTTCCACGTGCTTTGTGCATAAACACAGATAAGATTTTGTCCTTTTGTTAAAATCTTAGAAAAAAATCGTTCACTTATACAATTTTTTGTGCTATAATACACAACAGGGTTACAAAAATATATGCATAGAGGTGATTTTTATGGTAAAAAAAGAAATGATAGCCATGCTTTTGGCCGGTGGTCAGGGCAGCAGGCTGGGAGTACTGACCAGAAAAGTCGCAAAGCCCGCAGTTTCTTTTGGCGGAAAATACCGTATAATCGATTTCCCGCTCAGTAACTGCATAGATTCCGGCGTGGATACGGTGGGCGTGCTTACGCAATATCAGCCGCTGCGCCTTAATACGCACATCGGAATCGGAATCCCCTGGGATCTTGACAGGAATGTGGGCGGCGTAACTGTTCTGCCTCCTTATGAGAAGAGCACCAACAGCGAATGGTATACAGGTACGGCCAATGCCATCTATCAGAATCTGGATTATATGGAAAGCTTTAATCCGGATTATGTGCTGATCCTTTCGGGCGATCACATATATAAGATGGATTACGAAGTAATGCTCGACTTCCACAAGGCCAACGGAGCCGAAGTCACCCTGGCGGTAATGCCTGTGCCCATCGAAGAAGCAAAGCGTTTCGGTATAGTCATAACCGATGAAAACCGCAAGATCGTAGACTTTGAGGAAAAACCCGAGAAGCCCCGCAGCAATCTTGCATCTATGGGTATATATATCTTTAACTGGAAGACGTTAAAGGATGCGCTGGTAGCAAAGGCTGATCAGCCGGCACTGGATTTCGGCAAGCATGTCATACCATATTGCCATCAGAACCAGTCACCGATCTATGCATATGAGTATAACGGTTACTGGAAGGACGTAGGTACGCTGCATTCATATTGGGAAGCCAATATGGAGCTTATCGACATCGTTCCCGAATTCAATCTTTATGAAGAGTATTGGAAGATATATACCAAGTCCGATACCCTTACGCCCCAGTACATATCTTCCGAGGGCGTGGTGGAGCGCAGCCTGATAGGTGAAGGTGCTTCCGTATACGGTGAGGTTTATTCCTCCATCATCGGATGCAATGTAGAGATAGGAAAGGGGACTGTGATCCGCGATTCCATTATAATGAATGATACCGTTATAGGAGAGAACTGCGAGATCAACAAGACCATCATAGCGGAGAATACCGTGATAAAAGACGGAGTAAGGACCGGCATAGGCGATGAAGTTGAGAACGAGACCGATCCCCGCATCTACAATCATGGTCTGGTCTGCATAGGCGAGCATACAGTGGTTCCTGCCGGAGTTACCATAGGAAAGAATACCGTGATCTTCGGTAAGACGGAAACTGCAGATTATCCCGATAAGATGCTTGCCGGCGGTAAATCTCTGATAAAGGAGGGCAACTGATATGAGAGCAATGGGTATAATCCTTGCCGGCGGCGGTATGAAGAACAGCAGGATGGGAGAACTGGCAACACGCCGCGCCGTTGCTGCAATGCCCGTGGCAGGCAGTTATCGCAGCATTGATTTTGCGCTCAGCAATATGACCAATTCGCATATACAGAAGGTAGCGGTGCTGACCCAGGATAACGCCCGCAGCTTAAATGAGCATTTGAGCTCGTCAAAGTGGTGGGATTTCGGCCGCAAGCAGGGCGGTATGTATGTTTTTACGCCTACCAGAACGGTAGAGAATTCAGACTGGTACCGCGGCACTGCGGACTCCATCGCGCAGAACCTTGAGTTTATCAAAGACAGCCATGAACCGTATGTAGTTATTGCATCCGGGGACTGTGTGTATAAAATGGATTATAACAAGGTTCTTGAATATCATATTGACAAAAAGGCTGATATTACGGTAGTATGTAAGGAAGTGGGTAATAATGTAAATGTTGAGCGTTTCGGCTGCGTGAAGACTGACATGGACGGACGTATCACGGAGTTCGAGGAGAAACCTGTAAAGGCCAGCTCAAATACCATTTCATGCGGTATCTATATAATCCGCCGCCGTCAGCTGGTGGAGATGATAGAAAAAGCTGCCCAGGAGAACCGCTATGACTTTGTTAACGACATCCTCATTCGTTATAAGGACATCAAGCGGATCTATGCATACAAGATGACGGATTATTGGAAAAACATTTCCACGATCAAGGATTACTTTGATACAAACATGGATTTCCTTAATCCGGATATCCGCAGATATTTCTTCAAGACATATCCGGATATCTACTCAAAGATAGATGACCTGCCGCCTGCCAAGTACAATGTGGGGGTTAGTGTGAAGAACAGCTTGGTAGCAAGTGGCAGTATCATTAACGGCACCGTGGAGGACTCCGTCATTTTCAAGAAGGTATTTGTGGGGAACAACTGTACGATCAAAAATTCAATTATTTTGAACGATGTCTATATCGGCGACAACACTTACATTGAGAATTGCATCGTAGAAGCCCGCGGGACAATACGCGCCAATTCTTCACACAAAGGAGAGGATGGGATAAAGATCGTAGTTGAGAAGAACGAACGATATGTGATCTGACAGTTTCAAACTAGGGCATGCTATTGGGGAGGCGGCCTTAAGGAAAGGAGATAGGAAACATGACCATCACAGACGTACGAGTCCGCAAGGTGGACAAGGAGGGCAAGCTGAAGGCTGTTGTTTCCGTCACGATTGAAGACTGCTTTGTGATACATGACATCAAGGTAATCGAGGGCGATCACGGTCTGTTTATTGCAATGCCTAGCAGAAAGGCTCAGGACGGGACTTATAAGGACATAGCCCATCCGATCAATTCGCAGACACGCGATGAGCTGCAGCGCAGGATTTTGAAGGCATACGAAGAAATGCCGGCGGAATGATTCCGTAAATCCAAAACAAATCAAAAAGGATCTGTCACAGAAGACGGATCCTTTTTGTTGCTGCCGGGGGAAGGTTTCAGGCAGGCGGGATCAGTCTAAATTATTGCAATTTAGGGTTCTCTGTGATACACTACACTTCAAATGGGATATATGAATATACAGTATCTTGGGGTAAGCCGTCGGCGGGGGTGAGTGCCTGTAAGCGCCGGGCAGACTGCCTTTCATTTTTTATCATAAAAGCCGCGCTGCGGCGATGATGAGAAAGATTCCCAAAAACGGATCGGGCTTTGGGGGAAAAGACAGGATGTATAAGCGCAGGAATCAGGGCTGGCTTAAACATATAGATTTTATACTCTGGGATGAAGCGGTGCTGCAGCTCGCTTTTATTCTTGCCTATATCATCCGTATCAGGCGCGGCTGGGGGCTGCCCTATTTTGAAGGGCCGTATCTGCATCTTGCCGTGGCCTTTGCAGTAGTTGATTTTCTTATATCTTCGATTTTTAATACCATGCACAATGTTATGAGCCGCGGGCTTTACCGTGAGTTCTCACAGACCACAAAGCAGGTGCTGCTGGTTTTTGCGGGCATAAGCATCTATCTTTTTTCGGTGCAGCAGGGAGCTTTTTACAGCCGTATACTGATCTTCCTTACGGCGGGCTTCCATTTCCTGCTGGGATATCCGGTAAGGCTGCTGTGGAAGCCTGTGGTGCTGGCTGCCGGCAAGGGGCGCAAGCAGAAAAAGAACATGATCCTGGTCGCGGATGAGTCTGTGGTTGAAGAGGTGGTAAAGAATGCCAGCGAGGCGGACCACTTTATCTACAGCGGGCTGGTGCTGATCAACAGAAGAGCTGTGGGAGAGGAAATAGCCGGCCTTAAGGTGGTGGCGGATATGGAAAATGCCGCGGAATACATCTGCCGCGAATGGGTGGATGAGGTCTTTATCTTTCCGGATCGCAGTACGGATATGGAAATATACAGCACGGAGCTTTCGAGGAGCATAGATAATTTCATCGGAGACAGCATAGGCACTTTTTCAAAAACCGATTATAAAACGGGCGAAGCCGAGAAGATGAAGGGTTCGGAACTGGCGCTGTTCATTGAGCGCTGCCGTCAGATGTCCATTCCCATACATATACGCATACCTATCTCAAGCGTAGGCTCAAAGACCATCATAGAGAAGGTGGGCGGATATAAGGTATTCACCACCACCTTTAATTATGCGTCTCCCCTTCAGTACATGATGAAGAGATGCCTGGATGTGGTCGGCGGACTGATCGGCAGTTTCTTTGCATTGATCATCATGCTGATAGCCGCCCCGGCGATAAAGAAGGAATCGCCGGGACCCGTGCTCTTTAAGCAGAAGCGCATAGGCCTGAACGGCAAGCGTTTTACCTGTTATAAACTGCGTACCATGTATATGGATGCGGAGGAGCGAAAGAAAGAACTGATGGAGCAGAACCGTGTGAGCGACGGCATGATGTTCAAGATGGATTTCGACCCCCGCATCATCGGCAACAGGATAGTGGATGGCAAGAAGGTGACTGGCATAGGCGAATTCTTAAGGCGCAGCAGCCTTGACGAATTTCCGCAGTTTTTTAATGTGCTTGCAGGGCAGATGAGCCTGGTGGGCACCAGACCTCCCACGGAAGATGAATGGGAGAAGTACAAGTATCATCACCGCGCGCGCCTGGCCACAAAGCCGGGGATAACGGGGCTCTGGCAGGTAAGCGGCCGCAGCAGCATCACCGATTTTGAAGAAGTGGTGCGTCTTGATACGGAGTACATCCAGAA
>CAMOEK010000043.1:0-17837 GCA_946612125.1 uncultured Lachnospiraceae bacterium | reverse complement strand
GCCGTGACGGCCTGGCTGGGGATACTGGCGTTTACGCTGCAGCTGTATTTTGATTTCAGCGCTTACAGTGATATGGCCATTGGACTCGGAGAGATGCTGGGCTTTCATTTCCCGGAGAATTTCAATTATCCTCTGGCAGCGACTTCCATCACGGATTTCTGGCGCAGATGGCATATATCATTATCCAGCTGGTTCCGCGATTACGTATATATCCCGCTGGGAGGCAACAGGGTGAGTGTGCCCAAACACCTGCGCAATATGTTCGTAGTCTGGTTTTTAACGGGCTTATGGCACGGGGCTTCCTGGAATTTTGTACTGTGGGGGCTGTATCACGGTATCCTTCTTACACTGGAAAAATATGTATGGGGCGAAGGCCTTAAGAAGCTGCCTAAGCTTTTGCAGCATCTTTATGCGATATTGATAGTAGTGGTGGGCTTTGGCATATTTACCTTTGATGATCTGGGTGAACTGGCTGCATACTTCCCGCAGCTGCTATGTCTTAAGGATAATGCTTTTTGCGGATCGGATCTTATATGGTATGCCGGAAACTACGCGCCGTTTTTGCTGGCAGCGATAATACTGGCTTTCCCGGTATATCCGGCTGTTAAAAAGAAGCTTGAGGCTTCAGATAATGCATACCGCAAAAAGCTGATAGAACTTTGCGGCGTATTGGTGATGATAGCGCTGTTTCTGTTAAGCACAGCCTGTATGGTACGTGACTCCTACAGTCCGTTCCTGTATTTCAGGTTTTAAGACAGAGGTCGGTGTGACAGGTTTATGAAAAAGGATAGTATAAGCAAAAGAATAAGTGTATATCTGATCGCGGCGCTGATGCTGATATTCAGTATAGCTTTCTTCCTCACGCCCAAAACAGAGTTCTCGGAAAGTGAGAACAGGAGCCTGGCCAAGTGGCCGCAATTCAGTTTTGCAGGCCTTACGAGCGGCCGTTATACGGAAGGTGTAAAGGATTATCTTTCTGACCACTTTCCTAAGAGGGACGAACTGCTTAAGCTCATCAATTCCACGGAGCGCATAAGCGGGCGAAAAGAGATAAGCGGAGTGTATCTGTGTGAGGACAGGCTCATCAATTCTTATGAGGAGCCGCAGAACGCTGATAAGGACATAGAGCAGTTTTCCAAACTTGCGAATAATGTGGAGAATGCAAGAGTAAGTCTCATGCTGGTGCCTACCGCTACGAGCATATACTGGGATATGCTGCCGGAAGGCTCGCCCGACTATGAGGCGGCTAAATGGCAGCAACGCGACACGGTAAAAAATGGGACTATACCTGCGACTACGGAGCTTGATACTATCATCAGGATAAGTAATGCTATGCCGGATAAGGTAAACCATATACAGGCATATGCGGAGTTGCCGAATGCGGCGTATAAAGGGAGTGAAAATCTTTATTACCGCACCGACCATCACTGGACCACCTACGGCGCATACATTGGTTATACGGCCATCTGCAGGTCGCTGGGCCTTAACGCAACACCGCTTGAAGAATATGAAAAAACAGTTGTATCCACGGACTTCTACGGCAGCATTTATTCAAAACTAAACGACGATTATGTTAAGCCCGATGAGATAGTATCCTACAGCTATCCGGGGTGGGATCTTAAGGTAGAATATGCCGACAGCGGCCTTGTCACGGATACGCCGTATGATCCGCAGTATCTGGAAAAAAGAGACAAGTATTCCTACTTCTTAAGCAACCAGCACGGCTTCATCACCATCACCAACGAAGCCGTACCGGAAGAAGCCGGCGCGATGGCCCTGGTCAAGGACAGTTATGCTAACTGCCTGGTGCCTTTCCTTTTAAACCATTACCATACGATTTACATATTTGATACGCGCTATCATAAGGGCGGCGTGTCAAAGTTTGTCAACAGTCATGAGGATATAAAGGAAGTTCTGATATTGTACAATACGGGGACGCTGGATAAAGATACCGGCATCGGCGGCATATATTAAGCAGCCAAACAGTGTGAAGGGCCCCTGAACGCCCTGAAATGCGCGCTTTTCCCCGCACTTGATTTTCGGAAACGTTTGTAATAAAATAGTGCCTTAAGGTGTGCGCCGGGGTGGCGCATAAAAGTAATCCATATAGTATAGTAAGGAGACATGAGAGATGAGTAAGAGTTTTGATGATCTGTTATCAAAGGTATCAAGCGTAAGCCGTAAGAAGGTTTCCGTAGCGGTAGCGCAGGACGGTCCTGTGCTTGAGGCTGTTGAGGAAGCAAGAGTACGCGGCATAGCCGACGCTATTCTGGTTGGAGATAAGGATAAGATGGAACCCATAGCAAAGGAGCTGGGCATCGATCTTGGCAACTTTGAAGTTGTTGATGTTAAAGATGATATCGAGGCTGCTACAAAGGCTGTTGAGCTTGTACATAACGGCACCGCCGATATGTATATGAAGGGGCTTATAGATACCAAGAGCTTTTTAAAGAGCGTATTAAATAAAGAAGTCGGACTTCGTACAGATAAAGTTCTCTCTCATGTCTGCGTATTCGAGATGAAGGGCAGAGAGGGGCTTTTGTTTTTGAGCGATGTGGCATTTATCCCTTATCCTACACTTGAGGAAAAGGCAGCGATCATCGCAAATACCGTGGATATCGCACATGCCTGCGGAATTGAGTGCCCCAAGGTTGCTCCCGTGGCAGCAGTTGAGGTAGTAAATCCCAAGATGCCCGCTACCGTTGAGGCAGACGAGCTTACAAAGATGAACGCAGAAGGAAAGATCACCGGCTGCATCGTAGACGGACCTCTTTCACTTGATATAGCTATCGATAAGGAAGCAGCAACGCACAAGGGAGCATCGGGCAGAAAGATCGCCGGCGATGCAGATGTTATCCTTTTCCCGGATATACATGCCGGAAACCTTGTTTATAAGACTCTTACACATCTGGTAGACTGCAAGAACGGCAACATCCTTACCGGTACCAAGGCACCCGTTATCCTGACTTCACGTTCCGATTCAAAGGAAGTAAAGATCAACTCTCTTGTACTGGGAGCTATAGTTGCAGAGCATCTTAAGAATGCCTGAAAGGAGATAAAGATGGCTAAATTACTTATAATCAATCCCGGCTCTACATCCACCAAGATAGGTGTTTTTGAGGATGAGAAGCTTTTATTTGAAGAGACCCTCCGTCATTCCACAGAGGAGATAGCTAAGTATGCATCCATAGTGGATCAGAAGGATTTCCGCAAGAAGATGATAATGGATTTCCTTAATGAAAAGGGTGTTAAGGTAGAAGAACTGAGCGCAGTGGTAGGCCGCGGCGGTATGTTAAAGCCCATCCCCGGCGGTACCTATCCTGTATCGGATGAACTGCTTCATGATCTTATGATAGGCAAGCAGGGACAGCATGCTTCCAATCTGGGCGGCATACTGGCGCGAGAGATAGCTGACAGTGTAGGTATTCCTTCATTTATCGTGGATCCCGTGGTTGTTGATGAGCTTCAGCCTCTGGCCAGATATTCGGGCAATCCCGCGCTGCCCCGTACCAGCGTTTTCCACGCACTTAATCAGAAGGCTGTGGCAAAGCGTTATGCTAAAGAATGCGGAAAGCCCTATAACGAGCTCCGTCTGATCGTAGTTCATATGGGCGGCGGCGTATCCGTAGGTGCTCACTTAAACGGTCGTATTGTTGACGTGTTCAACGCTCTTGACGGTGACGGAGCATTCTCACCCGAGCGTTCAGGCGCAGTGCCCGTAGGCGCTCTTGTAAAGCTTTGTTTCTCAGGCAAGTACGATGAGAAGACTGTTTACAAGATGCTGGTAGGCAACGGCGGTTTCAATGCATATCTTGGAACAAACGATGCGCGTGATGTTGAGAAGATGATAGAGCAGGGTGATGCAAAGGCAAAGGAAGTATACGATGCATTCATCTATCAGATCTGCAAGAATATCGGTTCCCAGGCAGCAGTGCTTGAAGGTAAGGTTGATCAGATCATCTTTACCGGCGGTATCGCTTATTCAAAATATGTAATAGACGCTTTTAAGGAGAAGGTTGCATGGATAGCTCCCATCACCGTATATCCCGGTGAGGATGAGCTTCTGGCTCTGGCACAGGGCGGCTTGAGAGTCCTTAATGGCGAAGAAAAGGCAATGGAGTATTAAAATATGGCAAATTTGATCGACAAGATCTTTGGTACGCACTCCGAAAGAGAACTTAAGCGTATCAAACCTATCGTAGATAAGATTGAGAGCTACAGGGATACCATGATGGCTCTTTCAGATGAAGAGCTCAGGGCAAAGACTGCGGAGTATAAAAAGCGTTTTGCCGGTGGCGAGACTCTTGACGACCTTCTTCCCGAAGCGTATGCAACGGTAAGGGAAGCCGGCAGGCGTGTCCTTAACATGGAACATTTCCGTGTACAGCTCATAGGTGGTATCGTACTGCATCAGGGACGTATCGCTGAGATGCGTACCGGTGAAGGTAAGACCCTGGTATCAACTCTTCCTGCATACTTAAATGCGCTCGAAGGCAAGGGGGTATGCGTAGTCACGGTAAACGATTACCTGGCTAAGCGTGATGCCGAGTGGATGGGGCAGATACACGAGTTTTTGGGACTTAAGGTCGGCGTTATCCTTAATGACATGAAGAGTGATGAGCGCCGTGAAGCATATAACTGCGATATAACTTATGTCACCAATAACGAGCTTGGTTTCGATTATCTGCGTGATAACATGGTCATATATAAAGAGCAGCTGGTGCAGCGCGGTCTGCATTATGCCATCATCGATGAGGTCGACTCCGTCCTGATCGACGAGGCGCGTACGCCTCTGATCATATCAGGACAGAGCGGCAAGGCTACCAAGCTCTACGAAGTCTGCGACGTGCTGGCAAAGCAGATGAAGCGCGGTAAAGACGAAGAAATGATCTACAAACTCGACGCTGTTATGGATTCCATGATGGGAACCGAGGAAGAGGAAGAGGAGACCGGTGATTTTGTCCTTAACGAGAAGGATAAAAATGTTACCCTTACTTCCCGCGGCGTGGACAGGGTTGAGAAGTTTTTCCATATAGAAAACCTTGCAGATCCCGAGAACAGTGAGATCCAGCATAATATGATACTGGCTCTGCGTGCTAACTACCTTATGTTCAAGGATCAGGATTATGTGGTTGATGATGATAAGGTTATCATTGTCGATTCATTTACCGGACGTCTTATGCCGGGCCGTCGTTTCTCTGATGGTCTGCATCAGGCAATAGAGGCAAAGGAGCATGTGAAGATAAAGCGCGAGTCAATGACGCTGGCTACCATCACATTCCAGAACTTCTTTAACAAATTTGAGAAGAAGGCCGGCATGACCGGTACCGCTCTTACCGAGGAGCAGGAGTTCCGTGATATCTACGGCATGGATGTTATAACCATACCTACCAACAGACCTATCGCGCGAATCGATCAGAATGACTGTGTATATAAGACACGCAAGGAAAAGCTGCATGAAATAGTGGCACGCATCAAGGAGGCTCACGAAAAGGGACAGCCTATACTGGTGGGTACCATCAATATCGATGCATCCGAAGAGCTGAGCCGTATGCTCACGCGCGAAGGCATCAAGCATAACGTGCTGAATGCAAAGTTCCATGAGCAGGAAGCCGAGATAGTGGCTGATGCAGGTATCCACGGAGCAGTTACCATAGCTACCAACATGGCCGGCCGTGGTACCGATATTAAGCTTGATGATGAAGCTAAAAAACTGGGCGGTCTGCTCATAATCGGTACTGAGCGTCATGAATCCAGACGTATAGACAACCAGCTGCGAGGCCGTGCGGGACGTCAGGGTGATCCCGGTGAATCCGTATTCTATATCTCTCTTGAAGATGATCTGATGAGACTCTTTGGTTCTGAGCGTCTTATCAGTACCTTTAATGCCATGGGTATAGAGGAGAATCAGCGTATAGAGCATAATCTTCTTTCCAGCGCGATAGAGCGCGCCCAGAAGCGTATAGAGAATAATAACTTCTCAAGACGTAAGAATGTGCTGCAGTACGACCGTGTTATGAACGAGCAGCGCGAAGTTATATACGGCGAGAGAAAGCGCGTGCTTAATGGTGAGAGCATGCGTGATGTGGTCTATAAGATGATCACGGATATAGTAGAAGGCGCTGTTGATACGGTTATCAGCGATGATGTGGATCCTGATCAGTGGGATCTTAATGAACTCAATAATCTGCTCCTGCCCATCATCCCGCTTGAGCCTGTCAGCCTGGAAAGGATAGATGCGCGTAAGAAGAACGGACTGGTGCAGCAGCTTAAAGAAGAGGCTGTTAAGCTATATGAAGCGAAGGAAGCGGAATTCCCCGAGCCCGAGCAGATAAGAGAAGTAGAGCGCGTGATCCTTCTTCGTGTTATTGATAGGAAGTGGATGAACCATATCGATGATATGGATCAGCTGGAGAAAGCATCCGGCCTTGCAAGTATGGGACAGAAGGATCCCCTTGCAGAGTTCAAGATGAATGCTTTTGATATGTTCGGCGCTATGGAAACAGCTATCAAGGAAGATACAGTGCGTCTGCTCTTTGCTGTTAAGGTAGAGCAGAAGGTAGAGCGTGAACAGGTTGCAAAGGTTACCGGTACCAATAAGGACGAGAGCCTGCAGAAGCAGCCTAAAAAGCGTGAAGCAGCCAAGATATATCCCAATGATCCCTGCCCCTGCGGCAGCGGCAAGAAATACAAAAACTGCCACGGTATGATCCAGTAGAGTCACAAGAAGGGGCCCGCCTTTTGGCATTAGGAGGGACCCGCAACGCGGGAGGTGCCTGATGCCGTTTAAAAGGTGGGAAGATCGTCTTGTGACCCATGTATCAGATGGGTATATCGTCTTATGACTCTTGTAGATTGATTAGAAAGATTTGGTGGATTATGGTAGAACTTGACCAGATGAAACTGGAGCTCATGCAGTATAAGGATTCCCTTAAGGAAGTGTGTGACTCCCTGGATATCGAAAATAAAAAGCGCCGTATCGAGGAGCTGGATATGGAAATGGCTTCGCCTGAATTCTGGAATGATCCGGACAGGGCCAATAAGCTTACCAAAGAAGCCAAGAACAAGAAGGATACAGTGGAGAAGTGTGACCACTTGAATCAGGCATTTGAAGATATTCAGACGCTTATCGAGATGGGCAATGAAGAGAATGATGCCTCGATGATAGAAGAGGTCCGTTCCGAGCTGGATGCCTTTATAGAAGAACTTGAAGTGCTTCGTCTGCAGACGCTTCTTACCGGTGAGTATGATGCAAATAACGCCATTATGCGTATCAATGCAGGTGCGGGCGGCACCGAAAGCTGTGACTGGGCTTCCATGTTGTTCAGAATGTACAGCCATTGGGTTGATAAGAAGGGCTTTTCACTGGAGCTGCTCGATCAACAGGATGGTGATGAGGCGGGCATCAAATCCGTGGACTTTCAGGTTAACGGTGAGAATGCATACGGTTTCCTGCGTTCCGAGCAGGGCGTGCACAGGCTTGTAAGGATATCCCCTTTTAATGCTCAGGGCAAGAGACAGACAAGCTTTGTATCGGTTGATGTTGTGCCGGAGCTTGAGGGCGACGCCGGCATAGAGATAAATCCCGATGATCTGCGTATTGATACCTACAGATCCAGTGGTGCCGGCGGTCAGCATATTAATAAGACTTCATCGGCTATACGTATTACACACTTACCTACCGGTATAGTGGTACAGTGCCAGAATGAGCGTTCCCAGTTCCAGAATAAAGACAAAGCGATGGAAATGCTGCGTGGTAAACTGCTGGTGCTCAAACAGGCCGAGGAAGAAGCAAAGATGAAAGGCATACAGGGTGACCTTAAGTCTATCGCCTGGGGCAGCCAGATACGTTCTTATTTCCTGCAGCCCTATCAGCTGGTAAAGGATCTGCGCACCGGCGAGGAAACAGGTAATGCCGATGCAGTGCTGGACGGAGATATAGACCGATTCATAAATGCATATCTCAAGAAAAAAAGCCAGGGCGCGCTTCTTGAAAATGTGGAAGATGAGGATATCTGAGTTTAGCTTTATATGTCAGTTAAGAGGGACGGTTCAGTGATCGAAAAAGTTGTATCGATCGCGGGATCGTCCTCTTTTGCTTATAATGGAGGGTCAGCAAAATGAATATCAAAGAACTTGTTAAGAAGGCAAAGGCATCGATGATAATAACGGAAAGGAAAGCTGATGTAAATACCCTTATCAGAACGCTTAACCGTTATGAGGATATGAAGATAGCCGATGTGGGGGTAAAGACAGTTAATGAGGCGGCTATGGAGCTGATATGCGCCTGGGAGGCGTCAGCAGGCAGATGCGGGAAATATATATATGCAGGAAAAGACTATGCTGCAGCGCTGCTCTATAAGCTGATCCGCGAGGAAAAGCCTGATTTTTTACCGGAGACATCAGTTTGTATCAGAACTGCTTCGGAGATTTTGCGTGTGATGAATATCATAAGGCTGAATAAGCACAGTGCTGACTTTGAGAATACGGCTGATGGCAGGGCGGCGGATCTAAAAAAGCTTTGTGCTGCTTATGAAAAAAGGCTCTCTGAGCAGGGATATATGGATGATGCTATGCTGATGGACAGGGGCTTACAGATCCTTGATGAGATATCTTCTGAGCCTGAGGCCGATAAAAAGCTTTGTTTTTTGCTGCCTTGGCTAAAAAAAGATACGGCGATCGCTGAAGTATATGAGATACCTTCAAAGAAAGACGACTTTATTAAAAAGCTTTTATCTCTTTCGGACAAAGATTACAGCAGCTGTATTATTGAAAACGTACAGACAGATAAGAAACTCACATACTCATTCTTTAAGGGTTTTGGCTGCGTGAATGAAGTGCGTTTTGTGGCAGAAAAGATCCGTGAAGAGAAACTTGATTTTGGGGATGTGGCGGTCTTATACGCCGGAGACGTTTATGAAAACATTATGCGCGCGGAATTTGAGAATGCGCATATACCCTGCACATTCTCATCCGGATTTCATGCATCTGCTGATCCTCATGTGGGATTTATGCTCGATATACTGGAATTTGCTGAAAGCGACTGGTCGTATGAAGCGCTGCGCGAGGCAGTACATGATGATGCATTTAAGCTTAAAGCTGCTTCAAAGAGTTACAGGGATATCCTGCGTGAAGGCATAGGCTGGGGAAAAGACCGCTATGATGCTTTCTATCAGAGGTTCGATAAGAGATGCCAACAAAAGCGTACAAAGGAAGAAGAGGAGGCATTTGAAAAGCTCTCTGCATTTGTTGACTTTATGAAGATGACTACAGATATCTTTAAGAGCGCGGATCCCGGAAGTGTCCTGGACGGTCTTATTGAGCTGACGGATAAGTATACTTATGATACAGCCATATATAAAAAGACCATACGCGAAGAACTTAAGGCCTATGCAAAGAGCATAAAGAATGCAGGTATAGATGATGAGCCGGTAAAATTCCTTAAAGCTTATCTTAAGGAGCTTACAGTAGCGGAAACGGCTGATCCCGGAGCAGTACTGATACTGTCTTATGCAGGCGCTAAGATATTTGACAGGAAGAATGCATTTGTCTTAGGCCTCACACGTGAAAATCTGGATGTAACCGTGACAGAATCTCCTGTCTTATCGGATGCGGAGCTTAAGGCTTATGCTGCCGGATTTATAGATGATGCGGCCGGAAGAAACAGGAGAAGGCGGGAGCATTTCAGACGATGCATCAGTGAGTCGTGTGTAGAAAAGCTGTGGCTTGGCTATAGCTTCTATGATACATTTTCATTCCTTGATTGTGCGCCGGCATTGCTTTACACGGAGCTGATGGAAGAAGCCGGCGTTAAGGAGTTTGATATTATAAGCAAAGGCTATGATATACAGCGCGGAGCTGTACAGCTTTCCCAAACGGATTTCTATAAGGCATGGGAATGTGATGCCGGGGATAATGAAGCAGAAAAGGAAGAAACCGCAGCTGATGATAATGAAGCTTCATCCGATGAAAATAATACAGCAGAAAATACTGAAATAGAATATGCTATTCCTGCTTCATTTAGCGCCAGCACGATACATGTGCTCCTGGGATGTCCGCTGCGTTTTCATTATAAGAAACATGAGTTTTTACCGGAGGAAGAACCGTTGAGACGCAGCGGGCACAGCTGGCTTGGTCCGGCACAAAAAGGAAATCTGTTCCATTATACTATGGAGGATTATTGTGAGGGCAGGCTTATTCAAAAAGAAACGTCTGAGCCGGATGAGGCTTTTCTTAAGGAATGCCTGGAAAAGCAGACTGCGCTTATGCTCGAAGCAATTCCGGCACCGTCTGAAAGCATTATGAATGAAGAAAAGGAAGAAGCTTTTGAGGTGATGAAGTTATATATTCAGAAGCTTCATAATGAGTTAAATAACAGCGGCAGAAAGGTACTTGCCTGCGAGGCGCCGTTTTGTAAAGCAGGTTATAAAAGACAGGTTGAATACACTCCGGTCAAAGACGATGAAGCAGCTGAAGATATTAAGGTGGTAAAAGCAGATCATGATATGATCTTCAGCGGATCGATCGACAGGGTGGACGGGTATATTGAGGATGATACCCTTCATCTGCTGATCATTGATTACAAAACAGGCGATTATAATAAAAAGAAAAAAGAGATCGAGACTAATGATCAGATCCAGCATTTCGTATATCCTGCAGGAGCGGTTGAGTGGGCCCAAAATGAAAGGGAATATATTGAAAAACGTTTTGGAAATGCATTTACTTCGGTGATCATAGATGATGTGATCTATGATTTTCCTTATGAGCGTGGGAAGGATGGATCAATAAAGACTGCGTCTGAACTTGATGGCGTTGACACTGAAATAAGAAAAGGAAAGCTGTGTTTCCCTGATAGTGTGGAAAAGAATATAGCCAGGGCAGAGGGACTTTATCAGTCATCGTTTGAGGGAACGGTAGAGGAACTGGAGAAAGCCGTGAGCGCCGTTATATCTAAGGATGGGAAAACAGCTGATCCTGATAAGATCAAAGAGTTCTGTAAATACTGCGACTATAAGAAGGTATGCAGATTAAGGCTTGCTCTGATGGCTCAGAACTGATCACGGGGGGAAGAATAAATGGAGATAATAAATAATTCAAAAACCGCAAAAGAGGAAATGGATATAAGGAAGACGGTAGCCGAAACCTTTGATAAGAGTTTCTTTGTGGAGGCAGGCGCCGGCGCAGGAAAAACAACTCTTATAGTCAGGCGTATAGTCAATCAGCTAAAAGCAGGATTCAAGCCGGAGAGGATAGTAGCGATCACCTTTACAAATATGTCTGCCAGGGATCTTAAGACCAAGATATTAAAAGGGATACAGGAGGAATTAAAGACAGGTGTTATTACGGAAGATGAACGGAAAGCCCTGTCAGATGCCCAGGATGGGCTTGACCGTATGCAGATATCTACGATCCATTCTTTCTGCCACAGACTGCTGTCAGAGAAATGCTTTGACGTGGGACTGCCCATGGGTTTTGAACTGATGGAAGAGGAAGACTCACAGGCTCTGTTTGATGGCTTTTTTGTAAAATGGGTGGAGAAGAATTTAAAATATACCGACTGGAATAAGCTGGCTGCAGACGGCGCAGAACGATGGAAAGTCTATGGAAGGCTTGGAAGGCTGGCTAAAAGACTATCGGCTGTATCACCTGATATAAACGTGACACAGGCAGCGAAGGTTCTGCCGCCACAGGAATATGAGGACAAAGCAGATAAGTTGATATCGTATGTAAAGGATGAGCTGGATGATGCAACAACGGCAATACCATACGGCTGGCAGTCTTTTTCTCAGGTGCCCAAGGAAAATCTGATCAATTTTTTTTATGAGCTGCAGCAGATACTTGATGCGGGTGACAGGCATGAGATCTTAAGTAAGCTCATTAAGTTATTTGATCCGAAAGCAGCCACCCATGCATTCAAGGTCAGCAAAAAAGAACTCGTACCATTATATACGCCAGGCTGCAAAACTAAAAAGGAAGCAGGAGAAAAAGCTGATAAGGCAATTGCTGATATAAAGCTTGCCGATCAGCAGGCCATGGATCATATCATGGCTAAGGAAGATGATATCGAAGAGCTGGTGAATTCAAGACTTAATGAGATGTATCTTCCTTATCTGGATTATGCTAAAAGGGCAGCCGATGAATACAGGGCATCATTTCCTCCTGCAGAGATAACAAATGATCTTTTGCTGCAAAAGACTTATGAGCTGTTAAATAATTCGGAAGAGATACGATCTTTCTTTGCGGATAAGTTTGACTGCATCTATGTAGATGAATATCAGGATACGGATCATATACAGGACAGCTTTATCAAACTGCTGGCAGAGAAGCCAGGAAAACCCGGAACACTAAGAGACGGGGCTTTGTTTGTTGTGGGTGATCCCAAACAGTCTATTTACAGATTCAGAGGGGCGGAGCCTGAAGTATATTTTAAGACCGGAGACTGGATGAGATGGTTGGATAATGCTTATGTATGCAGTCTATCGATCAATTTCAGGTCGGATCCTTCTATCATAGATTGGGTAAATGCTTCATTTGCTGCAAAGAATATAACTGACGGTAAAGCTTATGTTCCAATGATCGCCGCGCCTGTTAATTATCCTGCGCCGGCAAATAATGCTAAGCTGATATCGGGCATATATTTGTTGGATGATGTTAATGCGAAGGATAAAAAAGACGGTGTGGATGCGGAGAATCTCTGCAAGCTTATAAAAGGCATGACAGGGATATGTGATATAAAGGATCAGGGAAATATAAGAAAAGTACGGTATTCGGATTTTCTTGTTCTATGCGCAAATATGTCGGGGATGGAAGTATATGCGCGGAAGATGCAGGAGTATGGTATCCCCTTTGTAATGAACGGGGAGATTAGATCATCCGGGTATTATTTCATTAATGCATTTATCAGGGTGTATGCTTTTTTGGCGGAGCCTTACGAAAGAAAAGCCGTTGCAGGAGCTAAAGAGTGTCTTTTGGTTTCCGGAGCAGAGGATGAGTCCCTGAATATGGAGATACTAATGAATATGCGCAAAGATACCCGCAATATGTCGGGCTACGGCTGCCTTAAGTATCTTATGGAGCATATAGGGCTTATCATTAAAAAGGATGATACAACGGATATATATACTAATGCAGCCCTTCAGCGAAGGCTTACGCAGATGACGGAGTATGTTTTGTCTTCTGCGCACGAAAGCAGATCATCGGTGCTGAGCAGCCTGCAAAAGTTCTCTGAAGGAAAGATAGAAAGGGAACTGATAATGGAAGAGGATCAAGATGTGGTCAGGTTCATGAACCTTCATAAAGCCAAAGGACTTGAGGGACGTATAGTGATATGGACCAACAGGACCGAAAACAGATCCTTCAAGAATGGGGAATATCTGAGCAGAGGGGATTTTTTTCCTGCATTGGTTGATAAAAACGATCATAATTCTACTCCGGTCTGGTGGGCGTATAACGGCGATAAGGGAGTGGAAGACAGAGCCCAAAATGATGATTCATGTGAAAGGATAAGACTTGAGTATGTTGCGGTTACAAGAGCTATAGAAGCGCTGATCTTTATGACAGATATGAAAAGCGAAGGTGAGAGTCTCTTCAGTGAAGGGTATGATCTGGGGCAATGTTTAGATGCGTCGCCCTTTGCTTGTGGCCAAAAGAGTACGGCTCAGAATAATCCGTCAAAACTTACAGAGCGTACTCTGAAAGAACTAAGAACAGATGCAAAAGAAGCAAAGAAGTATTCCGTCAGTAAATATCGGGCTGTGAGTCCAAGCGAGCTGGAGGATAAGAGCGCCGGAAAAGATGTGAAAAAAAATGATGAAAGCACTGATCGTGTAAGAGGGAATATTATTGGACTCTCAATGCACAGATGCTTTGAGCTGGTGCTTGAGCGTGGCGCTGTAAATGATAATACCATGGCTGTATGTATCGCTCAGGCTCTTAATGAGAATAGCGAGAACATTCCGGAAGACGAGTTTGTGGCCTACAGGAAGTTTTTGGAAGATGCGCTCAAAGCATTTGTAAACTGGTTTAATGACTGGGAAGTTTATAAGAAAGCAGAAAAGATATATACCGAACTGCCTTTTTCCTACATGATAGACGAAGCAGGCAAGCCGCCGGTATGGATGCATGGTGAAGCCGATCTGGTGATAAAATGTAATGATGATACTGCTTATATCATCGATTATAAATCAGATGATGATACCGGCTATCCTGATGAGGACAGCTTCAGACAATACCTTTTTAAGAAGTACACGCCACAGGTGATAGAGTATAAAAAAGCCATAAGCGGTATCTTTGAAATACCTGCGGAGAAGATAGGTTTATCGCTGGTATCATTCTCATACAAGATAACGGGGGACGGCTCCATGGGGCTCAGGATAACGGATATCTGAAGACAGTCATCCTGAGCGGCCACGGCTATCCTGAGCTTCTAAGGTCATCCTGAGCTGCCACAGCTATCCTGAGCTTCTAAGGTCATCCTGAGCTGCTCCGGTCATCCTGAGCGGCCCCCCTGTCATCCTGAGCGCAGCGAAGGATCTTATCAATGACTGAATTAACTATAATGATTCAGCCCTTCCTTCAGAGCATCTTTTACCCGCTGTGCTGATTTGTCCGGAGAGACGATGATAACATCCCTGCAGTATTCCGTGGCGAATAGTTCCATGCCGGGTTCACTGCATTTGATACTGAGCTCTACCCAGCCTGCGCCATTATTTTTCAGATGATATTTTTTTGCAGTGTCCGTTTTAACGGGCACTGTTTTTTTAAGTTTTGAAATTGTAGCGGCATCGCTTTTTCCAAAGGTATCAACGATAGTGTTCATCATGTTGTTGGCTGATGCATTAACAAGGATACGGTAATTTGACAGGCTGCCGGAATACATGACGGGATTATTTGCACGGTAGTCTGATTTTGACTCGTGCTCATCTGAGGAGTACTTTTTCAGTTCTTCAGGATCGGTATCTTCGACAGGTTCGATTTGGAGAATACGGTCAACACGCAGGTTTACCGTATTCTTATATTTTTTGATACCCATAATGCAGTAGTAATATCCGTTGCTCCAGATCAGGCGCAGCGGACGCATTATCTTAGGATAACCTTCTTTTTGCTCTAAGATCAGCTTGTCATTATAAAAACCGTATTTTATCGTAGCCAGCTGCTTGTTCCTGATGATATTTGCCAGGGCGTCGATATTCTGCAGGACTTCGTTGTCTTCCTTAAGCAGAGTATCGGCTGGGGAAGGGGTATAACGGAGCAGTTCTTTTGATAAGGGGCGCAGGGAAGACAGCTTGTAAGAGATATTCCTAATGTCATCCACGCAGAAATAATTGTAAGTTTCAATCGCGTCATAAAGAGTCATTAATTCGCTTTCAAGTAAAACGGATTCGTAATAATACATATCCGGGGCTCCTGCGATTTCTACATGCCTCAGATAAAAACTCAGACCGTTGCTTAAATTTAGATCTTTATGGCGGGTGGTTTCCGTGATCTCTTCATCACGAAAAACACCGAGCCCTATGCCTTCCAGAGCATTCAGCATACGTGTCAGAGTGGAGCGGTCCATGCTCACTCCGTATTGACTTGAATAATCCTTATTCAGGTGATCCAGGATCTCTTTTTCTGTGATCGGATGTTTTTTATCGCTGTGATTCTTTAATGTGAGTATCAGGTACAGTACATTGAATTGTTTGATGTTTCCGGTGGATTTTTGCCCGTTAGCCATTATGATAACCTCCGTAATTGCTTGTGCATTTTTGCACACGCCTTTAGTTTAGCATAAATACCGTCAGCAGGAAAGAAGGAACAAGGCGAATGTGCAATTTTGCACAAGGGTTTGTGGTTTAATCATCCCGGATAAGGAGGACGGATAAATGGGGATATTCAGCAGTAAAGGAAGCATTGAACCCGGAGATCAGGCAAAGGCATTTGAAAAACTGCCGGATATAGATAAGGAGATGATCAGAAAGATCCTGCGTGACCGGAATAAATATTCGGAAGATGCGATGGCAGAGCTGATCCGTGATATGGCGGGGCTGAAAGCTGAGTTTCCGGACGGAAAAGTAAGATTTACTTATCCGGGTTTCGGATATTCGGGTTTCGCCATTAACCAGCCGGGGCTGATCATAAAGAGTATGCCGGTACTGCTTTTTGCCATCTACCGCGGAGAGTACAAGGCGGCAGTGCAGCTCTTTAATTCTGAGGAATACGGAGCGCCGGATAAAATGGGACCGGTGGTTACTTATGGTATTGATTTTTGTTCGGATCACGATCCCTTCTCAAATACGGATCAGGCGGGCGCGGACAGTATACGGCTACTTGGGAAGCAGGAGAATAAGTGCCTGTACGGATTCGTGCTGGCTGATCTGTGCAGGAGCGGCAAGCATATCAGCCAGCAGTTTGCTTACCGTTTCCTGAAAAAATACTATGGCGAAGCAGAGAGCGGATGGTTTCGCTGCAACCATGGGATCGTGCCCCATGAGGCGCCCGGGACTGTCAATCCGCTCACGGGGAATGCTTTCTGCACTGAACCGGCAAAGACTAATGCGCTGACTATATATATAAAGCTGCTGGACTTTATCCGCAAAACGGATGAAGCTTTTTTCCGGAAGTTTGTGGATGCCGGGGTATTTGCAGAGCTGTTTGTAAAAAGCAGCTTTATTGCCGATGACGAAAACCGCCGGGAAAACTTAAGGCTGATCCGTAAGATGTACGTGCCCGGGATCGCAGACGCTGAAAAAGTGTGGCACGAGACAGGGGTGATCTCCCTTGGTGACTTCAATGAAATGAGGGTGATAGGGATGCCGAATATCGCCTATCCGCAGCTGTCAAAAAACTGGACTTATGTGACCGGTGAGAAGCTGCTGTTCAGGATCGGCTTTGTGGAGCTTGATGATCTGAAAATTATAGATGAGGTTAGTATACCTTTTGGAGGATTTGCCTGTATTAAGGATGATGGGACGATCACGGGGAATTTTCTGAGAATTCTGATCAGGGGGGCAGAACGGGTGAATTATGAAGGTGACACGGGCAAATACCGCTTTGATCCGGAGGCTATTCTGGATGTAGGTGGTGAAGAGCTGGCGCTGATGGCTCTTAAAAAGGATTTTATCCGCGCCCGTGATGTGGAGACGGCGCTTAAGCATCTGGAGGAGAAGAAAAAGAGTTTTCTGATACCGGCTCTGCTTCTGAAAGCGCACGGGGAATGGGCTTAAAGATGCAGAGTTGGATATGTGAGTTGAAAGGAGGAGAGGATGGGAGAAAGGAAATACCGCAGGGAATTAACTCCGGTAAAGAAAAAGTATAGGGCGGTGGCACTGGCGGGAGAACGCATGAACCGGGCGCTGGCGCATATCAAGCGTGAGTACAGCTGCCTGATCGATGCAGTGAATTATCTGCAGCCGGTGGCAGTGGAGGAAAAGCTGGGAGGCATTGCCACGGATGGGAGGAAAATCTTTTATCACGCAGAGGAGCTGGACCGCGGGGTGTCTGATGAGTGTCTGGAGTTCCGTATCCTCCATATCATTTTTCACGGGCTGCTGGGGCATTTTGCCAGAGGCTCGGATTATGATAACAGGAAGCTTGCCTGGGATGTGATGGATCTGCAGGTGGTCAGGCTTTTCAACGAATCCGGCATCAACTATGAGAACTTTGAGATCCTTATGCAGCAGGGCTATCCGGATGTGCGGAGCCTGTTTAAGGAACAGACAGGGTTTTCGCTCTATTACAATGCCGGAAAGGATCCGGTGCTTCAGCGAAGGGTCAAACAGATGAGCAACATGGTACGAAGACTTGCTCCCGGAGATCTGGATGATCACAGTACCTGGGCGCTGCCGCGGCTGGAG
>CAMOEK010000042.1:0-17857 GCA_946612125.1 uncultured Lachnospiraceae bacterium | reverse complement strand
CCGGCTCCCGGCGTGTTAAGCAAATGAGCACATTCCCAGCACGGCGTGTTAAGCAAATGAGCGCATTTCCGGCTCCCGGCGTGTCATCCTGAGGAGCGCAGCGACGAAGGATCTTGAAAGAATGTCCGCTATCAAAAAATTTGAGGTAAACAACCATGAAAGAACTTAAAATATCCGAAGCAAAAAACATAAAGATAAACGGCAGGACGGTTCAGAGTCTCGATCCCCTGACCCTTATCTGGACCGGCTCTTCCCTGGAGCTTAATGTCAAGTGCAGCGAGCTCTGGGTGGAAATGGCAGGTCCTTTCGAGACCCACGAGAACTGGATAGCCATTGAGATCAACGGCGCGGTTATAAGCCGCCGCATGATAAGCGCTGAGAAAGAATGGGTATGCATTTTCAGGAGCAGATCAGCGGAAAAGCCCACGAGAGTCCGTATCATTAAAGAAGTGCAGGCCATGAGCGGTGATCCTCAGCACAGGCTGGAGATCTACGGATTGAGGTTTGACGGTGAGCTTCTTCCTGTCGCGCAAAAGGCGCTTAAGATAGAGTTTATCGGGGATTCCATTAATTCCGGCGAAGGCGCAATAGGCGCAAAGGGCGAGGAGGAATGGATATCCATGTTTTTTTCACATGTGAATTCCTACCCTTACATGACTGCCGGGGCTTTGGATGCGGATTACAGGGTGATAAGCCAGAGCGGCTGGGGGCTTTATGTGGCCTGGGACGGAAATCTCTCCTGCGCCATACCTCCGCATTATGAGAATATCTGCTCACTTGCGCCGGGAGAGTGGTTTAAGGCAAAAGGCTTTTCCGAAAAGAATGATTTTGATAAATGGCAGCCGGATCTCATCTGTGTGAACCTGGGAACGAATGATAACGAGGCGATAAAGAATGCAGGTTTTACGGATACGGATAAATTAAGAGAGGCCACAAAGAGTTTTTTAAAGACGCTTCGCAGGAATAACCCCGGGGCTTATATTATTTGGAGTCTGGGAATACTGGGAACGGATACTGCAAAGTATATCCTGGCGGGTATGGAAGAATACAGGAAAGAGAGCGGGGATGAAAGAGTTGAATATCTTGAACTCCCCGAGACAGATGACGAGACCATAGGGGCACGTTTCCATCCGGGTGTAAAGGCGCATGCAAAGGCAGCAGAGGTACTTACGGCGCGCATTAAGGAGTTAAGTTTATGAAGAATGTAGCCATACTGGTACAGAATCTGCACAACGGCGGAGCAGAGCGCATGGCTGCCAATCTTTCCATAGAGCTGGCGCGGTATTATAATGTGTATCTTTTTGTATTTGATTCCTCCAATGCCATTTATCCTTATGGCGGTAAACTGGTGGATCTGAAAGTGCCGCCCCTTGAAGAAGCGTCTGCATATGTCAGGGCATCAAATGTAATGAAGCGCTTAAGACGCCTTTCGTATCTTAAAAAGAAGTATAAGATAGACTGCACCATCAGCCATATGGACGGAGCAAATGTAGTCAATATCTTATCGCGCAGGGGAGATAAGGTGATATGCGTATATCACAGCATGCCGTCCATGTGCGAATCCGGAAGCTTTGTCAATAAGAGCCTTCACCGTTTTATCGGAAACGGCGCGGATAAGTATGTATGCGTGTCGCGCATGGCGGCAGCGGATATGGCCGCGAGCTTTGGCGTAAAAAAGAAAAAGCTGCAGTGCATATATAATTTTGCGGATCTGGAAAAGACGAAGAGTCTCAGAATGGAGGAGCTGCCTTCGGAGGCTGCGGGATTCTACAGCAGGCATAAAAAGATACTGATAACCGTGGGCCGGCTCACGCATATGAAGGCACAGGACAGGCTTATAAGGGTGCTTCAGGATCTGAGGGCTAACGGAAAAAATGTCGGGCTGGTGATACTGGGAGAAGGTGATGAGCGGCAGGCTCTGGAAGAACTGGCTTCCGATCTGGGGCTGAGAGGGAATATCTATATGCCCGGAGAGGTAGGCAATCCGTTTCCTTACATGGCTGCGGCATCAGTGTTTGCTCTGGTATCGGATTTTGAAGGACTGCCCATGGTGCTTATAGAGGCTGCTGCCTGCGGCCTTCCGATAGTTTCCGTGGATATACCTTCCGGGCCAAGAGAGGTACTGGCGCCGGATACCGATATATATAAAAAGACGGAGGGCGATATCGAATATGCCAAGTATGGTCTGCTGGTTCCCTCCTGTGCAAAGGAAGAGCGCCGCGGGGGCTTAAGTCCTAAGGAAAAGCTTTTGGAGGAAGGGATAAGCAGGCTGATGTTTGACGAGGTTTTCAGACAGAAATACCTGAGTCTGGCTGAGGAGTGCGTGGAACGCTTTTCTGCCGAAAAGATAATAGGGCAGTGGCGTGAACTGATAGAGGAAGATAAGTAATGAGCCGTGTACTTGTGATCCCTGATGTCCACTTGAAAACGCAGATGTTTGATCTGGCAGAGAGCGTGGACAAAGGGAAATATGATAATATAGTCTGCCTTGGTGATTATGTGGACGACTGGGGCAAGGGAAATGATAAAGAGCTGTATGAGAAAACGCTGGATCGTGTGGCAGAATTTGCCGCAAAGCATAAGGAAGCTTTTTTGTGCTACGGAAATCACGATATCAGCTATCTTTATATGTTCTTTGAGAGTGGCTTTTCGCTGCATATGATGTCCACCGTGCAGAAGGGTATTGAGCGCATAAAGGAGGCAGCGGGAGAGCGCCTGGCTGTTATTCACCGTATTGATGATACGCTTTTTTCACATGCCGGACTCAGCAGATACTTTGTTGATACGCTTATCCCGTCCTATGCGGATGAGTTTGTGGATCCGCTTGATATGGATGCGGTGACAGCCTGCGTAAACCGTATGGTGGACGATGTGAACGGAGCGGAGTATCTGTGGAATGATGCATCACCCATATGGCTGCGTTTCCAGCATGGTTATAACGGTCTGTTCAAACAGGATAAATATTTTCAGGTTGTGGGGCATACCCCGGTGGAAGAAGCGTTTCAGCGGGATAACAGCCTTTCGCTAGATAATTTCTCAACTTATTCAGACGGCACAGCTTTCGGCAATGCGCGGCTGGTTATCGTGGATACCGTAAGCCATGCGTGGGAGTACGCGACTTAAAGCCGTAAGCGAAATCAACTGCCGTTTCCGATCTGCGGCCGCGGCATATGCAATACAGAGCGGGCTGCCGTGATAAGCGGATCGAACATATGCTTTAACAGGAGGATGATAATGGGCGCAACAGATAAAACCAATGTAATGAGGATACTCGATCAGAAAAAGATACAATACGAGGCGCATTTTTATGAGCCGGATGCTACGATGAGCGGTGAAGAGATAGCGGCCATACTTGATGAGGATCCCGAACATGTTTTTAAGACTCTGGTGACTCAGGGGAAGAGCGGAACATACTTTGTATTTGTGGTTCCGGTCAAAGAAGAGCTGGATCTTAAGAAAGCGGCAAAGGCGGCGGGGGAAAAGGCGATAGCCATGATCAAACAGAAGGAACTGCTGCCGCTGACCGGTTATGTTCATGGGGGCTGTTCGCCTGTAGGCATGAAAAAGCCCTTTAAAACATTTGTACATGAGAGCGCGTCGGCTTTTGAAAAAATATTTGTAAGCGCAGGAAAGGTAGGCGCTCAGATAGAATTATCACCGCAGGATCTGATAAAGACCGTAGGCTGCGGTTTTGCAGATATCGTTTAATAAGCCGGAAGGGTTGGAGAAATCCGGATAAAGGTCTATAATCATATCTACGGAGGTATAACAAAATGAATGTATGCTTACTTAATGATTCCTTCCCGCCGGTTATCGACGGAGTTGCAAATGTAGTAATGAATTACGGAAGGATAATGACGGAAACCCTGGGCGCAAATGTACTGGTAGGCACGCCGCGTTACCCGGATACGGATTATGATCATTATCCTTATAAGGTGGTGGCTTATCCCAGCATGGATACCACCGGTTTTATTTCCGGTTACCGTACCGGCAATCCCCTTGCCATGAAGGAGATCGGGGAGATGGCTACATTTAAGCCGGATATAATCCACAGCCACTGCCCCGCGGCATCTACTATCATGGCCAGGATACTGCAGAATGAGACCGGGGCTCCGATAGTATTTACTTACCACACCAAATTCGATGTGGATATAACTAGAGCCGTCGGCGAAGGTTTTATTCAGAAGGAAACCATAAAGATCATGGTGAATAATATATCGGCCTGTGATGATGTATGGGTCGTGTCGCAGGGAGCGGGAGAAAATCTCAGATCCCTCGGATATGAGGGCGAGTACCGCGTGGTCAGCAACGGCGTGGATTTCCCCAAAGGAAAAGTATCACAGGATAAGATAAAGGAAGCCACAAAGGATCATGATCTGCCCGAAGGCATCCCGGTATTTCTGTTTGTAGGAAGAATGATGAAATATAAAGGCCTGCCGCTGATCATAGATGCCATGAAAATGCTCTCGGATATGGGAACCGATTTCCGCATGGTATTTATAGGCGGAGGCGCCGATGCAGAGGAAATGCAGCAGAAGGTAAGGGATCTGGGGCTTTCGCTCGATATCGTGGGTGAGGATGGAAAGGTTTCGTCCATGAAAGCTGCAGACGGGGTAAAAGGAAAGATCATATTCACCGGGCCCATAAGAGACAGGGAGAAGTTAAGAGCATGGAATTCCAGGGCCGACCTGTTCCTGTTCCCTTCGGTATATGACACAAACGGCATAGTGGTCAGGGAGGCAGCTGCCTGCGGTCTTGCGAGCGTGCTGATCAAAGATTCCTGCGCGGCAGAAGGCATAAGCCATAGCAGGAACGGTTATATCATCGAGGAAACCGCGCGGTCGATGGCAATGCTGCTGGCAGATGTCTGCGCCGATCCCGAATGCATGCATCAGGTTGGACAGAACGCCATGGATGAGATCTATATCTCATGGGAACAGGCTACACGCGATGCATACTCACGGTATAAGGAACTGCTCGGCATGGCTAAAGACGGTACTCTGGCAAAGAGAAAGAGAGGAGCTTCGGATTTTATCCTGGAAGCAGCCGGAGAAGTGGCAAAAGTCACGGAAAAGATATTCTCCGTGCCCAGAAATATCTATGGCGGC
This sequence comes from uncultured Lachnospiraceae bacterium, assembly GCA_946612125.1. GTDB lineage: Bacteria > Bacillota > Clostridia > Lachnospirales > Lachnospiraceae > NK4A136. Next base: position 12,749 of record CAMOEK010000042.1, on the reverse strand, counting down.
ATGATAGAGAATGTCGCGGATTTCAAAGAGATGATACCTGCGGGTGTAAAGGAGTTTGGCTCCAATGCGCTGGAGCTGGGCGGGAAAGCTGCGTTAGGCATAAAGAACAGCGTAAAGAACGGGCTTAAAATAGCTGAAGACGGCATCAGGGAAGGACTGGGAAAGAAAGGCAGCGACGAATGAGAAAGTACGACTGGTATAAGAAGATGAGCTTCTACCAGATCTGGGTAAGGAGCTTTGCCGACGGCAACGGAGACGGGATAGGGGATCTGTACGGCGTATACGATAAGCTTGAATATGTAAAGAGCCTGGGAGTCGACGGCATATGGTTTTCGCCGATCTATCCCTCGCCCAACGCGGATTACGGTTATGATATTTCGGATTACCGCAACATCCATCCGGATTTCGGAACGCTCGATCAGTTTAAGCGGGTGCTGGATAAGGCCCATTCCCTGGGGCTTAAGGTGATCATGGATCTGGTGGTGAATCATACCTCCGATGAGCATCCGTGGTTTAAGGAAAGCCGTAAGGGAAAAGACAATCCTTACAGCGATTATTATATCTGGAGGGATAAGCCCAATAACTGGTACAGCCTTTTTGAAGGAAGGGCGTGGGAATACGATAAACAGCGCGGTCAGTATTACCTTCATATATTTGCAAAAAAGCAGCCCGATCTTAACATGGATAATCCTAAAGTTCGTGAGGAAGTAAAAGGCATAATGCGCTTCTGGCTGGACATGGGAGTTGACGGCTTCAGGGAAGATGTTATCAACTTTATTTCCAAAGTAGAGGGCCTGCCCAACGGTCTGCCTTTTTTGCCGGCGGTAAACGGCATGCCTTACTATAAGGACGGTCCGCATATCCATGAATACATGGCGGAATTCAGAAAGGTCTGCAATGAGTACGACTGCTTCCAGATAGGCGAGGGGCCTATGACCACGGTGCAGAGCGCCCTTAAGTATCTGAGCGGTCCCACCAGATCGCTGGATATGATGTTTGGCTTTGATCATATGATGGCAGACTGCCTGTATACGGAGTACGTTCATCGTCCTTTTTCGCTGGTCAAACTAAAGAAGGCTTTTACCAAATGGCAGAAGACTCTGGAAGGGAAGGCGTGGAATGCGCTGTATCTGGAAAACCACGATCATCCCAGGATCATCAGCCGCTACGGCAGCGAAAAATACTGGCGCGAGAGTGGCACCATGCTTGCGGCCAGCTATATCTTCCAGTGCGGCACGCCTTTTATCTATCAGGGGCAGGAGATAGGAATGACCAATATACGTCTGTGGTCCATAGACCAGTATGTTGACGTATCGACAAAGAATAATTTTAACAGTTACCATCTTAAGGATGATATCAAAGACCGCTTAAAGCGCATCCATTTATCCAGCAGGGATTCATCAAGAACGCCCATGCAGTGGAGCGCCGATACCAACGGCGGTTTCTCTAAGGTAAAGCCCTGGTTTTATGTGAATCCTAACTATAAGCGCATTAATGTGGCGGCAGAAGAGAAGGATCCCGAAAGCATACTGAATTTTTATCGCAGCTGCCTTGAACTCCGCAAGAAGTCAAAGACGCTGATACTGGGCAGATATCATGAGTACTTCCCCAAGGATCCCAATGTATATATGTATGAGCGCAGTCTGGGAAAGATCAGATATCTGATAGTATGCTCGTTCAGCCGTCTGCCCATGCGGCTCAGGATACCCAGGTCGTATGCAGGCAGAAAAGGACAGCTGCTGCTGTGCAACTATCCACAGGGACCCCAGATGATGGCTGACAGGCTCAGGGAACGTCTTAAACAGGAAGTAAACCTGTTGGAATGGCAGCATGGGATGCTCCGCCCCTATGAGGCAAGGGTTTACCGCTTCAGATTCTGAGAAAAAGAAAACGGCTGTTTAAAACGTGTAATTAAGCACTGCTTCGTAACATATGTTACTTGACGGAAACCCCTAAAAAAAGTATAATTCCAGATATGTAAATCCATTATAAGGAGGTATTTTAAATGAAGTTTGTATGTACAGTATGCGGTTATGTTGCTGAAGGCGATAATCCCCCTGCAGAGTGCCCTGTATGCCATGCACCGGCAGAGAAATTCAAGGAGCAGGCAGGCGAGAAGGTATGGGCATCCGAGCATGTAGTGGGGGTAGGCAAAGGTGCAGGTGTTCCCGAAGATATCGTAAAAGACCTGCGTTCCAATTTTGAAGGAGAATGCTCTGAAGTAGGTATGTATCTTGCAATGGCAAGAGTGGCATTCCGTGAGGGTTATCCCGAGATCGGCCTGTATTACGAGAAGGCTGCTTACGAAGAAGCAGAGCATGCGGCGAAGTTTGCAGAGCTTTTAGGTGAGGTCGTTACCGATTCCACAAAGAAGAATCTCGAGATGAGAGTTGATGCCGAGAACGGTGCTACCGCAGGTAAGACCGATCTGGCAAAGAGGGCAAAGGCTCTTAATCTGGATGCTATCCATGATACCGTACACGAGATGGCAAGAGATGAGGCCCGTCACGGCAAGGCGTTCGAGGGACTGCTCAAGAGATATTTCGGGTAAGAGCTTATGGATAAAAAAGCCATTTATAAATTGAGTTACGGCCTGTTTGTGCTGACGGCAAATAAAGATGGCAGGGATAACGGCTGCATTATAAATACGGCTATCCAGGTCACCTCGGAGCCCAATATCATAAGCGTGGCTGTTAACAAAAACAATCTTACGCACGACATGATAATGGATACAAAGAAGCTTACGGTTTCGGTGATCGCGCAGAATGCGGATTTCGAACTGTTCAAGCGCTTTGGTTTCCAATCGGGCAAAACGGCTGATAAGTTTGCAGGCTTTACGGATTGCAAACGCGGCGCAAACGATACGATGATAATCACAAAGGGTACCAATGCTTTCATATCTGCCTGGGTACAGAAAACGGTGGATATGGGAACGCATACAGTGTTCTATGCGCAGGTAACGGATATGGAAGTGCTGAGCGATGTCCCTTCCGCTACCTACGAGTATTATCAGTCAAACATCAAGCCTAAGCCGGAGGCAGTGGGAAAAACGCCGGAGGGACAGACAATCTGGCGGTGCCGCATTTGCGGCTATGAATATGTTGGAGAGGAAGTGCCCGACGATTTCATCTGCCCCATTTGCAAGCACGGAAAACAGGATTTTGAGAAAGTGGCATGACAGAACGAAGGGCAGTCATCTGTGGCTGCCCTTTATTTATCAGAGGTAACAATGACAACAGATTTAAAGCTTTTAAAACAGCTTTCAAAACAGTATCCGTCCATCGCATCTGCGTCTACGGAGATAGTGAATCTTCAATCTATTTTAAATCTTCCGGCCGGAACGGAGCATTTTCTTTCGGACCTTCACGGTGAATACGAACAATTCGATCACGTGTTAAAAAACGGATCGGGAGCCATAAGGCGCAAGATCGATGAGGGCTTTGGCAATACGCTTACGCAAAAGGATAAGCGTGAACTGGCCACATTGATATATTATCCCGAGGAGAGACTCAATATAGTCAATGAGGAAGAGGAAAACCTTGACGACTGGTACAAGATAATGCTGCACCGGCTTGTACAGGTGACCAAGAGAGCAGCATCGAAATATACCAGATCCAAAGTCCGCAAGGCGCTGCCAAAGGATTTTGCTTATGTTATCGAGGAACTGATCACCGAAAAAGAAGAGATAGAAGATAAAGAACGCTATTATAATGAGATCATTCATACCATAATACGCATAGGCAGGGCAAGAGAATTTATCGTAGCCCTTTCGGAACTGATACAGAGGCTGGTGATCGATCATCTTCATATTGTCGGAGATATATTTGACAGGGGACCGGGGCCTCATATTATAATGGATACGCTTATGCATTACCATTCAGTGGATATACAGTGGGGAAACCATGATATAAGCTGGATGGGCGCGGCAGCGGGATCGGCGGTATGCATAGCGACTGTTCTGAGATTTTCGCTGCGTTATGGCAATCTTGATATACTTGAAGAAGGCTATGGGATAAATATGGTGCCACTGGCAAAGTTTGCCATGGAGACCTATGCCGATGATGACTGCAAGGCCTTTGCGATCAAATGCGGAGCCGGTTATGATACCAGGGATATGGCTCTGGATATGAAGATGCATAAGGCCATAACTGTATTGCAGCTTAAGCTGGAAGGACAGCTTATAAAGCGCTGTCCCTGCTTTGGCATGGAAAACAGGCTTTTGCTGGATAAGATAGATTATAAAGAAAAGACCATAACCATTGATGGCGTAAAATACCCTCTCAAGGATACATACTTCCCGACCGTGGATCCGGCGGATCCCTACGATCTTTCGCAGGAAGAGTATGTGGTGATGGGCAAGCTCAAACAGGCTTTCCTTCACAGCGAAAAACTGCAGAAGCATGTGCGTTTCCTGCTGGCAAAAGGCGGGCTGTATAAGGTTCATAACGGAAACCTTCTGTATCACGGCTGCATGCCCATGAATCCGGACGGCAGCTTTATGAGCGTAAATCTCTTTGGAAAGGAATTCAGCGGAAGGGCTTTGTATGATGAGCTGGAATCCTATGTGCGCAAAGGCTTTTATGCCACGGAGGATCGTGAGGGGAAACGCCGCGGGCAGGATGTCATGTGGTATATCTGGGCCGGCCCGGGTTCACCGGTATTCGGCAAGGATAAAATGGCCACTTTTGAGTCTTATTTCATAAAGGATAAGGCTGCGGCAGAAGAGAAGAAAAACAGCTACTACAAACTTTATGAAAAAGAGGAGATACTGGATAAGATACTTGCGGAATTCGGGCTGACCGAAAGCGGAGCGCATATCATAAACGGACACGTGCCTGTGGAGGTTAAGAAAGGCGATACGCCTTTAAAGTGCGGAGGAAAGCTGCTGGTGATCGACGGAGGCTTTTCCAAGGCATATCAGTCAAAGACCGGTATAGCGGGATATACGCTTATCGCGAATTCACACGGCATGTATCTTATGGCGCACGAGCCATTCGAATCAAAGGAAGCTGCTATAATAAAGGGTACGGATATAGTGTCGGATTCACTTACCGTGGAGCAGTACATAAAGAGACGCTTTGTGGCTGATACGGATATCGGCGCCGAGTTGAAAGAGAGCATCAAAGACCTGGAGAAACTGTTAAAAGCATACCGTGACGGTGTGTTAAAAGACCATTAGGAGGATGGTAGAGAATGGATATACAGAATACCCTTTATGAGCAACTGGTGTACAGCAATATCATCATCGTAGCTTCCACGATCCTTCAGACGATAGGTTATATCGCGATCTTCGTCAAGGTTGGGAAAAAAGGGTGGCATGCGCTGATCCCTATCTATAACGAATACGAGCTGTCGCGTATAGCCAAAAGGGATTATGTGGGACGGGTATTGATACTTTTCCACATTCTGGCGATCCTGCTGAATTTTTCACTGGATTATCTGCTGGCAGACGATCCGGAGATGGAGACTCTTTTGGGAAGGATACTCTGGCTGGCCGAGATGTTTGTAAGCATCTGCGTATTCATGTTTGAACTGCGTGTATTCAACGGCCTTTGTGAGGTGTTCGGAAAGAAAAAGATCTGGATAGCCATGTGGGCTTTCCTGCCGGGATTTACCTCGATCATATGGGGCTTCTCAAGGAAAACAGTACCCGTTATGTCCATAGTCGATGCAAAGGGTGTTGAAGAGAGCGGGCATCATGTCGAAGCCATAGATGACGGTCTTACGGTAAATATCAAAAAACGTACGGCCTCTGAGTTCTTAAAGAGGAAAACGCTGCTTAAGGATATACATCTGGCCATACCAAGAGGCCATATGGTGCTGCTGCTGGGCGGATCAGGCGCAGGCAAGACTACCTTCCTGAATGCGGTAACCGGTTATGAAAAGGCAGATGCCAATATATTGCTTCACGGCAGGGATATCTATAAGGAATATGACTCGATGAAGTACGATGTGGGCTTTGTGCCCCAGCAGGATCTGATGCGCGGAAACGATACCGTGCTCATGACCCTTGAAGATGCAGCTAAGTTAAGACTTCCCGAGAACGTAAAGCGCCGTGATAAAAAGAAGAGGGTGCAGGAAGTGCTGGAGAGCTTCGGACTTTCGATGCTGGCCAATACCCTGGTGGATAAGCTTTCGGGCGGACAGAGAAAGCGTCTGTCCATAGCTATGGAGTTTATATCCGATCCTACCCTTTTTATCCTGGACGAGCCTGACTCGGGTCTGGACGGAGTTGTGGCAAGAGGTCTTTTTGAGAAGCTCAGGGTCATAGCCGACAGCGGAAAGATAGTTATAGTGATCACCCATACACCCGACCGTGTTGCAGATCTTTTTGATGAAGTAATAGTTCTGGCCAAAGATGTCGACCGTACCGGTCGTCTGGCATTCTACGGGCCTATAGACAAGGCTAAGGAATTCTTTGGCAAGGACAGCATGGAGCACGTGCTTCTGGCGATAAACCAGAAGGAAGAAGGCGGTGAAGGCAGGGCTAATGAGTTCGTGTCTCTTTACAACGACGAGATAAAGAGAAAGGCAGGTTGACAAAATGGCAGAGAATGTGGAAATGCAGGAAAACAAAGACCTGAAACATTCAGGACGTATGGCTCAGACCGGCATATATCTGGGCAAACTTTTCCGCATGTTTATCTTCCAGAGTGACTGGAAAGTAATGCCGATGGCAGCTGTTATAGCGGGCCTTGTATGTTTCGTGGTGGGAGGCAATCTCTTCAGGACCATGGAAGGCACGCTGCTTGGAACCTTTGCACTGTCCTGTGTATGTATCTGGAACGGATTTTTCAACTCGATACAGGTTGTCTGCCGTGAGCGCCCCATTATAAAAAGGGAACACAGATCCGGTATGCATATAACTTCCTATATACTGGCGCATATGATATATCAGGCTTTCCTGTGCGCGGGGCAGGCAGCTATCACGCTTTTTATCTGCACAGTGATGAAGGTCGCCTTTCCGGTTCATTCAAATGTCACTCCCTGGCCTATAGTGGATATAGGGATCACGCTTTTCCTTACAACCTATGCGGCGGATATGATGGCGCTGATGGTTTCATCTATAGTGCATAACACTACCACGGCTATGACTATAATGCCGTTTTTGCTGATATTCCAGCTGGTATTTTCGGGCGGATTCTTCTCTCTGCAGGGATTTGCTCTTAAGCTGACCAATATAACCGTGGCTAAATGGGGCCTGACTGCATTGTGCGCCCAGGGCGATTATAATAACCTGCCAATGGTGGCGTTGTGGAACAGCGCATTTAAGCTGAGCGGACTGGAAGTTAAGATGGATGATCCCCAGGAACTTCAGAATGTAGTTGAACAGGATGTACTGGGGCTTGATCCCGATGACAGCTCCCTGCAGGAGTTAAAGCAGATACTTTTGGACGAAGGCATCGATCTTAATAAAACGCTCAGTGAGGCAGCGACCAAAAGGATCAACAAGATAATGGAGGAAAAGGGCTGGAAGTTGGAGATAAAGAGCAACAAACCTATCTGGGAGATAATGCACTTTATTGAAACAAACGGCATGAAGGATGAACTGCTAAGGAAGAGCGCGGAGTATAACAGGAATCCGAGTTACGACGGCGGACTGGTCAATGTACTCAGCTGCTGGCATAAACTGATAATGTTTATAGTATTGTTCGCCTGTCTGTCGGTTGCTTCACTCGAGTACATCGACCGGGACAAGAGGTAGGTTAAGTTTATCGTAATAGTTATTATCAATGATAAGGCTCGCTAGTCGGGCCTTATTTTTTATCTCTTCTTCCATGAAGTTAATGTAATCGGCGCTGATATCGTCTTCGGAAAAAGGAGCAAAAGGCATGATGCTGTTGGTGGCTGCATCATACATGCATTCATCGCTTATAAAGCTTTTGCTTCCGTTGAACATCACAAACTGCGGAGAGTCGGATAATATATCTCTTCCGGCCATCAGCCTGGAATCGAAATCTATGCCGAAAAGATTTAAAACGGTGGGCAGTATGTCTATGCTGGAACAGTATTTATCAACAATGACCGGCTCTTTCATGGCGCCCGACCAGATGATAAGGGAGTTTTCGTACTGCTCAAACTGTTTTTCAAGTTCGTGCCCGGCTATATCATCGCAGATCTCCATGTCGTTGTAGGGAATATGATCTGCGCTCAGCACTATCACTGTTTTATCAAGTATGCCGGCTGCGTCCAGATCCTTAAGCATCTGCGAAAGCATCAGCTCCACTTCGTATTCGCAGGCGAGATAGGCGCGGGTCTTCTCTTCATAAGGCAGATCCTGAGTAAGCTCTTTATGGCGCGCGCACATTGCATTCCCGCCCCAGTTATACTGGGCGTGGCCGCTGATGGTCATATAGTAGGCATAAAAAGGCCTGCTTAGATCCAGATAGCCTTTGCTTTCGTTCCAAAGATTTAAGTCTGACTGGGGCCATATCAGATTGCCGTTTCCCCATAATTCGCCCTTATAGCCCGTGCCGTAAGCTACCCACTTAAGGCCCATATTGGTGTGTGACTTGTTCCTGCCGTAATAATCGGCATAGTTTGCGTGGAAACCGTAGCAGTCGTAACCCAGCGCTTCCAGGCGCTTTGAGGGGGTAAAATACATATTGGTATTTACGCTGCCCGAATGTTCCATGGCTATATAGCCGCCGTTTCCCGGAGGCATGCCGGTGAGAGCTGCCCATTCGCCGCCGGAAGTGCTGCCATACCAGAGCGGAGTGTAAAAATGCTTAAAATCAAAGCCTTCGTGGGCCAGTTTATAAAGTGTGGGTGTGCGTTCTTCATCTATGATGTATTTGCACATGCCTTCCACGGTGATCCATATCAGGTTGTATCCTTCAAACATTCCGGTATATTCGTTGGTATAGGAGGGCTCCTGCGCATCAAAATACAGATGCATGTTTTTAAGCGTATTGTTGTTTTCGGCTTCTGCCAGGGCGGCGAAGTCGATATCCATAACCTGGGGAAGCGGTGTAAATGATGCGTTTTCGGAGACAGTGGCTTCGATGACGTTTTCGGAAATATCCGGCGCGCCGGCAGTTACTGCTGTATACGGTTTTGACGGGGGAATATCGTTAGATGGTTCTGCAGCGGTATCAGAGCTGCTGTCGGATGGCGCCGGCGCGGATACAGCCGGACGGGGGCGCGCAGATCCGCCTGCGGCAGCGATAGTGAGTCTGCCGGCATTTCCCGCGAACAATCCGTCGGATAAGCTGCTGCAGAGGGCGCCTGTAGTTGCCATGCTCTCGTCCAGACCGTTTTGGCCCAGGGCGCATTCAAAGGCGTTGCTGTCATTGGTTATAAGTATGATAAAAGCCACAGCTGACAGTATACAGCTCAGATATGAAGGCAGAACGGCTTTTTTACCGTCGGCTTTAAAACAGATGAGCCCTGCGCAAAGATAGACGAAGAACGGCAGCGCCAGCAACAGCAGGGTGGTGTTGTTGGCAAGGGCATTGTCATGTATCATTCCGCCGTAGTCAAAAGCCTGTCCGGCTACGGATAAGGTGGAAAAAGGCGCCCAGTAGGTTACAAACACGCTGTGGTATACCACATGTACCTGAAAAAAAAGCGTGAAAAACAGCGTGATGACAACGCCCGATATGTAACGCAGAAAATTGCCGGGGATGGCTGAATATATCATGGATATCAGACTGCCGGTAAAAAAAGCAAACAGCAGCGGATAGACGATATCACCGGTGACGGGACCGGTCACCCTTACATGAAAAACAAGCTCCTGAAAACACAGAGCCAGAGGGAAGAATAAGTATTGCAGCAAAAAGGCTGCGTTTTTTGCATTAGTGACTTTTTTCACAATGCATTATGTTAACAGAAAGCGGGATAAATTGCCAGTTTTTTTGGCGACAGTCTTTTTTTGATGTGGTTTTCATGCTATTATTTATATTATCAGGCAACGGGATTACTTAGGGGGAGCATGGATGAATTATATATATGATAAAAAGGAGAATAAAACATTCATGATAGCTGCCGTTGTCCTGAGTGTATTGTTTCTTCTTTCTATCATCGTTCTTTTAATTGAAGACAGGGCTTCGAATATCAATACTCCGGGGATCATAGCGGGGCTGATGATCTACGCGTGTCCGCTGCCGTTGTTAATGAGCTGGTACGGTTATCTTGACAGCAGCAGATATATAAAGAGGCTCAGGGAAGGCGGCATAGATGTGCCTTATGATAAAAAGGCGGAGCCTCTGATGATCGAGCCGCCGGTATATGCGGAAGAAGAAAAGGACAGCAGGGGCAGTGTCGTTCTGGCTGCTATCTGTCTGTGCATTACCATAGGTATTGCGGTATACACCCTGATATATCATATCAAATGGACCGGACTGGGGATGAAAGATGTTAGTTTCTTTACGGGCATACAGGTGGTCATGATCATATTATGGCTGCTGGGCGCTTTCTTCTTCTTTATCCAGCGATCCAAAGAGAAATACAGGGACGATACGGTTTTTGATCCCGGGCGTAAGGCCAGGATGGGAGTGTTCAAGGGAATAGTGACGATAATCCTGTGCCTGGGCATTACCGTGGCTGCGTTAAGAGTTCTTTATTCGATCACAAAGTATGTTTATCAGACGAGGCTCCAGGTCCTTTATGAGGACGGAGACTGGCGGGAGCATGAGGGAGAACCCTTATACTGACGGAAAGCGTATACTCCTGCTATACTTGAAATTCAGCCTGTTTTGGGCTATATTGTTATTTATTATTTGACAGGAAAGGAAAGAAAAGAAATGGCAATGATCAAAACCGCCGTAAAGGGCATGAAGGATGTTATGCCTGATGAGATGCGGCTCAGGAATTATGTTATGGGAGTAATACGCGAGACTTATGAAAGCTACGGTTTTACCCAGATAGATACACCCAGCGTGGAACATATAGAAAATCTCAGCAGCAAACAGGGCGGAGAGAACGAAAAGCTTATCTTCAAAATAATGAAGCGCGGAAACAAACTCAATATCGCAGAAGCAAAGGAAGAGAATGATCTGGCCGATTCCGGTCTGCGCTATGATCTTACTGTTCCCCTGTGCCGTTATTATTCGGCGCACAGCGCGGAGCTGCCTTCTCCTTTTAAGGCGCTTCAGATGGGGAACGTATGGAGAGCAGACCAGCCGCAGAAAGGGCGTTTCCGCCAGTTCATGCAGTGCGATATAGATATACTGGGAGACCCTTCCAATCTGGCAGAGATAGAGCTGATCCTGGCCATGAGCACAGTGCTTGGCAAGCTGGATTTTAAGGATTTCAATATAAGGATAAATGACAGACGCATCTTAAAGGCTATGGCGTCCTACGCCGGCTTTAAAGAGGAAGATTACGACAGCGTGTTCATAATACTGGATAAGATGGATAAGATCGGCGCAGAAGGCGTGGCAAAAGAGCTTAAGGAGGCCGGTTTCGAAGGTGACGCGGATAAATACCTTTCCCTGTTTGAAGCGCTTAAGGAACTGAGCGGCACGGCGGCTCTTGATAAGCTTTCGGAGCTTATGGGAGATGTGCTTCCGGCTGAGAGCAGGCAGAACATGGATGAGATCTTCAGGGCTGTGAACGGCGCAAAGAAAGCGGATTTTGAGCTGGTATTCGATCCCACACTGGTGCGCGGCATGAGTTATTACACCGGAACCATATTTGAGGTTGAGCTTAAGGAATTTGGTTCTTCCTGCGGCGGCGGCGGAAGATATGACGAGATGGTGGGACGTTTTACGGGACAGAGCGCGCCGGCCTGTGGTTTTTCGGTTGGTTTTGAGCGCATAATCACCATATTGATGGATAAGGGATACAAGCTGCCCGGGGATGAAGAGAAGACTGCTTTCCTCATGGAAAAAGGCCTGGATGCGGCACAGATAAGCGAAGCCATGGCAGCAGCTGAGGAATTACGCGCGCAGGGGAAATGCGTGCTTACGGCCCGTATGGCAAAGAATAAAAAGTTCCAGAAGGAACAGCTGGCGGCACAGGGTTACACCGATATCAGAGAGTTTTTTAGGAAATAAAATATTATCCTGAGGATTCACCAATACAGGAGGGGTTATAACATGGCGAATATTTACATGGCAAATACGGGACTGCTTAAGGAAGACAGGAACGCGCGTGAGGCACTTGACGGGGTGGATGAAGCCAGAAGGCATGATGCCACCAGGATGGCAGATAAGAACAAACGCGCTCAGTCGCTTACGGCAGGGCTGCTGCTGCAGCACGGAGCCAGGGAATTTCTGGGCGAAGATGCTCCTGCAGGCATTTACAAGGTTGAAAAGGATGAAAAGGGACGTCCGTATTTTCCGGATCTTCCGCAGGTGCATTTTTCAATCTCGCATTCGGGGGATATGGCTATTTGTGCTGTGTCTGCAGTGCCTGTAGGCGTGGATATACAGGAGTGGCGTGAGCTTAAAACAGATATTGCCGAGAGGTATTTCCATCCTGCGGAAAAGGAGCATTTAAAACATCTGGGCGGGTATGAGTATAAAAAGGATTTCTATGCGCTCTGGTGCTTAAAGGAGAGCTATGTAAAGTATTCGGGCGATGGTCTGGCACAGGGGCTGGATGAGCTTGATTTTACCTCTGTTCTGGAAGGCGGATTTGCCGTGTTTGAATTCACTGAAGACAACAGCCGTATACGCGCGGAGCTTCTTGAAGCGCCGGAAGGCTACAGCGCTGCCGTTATAGAGCTTATCACGCCCGAAGAGATCGCGGCAGCCGAAGCAGCAGAAGAGGAATGAGCGGCGATCCTGTCATTCTGAGGAGCG
>CAMOEK010000041.1:0-17943 GCA_946612125.1 uncultured Lachnospiraceae bacterium | reverse complement strand
CAACGCACCATGTCATCCTGAGCGAAGCGAAGGATCTTGATAGTATAAATTGTGAAATAAAACAAAATCAATAGAATATACTATAATTCAACAATACAGTCATTCAGGATTCTTCGGGCTGCGCCCTCAGAATGACAGGATAAGGAGGAAACATACTGTATGGAAACCGAATTTGAGTTCACATTACCCAAGGGATATATAGACGGAAACGGAGAGATACATAAATACGGCAAGATGCGTCTGGCTACGGCCGGAGATGAGATGAGGGCGCAGAGGGATCCGCGTGTTCTGGCAAATCCTTCCTACCTTACCATTGTGCTGCTGGCAGCCGTGATCACCGAGATCGAAGGCGTTGCGACCATAGCGCCCAACATCATCGAGAGGCTCTTTACCGCTGACCTGGCATTCCTTCAGGATATGTATCAGAGGATAAATGATATAGAGCCGCCCACGATTCATTTTGTCTGCCCCGATTGCGGAAAGGAGCATGACATACCTCTAAATTTTACGCAGGAGGGATAAAGCTCTATCCTCAGGATGAGCTGTTTAAGGAGATGGCATTCATATCTTATTACTTCCACTGGAGCGAGAAAGAAGTACTGATGCTGGATCATTCGCAGCGGAGACGGTGGTGTAAGGAGATAAGCACGATAAATGCATCACTTAATCCCTCTGACAAGAAGAAAGAAAAGTCGATAACCGAACTTAAACCATTTTAACGGAGGAAGCCTATGGGCGAACATTGGTTGATACCAAGTTTCAATTTCATGCTGCGGGTAGACGGTGCTTTTGATATACCGCTTAAAAGTGTGCAGCCTTTTTCGCGTGACAATGAGTACGAACCCATTCAGGAAGGCGGCATGAACGATTATGTTTATCTTAAGCGCAAGCCCATAACCCAGCCGTTTAAGCTGGTTATCGAAAGGTATGTGAATTATAATCTTTCAATCGCTGATCCGCTCTCTAACGGTACTGAGCTTTTGCTCCCGCTGCTTTTATTCGTTGGAAATAATACAGGCGGTTCACAGACTTATTCCCGCTATTATACTTTTACCGGGGCAGTGGTAATGGGGAAACAGTACGGCGGCCTGGATGCGGAAAAGAGCGGACTGCTCACCGAGACGATAACCTTTGGTTATAATCATATGTTCTGCACCACATTGCCGCTCAGTGAAGATGTTACCGATCCTGCCTGGAAATTGGAATCTAAAACAGGCGGAAAGGGTAAGCTTTATGCGTCTGAAGGCCCTAACCTCGATAATAACAAAGTTAAAGCGGCGGAAATGGCAGAAAAAGCAGCACTCTGGCAGTTTGATGATAAAAAAGTTGACGGTAAAGGCAAAAAGTCACAGAAGCCCTTACCGGGATCGGTTGATGAAAATGGTAAAAAGATAGAGAACAAGCCTGAACAGAGAAAGTATATATTCGGTCTTGAGAATAATGAGAATTATCAGAAGGCAGAGGGTGAGACATCTACGCGCTCAGCAAAAGTCCTTCCCAAGAGCACCGGAAAAGAAGGTGAAAAGGCCGGTTCCGTAGAGCTTACAAGGGGTGAAATGATTGAAAAAGCCCAAAAGTTTGAATGGGATGAGGGAGGTCTTTATACAGGTAACGGCGTGCGTAAGGCCAGACATCATGACGAGCTTATGGAAAAGCACACACAAACGATGGTGGAGAACGCCAAGGAGTGGAAATTCGATAAAAAGACCAAGGCAGGTGCAGGAACCCGGAGTTCCCAGAATTATAAAGAACTGCCTGATGGCACCAGCACCGGACTGGGCCGTGCCGAAGATACTCAGACCACGATGGAAGGAAGAGCCGCAAAGGGGGTCAAAATAACGGATAACGGTACAGACGGTAATAAGGGGATCGCCCCCAGAAGGTGGAATTTTGATGATAAAGCACCCGCGACCAAGGATGGAAAAGGTGACCGCAGCCGTCAGAATGCCGTAGCAGACAAAAACGGTGAAGTTGAGAGCGGAATAGGAGTCAGTGAAGCATCTAAGGAAGAGATGATCAACGCAAGAAAAAAGTGGGCTTTTGCCAGAGATAAATATGTTAAAGAAGGCAATAAGGTGCAGTCTGCGGTGAAGGCAGAGGGCGTAGTGGAAGAAGACGCAAAGTCTATGGCGCAGAAGGCAAAAAAGTGGGATTTTGACGAGAAGAAAAAGGAAGGCGATGGAGAAAGAAGCCGTCAGAATGCCGTAGCAGAAGGCAATGGAGCTGATGGAGCAACGGGACTGGGAGTTACCGAGCTTGACAGGGACAGCATGATCAAGGGAGCTAAAAAATGGGTATTTTCCAATGATCCCAACGGGAATGAAAATACGACCAGTCATGTCAAACCCACTGATCCCGAGCTTTCGAGGGATACCATGATAGGAAAGGCAAAAAAAGCAAAGACCAAGCCGGATAAGAGTCCGAAGCCTGAGCCGCGCACATGGAAATTTGATGATAAGGAACCGGCTACCAAGACGGGGCAGGGAACTGCCAGCCGTGTGACGCCGCGTACGGAAGAACTTACAAAAGATCAGATGGCCGGTAAAGCAGTAAAGCATGTAAAACAATCCATAACAGATTTCCTTATGGGGTAATGATAAATGCTTAAACTTCGAGCACCGATAAAATTAAGCATACGTAACGATCTGCTCCAGTCGGCGGAAAATTTCTGTGAACGCATAAGAGGCAACTTCTCATACATGGGAAGCGAGCTCAATGAGGCGGATCTTTTGCATCTTACCACACAGCCGCCTGAAGTATATATGATGGGCGGAGGCATGAGCAGCCTTATCAGTAATGCGAACATTGAAAATAATCAGATACAGAAAGTAAACATCATCAATAATCTGATAAACAGGATACTTGTAAGCGCTGATGCAAAGCTTTCTTATCAGGATACCGTATATATCAGCAATGTGCTTCATAAGCTGGGCATAAGGGATGAACGTAAGTTCATGAAAGAGGTTCACCGCCTTACCAGACAGACACAGGAACTGAACAGCACCACTCAGGCATACTGGGAAAATGTTGAAGAATTGCGTAATATGGTCTCGGAATATGCCGGGGATCTGCGCATGGAGTTCAGGAGTGAGACAGAGATACTGAATTCAAGCGTTCTGCATCTGCATGAGAGCGTTAACAGGCGCTTAAAGACAGCAGCCATTTACCAGATCATGCGGAATTATTATGAGAATATCGAAGGCGCAAGGAATATTTCCAATGCGGAATTCCGCATCAGCGAACAGGGACGTTTTGCAAAAGAAGTGCTCTTAAGCCGGCTTCGCGAGACCGTGCGTCAGGAGGCGCAGCCTCTTGTTTACAGACACGATAATATATACGAGGGTGACGAGACAGAGATCAGCAGCATGAGCATTGAGCAGATAAATGAGCGAATAAACTCTGCAGTGCTGATGAATCTCATAGATAATATATATGAGTTGTCTTATGAGCGCATAGACCATCATATGCGCAACTGGATATCCGCGGAGGATTCTTTTTACGGGGCCTCGGATAATGTGTTATACAGGCTTGAGCAGAATACGGCGTATCTTCAGTATCTGCATGAACAGTATTATGCAAATATTGACAGAGGCGATGTTTATGAGAGCGAGACAACGTTCATTAAACAGCTTTTAGAGCTGAGACAGAATATCGACAACAGCTTAAGACAGGATACGGAGTATTCAAGCAGTGAAGAACGTATAAATATAGATGAACGCTATCAGAGCAGCAGCCGCACAAATATAGAAGGGGACAGCTTTGAAACGGCAGAGATCATCCATGAGGGTGATGTGAGCCGGAATACAGAAAATATTGATAACAGCTCTCAGATAAACGAAAGCCTTTATCAGGTATATCAGCAGAATGTGGCCAGAAACCGCCGCTACATGCAGAACCTTAAGAATATCCTGGAGAATAATGCGCCGCAGCAAAGCAGCGAGACTCCCGTGCAGATGACGCAGAGAGCTGCAGCGATGGCTTTGGAACATCAGGATCAGGTGATAGAACAATATCTGCATTCTGAGGAGCGTGAGAGCGAGAGGATCGAAACCATAAGGCAGGAGAGCGAAAAGCTTCTCCATCCCCTTCAGCAGAGAGCGCATCAGCTTATCAGAGAATATATAAGGGAACCGCAGCGTTTCTATATGTCAGAACAGATATCGCAGGATAATATAGGTATCCTTCTGCATGACATAAGAAGCGTGATGAATGAAGAAGCTGCGAGGGAGGCTCAGCAGGCCGGCGCGCAGGAAGGGCTTTTACCCGGGATCACGGATCAGGCTAAAGAAGCACCGTTTTATCCGCCTTCTTCTGATACCAGGGTTGCAGCGCCTTATCCTGAAAGCGGAAGATATCAGCCGGAGGCCGGAGCAGAGCGTTTATATGAGAGTATAAACCTTCAGAATATCTTTCCGGTTTATAATTTAACGCAGACAGAAGAAGAACATGTTACGATAGAAAGCATAGCCGGCAGCGTGCGCGAGCATGCACAGGCGCTCAGGGAAGCAGCAAAGGATACGGAAGCTTCAAGGGAGCTGATCGAGAATATATACCGTGAAGAAAGCACGACAGAGAGAGAATTTACTTCATCTGTCACACAGCGTGAGGAGCGCAGCGAGCGCGAAGTGATGGTAAGACATCAGAATGAGACAGTGACCCGTCTGCTGGAGGAAACTGTAAACCGCTGGGCAAAGCGCAGACTTGATGAGACTGCTCCGCATACGGTTTTTGAGCAGGAGAATCTTTCGTTTGTACATAAGAACATGGAGACTTCTGTAGATGAGGAAACCATTGAAAGCCTCAGACAGGAAATGTTCCGCCTGGAGGAGACACAGCGCAGCATTAATGAGCATACGCAGAATCATGTGAGCGAAGAAACAACCGTTATCAATAATGTGAACAGCCGTATTGTGGAACAGAACAGGGAAGATATAATAAATGTTGTGAATAAAAGCATGAGAGCCCAGCTGGACGCCATAACGGAGCGGGTATACGGCAGGATAGAAAGACAGTTAAAAAACGAGCAGAGAAGAAGAGGTTTATGATAAATGGCTGGTGAAGCACCCGGTGGAACAGCCGGAACATTAACTGCAATAGCTGATACAATAACGGCAACTGAAGCGGCAACCGGTATTGCGGCTGCGGCTAAAGGGCTGGAGCTTGCAAAGGCCAAGGCTACGCTTTATATAAGGATCGTGGGAGGCGAGTTGCAGGATAACACCGGCGCTAACGTCAATGAAGACGTGGCGGCATTAAGGTCGCTTCTGAAAAAAAGAAAAAAGAAAAGCAAAGAGATTGCCAAAAGAGCAGGCCAGCCTGTAGACACTATTACCATAACCAAGGAAGGCGTGGAAACAAAACTCTCTGAAGCTGAGACAAAGGCAACTATGATGTCGGCAGGTTTTCTGCCTATGGAGGTGCAGTATAATCCGGCATCGATCAGCATGCAGACTGTAGGCGGTCAGCTGGAAAAATATACGGCAATGGGTAATGATACCAATAACTCGCTGGTTGCTACGGATAAACAGACATCGACTTATCTTTCGGTACAGCTTATCTTTGAGGATATAAATGTTATAGATGCCTTTGTAAATGCGCCATACGAAAACGGAAACATGTCAGGCGTATCGGATACCGCTGATAAGATCGTTTCGAATTATAAAACCATTCGCGGTACAGGATATTCCGTAAGACGTCAGGTTGAGGGGATAATGTCCCTGCTTATGCTAAAACCTACAAGACAGATAATATTTGTATGGAATAATATGTTTTTTCATGGGGAGCTGCTGAGTGTGGATGCGAATTTTACCATGTTCAACAAGCTGGGGCATCCTATCAGGGCAGTGGTAAATATACAGATACAACAGTCCAATAACAATGCGACATTTAAATCGGATCTGGAATATTGGGATGATGTACTGGATACTGTATTTAAGTAAGTATTTTTCGGAGGAATATAATGCCGTTAACTGATGCACTGCAAAATGGAGTAAGTACGTTAACCGGTGAAGTAGCCAAGGCTATAATCCGTTTTAAGGATAACCGTCCGCTGAATGTGGGACCGTCGGACAAGACGGAGGGAACGCAGCTGGCAGCCACATCCGGACTGAGGTCGCCTTCAAGTCTGGCAGCTTTTACTCCCAGTATAGGCGGAGCCATACTTAACAAGGCTATGGGTGTAATGGGGCTTTCACTGGGAAATAAGGGCTATGACAAATCGATCACGGTACAGTTTAACCCTTCATCCATACATCTTTCGGGACATGCAGGTGATGATGATGTGCAGATCACAAATTATACGACCACCGGAAAGCCAGGTATAGGAAACGGCGGAATGAAGCTGCATGTTGATATGAGTGTAGAACTGATCTTTGATCAGACTTTTAATCTGGCAGCTTTCAAACAGGATCTTTTAAGTCTGAATCTGACAGACTATGGATCTCAGATGATCGGCAAAGCGGGAGAGAAGATCGCAAAAGGTCTTATGGGCGCAAATACCGCTACGGTTCAGCAGATAGTGGAAGCATTTATTGCAATAATGCGTAACGAAAAATGCCGCTTTGTCTGCTTTGAGTGGGGCGATCTGAAATACGACGGCTGTCTGCGTACCGTAAATAATGAATATACGATGTTTGATATGATGGGAAATCCCACAAGAGCAAAGGTGAAGCTGACGCTTTATCTTGTAGAGGCAGTGGGGAAGAAATTAATGGATTATACGGACAGTTACTGGTATGACGCTTATTACGAGGCGTTTATTGATGGGAATCCGCTGGCTATGGCTATGGCTAAGATGGCGGATCTGGGTGTTGACTGATGGAGTATAAAGCTCTAAACGAAAAGTATAACGGATTCCTTCATCCTCTTGTTGAGATCGAGGTTAACGGAAAAAGCATAACCGATCCCGGCGGAAAGGTAGCGGTAGGAATCTCTAATCTTAATATAGATCTGTCAGCCGGATTTGAAGCTTCGCAGGCCACCTTTAATATGTATAATGTTTACAATTACGAAAAGGCGAAGTTTAATTTCGATGTAGTAAAGAAATTTGTTGTACTGGGGTCGTCTGTAAAGATATATGCCGGATATGAAAAGAAGGTAACCGAGATCTTCACCGGAGTGATTGTTAAGATGAACTTCGTGGTCGAAGAGGGCGATGTCGGTCATGTGGAAATCACCTGCATGGATGTAAAAGCCGTGATGATGGCTAACCGCTATAACAGGCGTCTGAAGGCAGATACTTATTGTGATGCGGTTAAAGAGATCTTTGACCAGAATATCTATCAGAGCATGAAAAATGCCGGAGTCATTGAAGATATAAAGATAGACAATACTCCGGATAAACAGATCGGAAGCCCTTCTGCCGGTGGTGATAAGGACACGGATAAAACAATTGAGATGGTAGGAGAGAGCGATTACGAGTTCCTTGTTAAGGTGGCGCGGAAATTCAATTTTGATTTCTTTGTGCTTGCCGGTGTTGTATATTTCAGAAAAGCAAAGAGCGATCAGACCAAGCAGATAACCATCACACCCAAGGCAAAGATAGTACGTCTTTCCGTAGAGTATGATATGACGGGACTGGTCGAATCCATAGAAGTAAGAGGGCTTGATGTGGGCAAGGCTAAAGTAGTGAGTGAAAAAAAGAAGAATTCCTATAAGCTCTCACAGGGAAATAAAGCCAAGGCTCTTATCAGCGGCACTAAATTTGTATATGTTGATCCTACTGTATCGACTTCTTCGGACGCGAGCAGCAGGGCAAGCTATCTCTTTGAAGAGATGACTCACAGATACGGGACGCTTGAACTTGATCTGGTGGGGATACCAGAGATAACTCCGGGCCGTTATATTACTATAAGTGATGTGGGCACGGCTGTTTCCAACGATTTTTATGTACAGAGTGTAAAACATATTTTTAATTCTACAGGACGCTTTACGACGCGTATTATAGGCAAGACCAATCAGATGAGCACGGGAGGTCTCTTCTAAATGGCTATATTTGATATATTCGAAGAAGTCAGCGAAAAGGCTGTTACCAAGACGGATACGGGAGACACAAGGATATTCGGCGTGGTCGTCGGTGAAGTTGTCAAGAATTATTCGGATTCATATCCGGGCAGGGTATGCGTTAAGGTGCATACCAGGGATGAGGAAGCAAATGTGCTGCAATGGGCCAGAGTGGCAATGCTCAGCAGCGGAAAGGAATGGGGGCATTATTTCCTGCCGGAGATAGGCGATCAGGTGCTGGTAGCTTTTGAAGAAGGCATAATAGACAGGCCGTATGTGATAGGCTGCGTACAGAAGTCTAATGACAAATTCCTTACCAAATCGGCCCATGAGAAAAACCAGCATAAGCGCATAGTGACGCGTCACGGTTCTTCCATAGAATTTGAAGATATGGCTGATGATAAGGGAGGAGACGGCGACGGCACAAAGGATAAGATATCAGTCTATACGCCCGATAAGGCCCATTCTATTACACTGGATAATGATAAAAAGCTTATTGAGATAATGGACAAGGACAAAAATGCCCAGATCCAGATGAAGACAGAAAACGGTGATATACTGATAAAGGCCGCCAATAAGCTGACCATAAAAGCCGGCGACAATATTACTATTACGCTGAACGGATCGTCAGACAGCGGTAAGGTTACCATAAGCTGCGCGGATTTCGTGATAGATTCGTCGGGAAAGGTCGAGATGTCAGCGACCCAGAAGATGGCTATGAAGGGGGCTTCTGTAACGGCAGAATCCCAGGGACTTTTAAAACTGAACGCAAATGGCGCCGTGCAGGTGCAGGGCACGCCCATAAAGATAGGATAGGAGCATTAAAAAATGCCGGAATCAAAAGATTATTTAGGTAAGGGGATGAAGTTCCCACCGCAGGTCAATCCGGCCACGGGAAGGTTTGTTACCGTAAGTGAAGAAGAGAGCGTCAGACAGTCAATTTATCTGATACTCATGACCCAGCACACGGAAAGACCGCTTCGTCCGGACTTCGGATCCAATATTATGAGTTATACTTTTATGGATCAGAATGCAGGAAGGATAGGCATGATGGTACGGACCATAAAAGAGCAGATCATCACGCAGGAACCCCGTGTTACGGATGTGCATGTCGGGGTTGAGAGCGGGGCCCAGAGAGGCGTGCTGCTTTTTAATATCGATTATACCGTGGTAAACAGTAATACAAGAGACAATTTCGTATTTCCTTTTTATCTGAACATTACTGCAGAAGAGAATTCTGAAGGAGAACCCGAGAGTTATGAGCCGGAGATCATTGAAGAAACTGGAGATTGATGCAAGAAAAGCCGCAGATATCGAGGCTAAGATAGCTGATCTGTCCTTCCAGTACGAGACCGGATGGCATATGGATAATGAGCAGGCCGATGTGGGTACTGCCATAGCCAAACTGTATGCCAGGAGCGCAGAGGAGAATATTGACAGGATCAATGAGGTTTTAGACCGCTATCATACCGAGTTTGTCAATATGCTTGACATTTCCCTTCTGCCGGCCAGACCTGCCAGTTCCATAGTCGTAATGGACATGCTTTCCGATACCGTGTCAGGCGCAGCCGTTCCAAAGGGAACCAAGCTTATGACGGAAGGCGACGAGGCTAATGTGTTCGAAACGGATCACAGCCTGTATGTGACCGGCAGCCGTATAAGCTGCGTATTTATGACTGACGGAGAATGCGGGAGCATTACACCCATATATGGAAGTTTTACAAAGCCGGGATTGCCGGGCGTTGAAGAGACGCTTATCGAGAAAGAGGATTATGAGCCCTTTACGCTCTTTGCCGATCAGGAAGGCATAGAGCAGTATGCGGTAAGCTTTTATCATCCTTATGTTTTTGATACCGTTGACGAGGATATACAGGTAAGGATCGAGGAAAATGAATCCCTTATAAAGGATATCGAAGAAGGACGCATGTCATTCTTCAGACCGGATGATGACGGCATCAGGCCTATAAACAATGTCAGACGCGAAGGCAACGATACATTTATTATCCGTAAGGACGGAGATGAGCACTTTGATACGCTTATCCTAAAATCGCTTCATGCGCCTTCAGCGGATTACAAGGTAAAGCGGATAAGCTTTTCTTCCAGAGGAGCAGCGGTCAGCGCCGAGGCTGTAAATTCGGGCGCCAATGATTTTAATGTTGAGCGCTTCCTGCCTTTCACAGATACGCTTTCCCTTTATTCGGAATGCTATATAGGGCATGACCGTTATTTTTCCAAGGCCGGCGCGCGCATCACCGTTGAATTTGATCTTTTGATGGATCAGCACAGGATCAGTTTAAATCCTCTCGAAGAGCAGGTTGAGTTAAAGATAATCAAGAGACGTACCAGCCAGGTCAGGAAGGAAGTATTTGCTGAGTGTTTCGCCCAGGAGATAGCAATAGAGTATTATAACGGCACGGGCTTCAAACGTCTTCCGCTTGATATAGATGAGAGAGGCATGTTTGCGGAGGAAAAATCGAGGCATATCACTTTGAGCTTTATATGCCCCGATGACTGGGAGGAGTCTTCTTCGGGATCTTACGTGGGACGCGCCTTCAGATTCAGTCTTCTTAAATGTGATAACTGTTATGTAAGGCCTGCCGTGCATTATTATCCCATCATAAAGAATCTTACCGTGGCTTACAGCTATGAAGACCGTTATGTTGATGCCAGGGAATCAAAGATCTGGTACGGGACCTATGTACGTGATATAAGTTCCACGCTTAAGGATGAAAAGGGTTATGTCTGCATGGAGAAGAGCAGCTATGACGCTGATGCTCTTTATATAGGACTGACAAAGCGCATAGATAACGGACCGGCTTCCATAATGTTCAGACTTGAGGATGCAAGGCGTTTCAGCGGGCTTAAGACGCGCTTTGAGTATTACGGTTATGACGGCTGGCGGCAGATGAAGGTGCTGGACCATACAAGGGACTTTTCAAGGTCGGGCGTTGTTATGTTCATGCCGCCGGCTGATATGAAGGAGACCGAGCTGGAAGGCAACAGGAGTTATTTTATCAGGGTCCTGCGCACCAGGAAAGAAAAAGACGGAGAGGACAGAACGGCTCTTCCGAAGATAAGCGAGATCGCATTGAACGCTGTCTTTGTATCCAATATAGAGACGCGCGAGGAGGTGCCCATATATATCGACGAGGCGCTTCCGGATATGCGTTTTGCTCTGGGAGCGGATAATGTGCTGGATGCCAGTGTATGGGTAAATGAGATGGGCAGATTTTCCAGGGAAGTGATGCTTCGAATGGCAGCGGATGATCCGGAGAATGTCCAGCTTGAGACTGACACCCAGGGACAGGTGGTAAGCTTCTTTGTCAAGTGGAAAGAGACTGACCGTTTCGAAACTTCTGACGATCCCAGGGTATATCAGCTGGACCGCCTTAATAATGTGCTGATCTTTGGCGACGGCATACATACCAATATCCCCAGGGTGCTGGATGATGTGGCAGTGAAATTTACACTGAGGTGCTGCAACGGACGCAATGGCAATGTGGGCAGCAATATGATAAATGCTCCCGTAGGCAATCTTGATTTTATAGGCAATATAACAAATCCGGTAAAGGCTTATGGCGGCAGCAATATAGAGACTATTGAGAATGCTCTTGAACGCGGCGCAGGCATTTTATCTTCCAGAAACAGGCTTGTTTCCATGGATGATTTTAAACGGGCTATACTTTCTTATTCCGATGCCATTGACCAGGTGTCGGGTATAGCAGGAATAACGCCCGAAGGCGAAAACGATCCTTCGCAGATATGCTTTATACTGCTGATGAGAGATTTTGAGGAAGGCTCATTTGCATTCCATCGTATAGTGGGCGGACTTAAAGAGGAATTGTTATCCCACTGTGAGCTTACACTCAAGCCTGATAAGCTGCAGCTTATGGAGCCTATATATGTTGACATCTCTGTTAATGTCTGGGTGGATGTAGTCAGTCTTGATGACAGCTTTGAGATACAGGGGCTGTTACATGAGAGCCTTGAGGAATATTTAAATCCCATCGGCTACGGCAAGGGCGGCGGATGGAAGATCGGAAGCATGCCCAGAAAGCCGCAGATACTTATGCGTCTTGATGTCTTAAAGAGCAGAGCCGTTGTCAAGAAATCTGTTATGATAGCACATTATACCGATTCTACGGGAGATCACGAGGCGGATCTTTCAGAGCTTAAGGTAACACCCTTTATGGTGCCCCGTAGCGGGGAACATAAAGTGCATATAATTTATTGAAAGCTTATCAGCAGGAGAAATATATGCTTACTTATATCGAAAATGACAGGAAAAGCTTTGAACAGAGAATGGCGGAGGCTATCTCCGATATTCCCTTATATACTTCGGAATGGACTGATTTTAATCCTTCCGATCCGGGTATCACCATACTGGAGACGCTGCTTGGTTTTGCATCTCTGCAGCAGGACAATATGGATGATATTCCTTTTAAGGTTAAGCAGAATCTCCTTAAACTTGTTGGCTTTAATATACAGAAAGGGCGCTGCGCAAGGCTTTTGCTGTCAGCCGGAAATGTTAAGGAACCTGTTACCATTCCCGCGAATCACCGTTTTCGCATAGGGGATCTGGTTTTTGAGACCAACAGGGAGATACGCCTGGATAAAAGACATCTTATCGGGATCTATGGCATGAAGCAGAATGATGAAGGGCAGCAGTATAATGATTTTTCTTATCTGCTAGACCGCGAAGTGCATTTGCCCGCACTTATCTACGGTGAAAGACCGCAGGTGGGGGACTGCCTTTATTTTGTGGCAAACCGCCTGCCGGATCCCGGGGAGGAATTTACTTTTTATGCCAGTCTGAAGGAAAGGAACAACCGCAATCCGCTTGACGGCCGGACCAGAGATCTTTTCGCGGGTATAGTATGGGAATGCTTTACTTCAAAAGGCTGGCAGGAGATGAAAGTCAGGGACAATACAAATGCCTTTTTAAACAGCGGTGAGATAAGGATGTGGATGCCGGATTCACAAGCCGAGATATGCCTGGATGCGCCTCAGGGCGGTTACTGCATAAGGGCCAGGCTTATCCGCAGCGAGTATGATGTGCTTCCCAGACTCACGGGAGTTGAGGCTTTTCTTTTTGAAACCTGGCAGAAGATGACCATCTGCGAATGCCACAGCATAAATAAGACAGGTGATATCGATCTTATCAGTGAGATGGCAGAGGAATCATATATAGATGTTTATTGCCGTGAGGGAAAGGGTGAGCCTTACCGCAAATATGAATACAGACCGTCATCTGAAGACGCCGGCCGTTATTATAATATCACCCACGAAGCTTTTGGAAGATACCGTATAAGCTTTGATAAGAAAAAGAACGGCTACGGCCCGGATAAGATCAGGGATTGCGTAAAGGTGGTCGTATATACCGAAGATGTAATGCGTCGTTATGCTCTGGGTAAGGTTATGGGATTTGACGATCAGATGATAAAGCTGCCTTATGAGCATGTGGTTGCTTCTTCTTTCTGCATTGTAGCCAGGAGACAGGACGAAAACGGCGAAGATATATATGATTTCGTAAGGCCGGAAAAGAACGCGGACGGAGCCCTGTATTATCATCTGCTGGAAAACGAGGGCAAGATCATCATTGAGGAAGCGGGGCGTTTTATAGGAGCTGATCTTTTCCTGGCATCCGTAACGCTTACACAGGGACCTGACGGAAATATCAGGGAAGGCAATTTCCTCAAAGCGGATAGAGGCATACCCGAATACATTACCTTTTATAATCCGGGCGCAGGCACAGGCGGAGCTTTCAGAGAACAGATTGAGCATGTACGCAGGCGTTTCCTTAAGGATATGGAAAATCCTTATACTGCAGTTACCGTAAGCGATTATGAGAGACTGGTGCGCACCACGCCGGGGCTTTGTGTGAAGAAGGCCAGAGCATGGATGGATGAGGCGCGTAATCTGGTGAGGATCGCTGTTATGCAGGGCACGGATGAAGAACATCCCATGCTTTCCAAGATGTATGAAAAGATAATCAAAAGCAGGCTGGAAGAAAGAAGGCTGCTCACGACCAGGGTTGAGCTGGTACAGCCGCAGTATGTGCCTGTTAATGTATCGGCTACGGTATATGTCAAGCTGCATTATGATAATGCTGCCGCGACTATTGAGGAAGTAATAAGGCAGAAAGTGGATTATACCCTGTCGGACAGGAATTTCGGACAGATACTCAAATTTGATGAGATTTTTCATGCGATAGAGATCCTTGAATGCGTTGAATATGTATATGAGCTATCCTTAAAGCCGGGCAGCGGCGCCGGAGCAAAGCTTAAGGATGCCGATGTCCTGCCGGGAAATAACTGCCTTTTGTATCCCGGAGAAATAAGGATAGAGACCCTGCGTTTTGATGATGACGGCAGGTAGGTCTTAAGAGTTATGGATAATGGAGGAACTGTATGGCAGGCATAGTATACAGTATTAAGAAAAACCGTCTGGAGAAATCCTATATATCCGGTTTTATACGTGATGAGGAGACCAACAGATTATATCTGGATCCCGGTACGGGCATACACCGTCTTTATACGGATTGTATAGATTCGGCTCAGGACGGCTGCGAATGGGGCAGGTTTTCCTTTGCGGCTTCCCTGACGGAAAATATGGCAATGTATGTATATGCATTTGCATCTGACGTTAATAACTGGTATGATAATGAAGGCAGGGATTTTCTTTTGGCTGACGTGCTGCGTTCCGAAGAGATCCCGGATGAAGAGAAGAAGCGGCTCTTTAACAACGAGAAAGCTCTTCGTTACGTAGGCAGAAATGATGTGCTGCTTTATCGTTTAAAAGGGCGTTATCTGTATCTGGCGATAGAGATACTGGGCAGCGGGGAAGGATATATCGACAGGCTTAAAGTCGATATGAAGGGCGATTACTTTATGGACGCCTTTCCTTCGGTATATAGGGAAAGGGATTCCTTTTTCCACCGTTTTCTGTCCGTGTTCTCCAGCATACATTCGGATATAGAGCACGAGATAGAGAATCTGCCCAGGCTTCTGGATCCGGAGACCTGCCCCAGGGAATGTCTTGGAATATATGCGGGCTGGCTGGGAATAGATCTGTCCGGAGATTTTCTTACGGAAGAAGCCGAACGCCTCTTTGTAAAAGAGGCATACAGCTTAAACCGCATGAAAGGCACAAAGCAGTGCCTGAAGCGCGTTATAGAGATAGTGCTTGGAGAGAGCGCCATCATACTTGAAAACAATACCATACAGTCATATATGACTCCTCAGGAAATGAAGGAGAACGGTCTCAGAAACGGAGGCATATATGATGTAAACATCCTGATACGCAAAAGCCTTTCCGATACAGACAGACGCCAGCTGGGCTTTCTGCTGGATCAGTTTAAGCCGGTCCGCAGCCGTCTGCATCTGATACCGCTCAGAGATACCGATGCACTGGACGGCGAGACCTATCTGGATATGAATGCAGTTATAGCGGGAGAGCGCATAGGCGTTATGGATGATGATATGGAACTTGGCGACGGCGTCATACTTGACGAATAAATGTTTAGACAAGCTGCAGTAAAAAATAAAGAATCTTAAGACAGTCAGGAGGTTGGAAAAATGACGATACAGGAGATCAAAGGAGAGAGCAGCATACAGCTTTCTGTTGAGGGGCAGGTGGATACCATCACAGCTCCGGAACTTCAGCAGAGTATACTTACTGCTTTTCAGAAGACCAAGAGCGTTATTCTGGATCTGGGACAGGTAGGGTATATGTCATCTGCAGGCTTAAGAGCATTGCTGCTGGGACAGAAGACTGCTACCAGCAAGGGCGGCACTATGAAGGTCATAAATGTACAGCCGGCTGTAATGCAGGTGTTTAATTTATCCGGATTCGCAAAGGTGCTCACACTTGGCTGAGATCATCCGCTTTTCGTCCATCGCAAAGACTTACCACGGAGAAGAACTGGAATGTCAGGTCTTTTCGGACTTTTCAGCGACGGTCGAAAAAGGTGAATTTGCAGTGCTCACGGGGGTGAGCGGCAGCGGAAAGACCACGCTGATCAAGATGCTCCTTGCAGATGTGATGCCTGATGCAGGCGATGTTATCGTTAACGGAAAGAGCATCTTAAATCTTAAGCCCAGACAGATACCTGCATACAGAAGAGGGCTGGGAGTGGTATTTCAGGATTATAAGCTGGTTAAAGAGATCACGGCTGAGGAAAATATCCGTCTGGCTATAATGGCCACAGGAGCGCCTCTTGCCGATGCAAATAAAAAGATCTGGAATGTTGCAAAGCTTTTGGGGATCACAGAGCTGTTAAAACGCAAGCCCGATGAGATGTCGGGAGGCCAGCAGCAGAAGATCTGCCTTGCGCGGGCCATAGTGAATAATCCGCCAATTATACTTGCGGATGAGCCTACTGCAAATCTGGATCCGGCTTATTCCAAAGAGATAATGAGGCTTTTTAAGATAATACATAACATGGGTTACACCCTTTTTGTGGCTACACAGGACCCGGTAATAGCCGGAGCTGAAGGTACGAAGAGGATAAGGATCAGGAGTCAGGTATTATGAAAGAACTGAATCTCATTGCTTGTGACGAAACTCTCTATACCGTACTTGACGAGATAAAAGCGCATCTTAAAGCAATGGACTGTCCCGAAGAGATCATGACGTCTATACTGATCGCGGCAGAGGAGATATATGTTAATATCGCCCATTATGCATACGGCGGCAAGCCCGGCGTAGCTAAGGTTAATATCGATGTTATGCCGGATAATAAACTGTGCAGACTGGTATTCCGTGATAAGGGCATTCCATATAATCCGCTTGAAAAAGAAGACCCGGACATAAGCTTATCTGCTGAAGAACGTCAGATAGGCGGTCTGGGTGTTTATTTTGTTAAAGAGATGATGGATAAGGTTGAATACGAGTACAAAGACGGCTGCAATGTGCTTACAATAGAAAAGAAGCTCTGATAAAGAGCTCCTTGTGTTTAGGCAGCAGCTTATGCGGCATCAGGTAGTAGGCAGCTGTATATAGACGCCCATACCCTTGCCGGAATTGCTTTTGGCATATATGGTGCCGCCGTAGTATTCAACGATAGCCTTGGCCTGATACAGGCCCAGACCGTTACCGCTGATGCGGTTTGAACCCTGGTAATTAAGCTCGAAGATATGCTTTGTTTCATCTTCGGATAAGCCGTCACCGGTATCCTTGAGCACTACAAAGATATCATCGCCTACAGCCGATATGGTGATGATGAGCGAACCGTGACGCCCCATATATTTAATGGAATTATCCACGATATTACGGAAAAGTATGCGGAGAAGATTCTGATCGGCTTTTACCAGAAGGTTATCATCAACTGCGGATATATTGATATTAAGGCCGGCCTTTGCTGCGGCATCGTGGAATTCCCGCGCAACGCTCTTTGCAACTTCAATGATATTTACGGTGGAAGTTTCACTGCGTCGGGGCAGATACTGGGGCAGTATGGATGAAGGATCGGGCTCAGCAGCCGCAGGATGGGCTTTCAGCTCTTCAAGCTCTGCTTTGAGGCGGTTTGTTTCATCGTCAGTAGCAGTTTTTTCAAAGCTGATAGAAGCGATCTGTTCCTTTAATGCAGTATTTTCAATCTCTCTCTCGGCAGCTTCTTCTTTGAAATGAGCAAGCTCGGCATTGAGAGAAGTTATGATGGCGTCGGTATCTACTTCCTCCTCGTCATCTCTGGGATTGCGGTAGCAGAGATAAGCAAAAAGCAGAAGAAAGATACTGTGTAAAATAAAAAATACCAGGAATATCCAGGGCTCCATACTGAAAAAAGAATAGAGCGTCAGGCAATAGCATATTAGTGAACATACAAGAGTTGTTTTTTGGGCTGTACTAAGCATCGGATCCGAATACTCCTTTTCAAAGGGTAGAAAACATGTTAAAATAAGTAATTTACAATTCGTAATATTATCACATACAGCGTTCTTA
>CAMOEK010000040.1:0-18419 GCA_946612125.1 uncultured Lachnospiraceae bacterium | reverse complement strand
ATCGAATTTCTTTGCAAAAGCAAAGTCACGGTCATCATGAGCAGGCACGCACATGATGGCTCCGGTACCGTAATCGGCAAGTACATAATCGGAAAGCCAGATGGGTACCTTTGCGCCGTTAAGAGGATTGATCGCATAAGAGCCGGTGAACACGCCGGTCTTTTCCTTATCCTGCATACGGTCTACATTTGATCTGGTAGATGCCCTGTAGATATAATCATCAACAGCCGCTTTGGTCTCTGCAGTAGCAAGTGAAGCAGCCAGCTTATGTTCGGGAGCCAGTACCATGAATGTAGCTCCGTAAAGCGTATCAGGTCTGGTGGTATATACCGTGATCTTTTCATCGCGTCCGTCGATAGCAAAGTCTACCTCTGCGCCGTAAGAACGTCCGATCCACTCGGTCTGCATCTTCTTAACCTTTTCAGGCCAGTCAAGCTTATCCAGGTCATCAAGCAGTCTGTCTGCATAAGCGGTTATCTTAAGCATCCACTGCTTTAAGTTCTTCTTGGTAACTTCGGTATGGCAGCGCTCGCACTTGCCGTCCACTACCTCTTCGTTAGCCAGACCGGTCTTGCAGGAAGGACACCAGTTGATAGGCATCTCCTTCTCATAAGCAAGGCCTTTCTTGAACATCTGAACAAAGATCCACTGGGTCCACTTATAAAAGTCGGGATCGGTGGTATTTACTTCCATATCCCAGTCGTATATAGCTGCGATCTGACCGATCTGCCTCTTGATATTTGCCACGTTTGCAGCGGTGGATACACGGGGGTGCACACCGTTCTTTATAGCGTAGTTCTCGGCAGGCAGACCGAAAGCATCCCAGCCCATGGGATGTATAAGATAATAGCCGTTAAGCAGCTTGTATCTGCTCCATACATCAGAGATAACATAGCCTCTCCAGTGTCCTACATGCAGGCCCGATCCCGAAGGATAAGGGAACATATCCAGACAGTAATACTTAGGCTTCTTCCCGTCATTAACATTAATGGGATGTTCTTCCCACTGCTTTCTCCATTTTTCCTCGATCTCACGATGATTGTACGAAACAGCCATTTTATGTAAACCTCTTTTCTGATAATAATGTACTAAAAAGCACTCAGACATTATATCTGATTATGCAAGCGCTTGTCAATATAATACAGGTATAGCATCAAGCCCTGCGGACCGTAGGCGTATTTTTATTAATTATACTTCTTCTCGAAATCTGAAACGGGTATGGGCTTCGAGAAATAAAAGCCCTGGAATATGTCACAGCCAAGAGAATGAAGCAGTTCGAGCTGATGTATGGTCTCAACGCCTTCCGCGATGACCTCCATATCAAGATCCCTGGCCATATTGATGATATGGGTCAGGATCACTTCCGCCCTCTTCTCCTGTTCCGTGCGGGCAAGAAATGCCCTGTCGATCTTCAATATATTAGCATGAAGATCCTTTAAAAGATTCAAGGATGAATAACCGCTGCCGAAATCATCTATTTCAACCGCAAACCCCGCCTTCTGCAGTTCGCTGACAATATATATGCAGCGCTCAGGGTCCGCCATCAGCGTAGTTTCCGTGATCTCAAGATTAAGTCTTTGAGGCGCCACGTCATACTTCTTAACAAGCCCCGTCAGGATACTGACCACATCAAGATGCGCAATATCCTTGGGTGAAATATTGACAGACAGCCTGATATTCTCCATGCCTGTGCCTGACCACTCGCTCAGTTTGCGGACGGCCTTTTCCCAGATTATCCTGTCCAGCTCATGTATCATATTTGCGCGTTCAAGCACGCTTACGAATTTCTCCGGCAGTATCACGCCCTGCTCCGGATGTATCCAGCGCGCCAGCGCCTCAGCCGAAAGGATCCTGCCATTCCTGTCGTTCTGCGACTGAAGGTAGATCTGAAGCTGGTCCGAACGCAGCGCCTCCCCGAAACTGTTCACCACCTCGTTTTCATAAAGCGTATTAAACATAAGCTTGTTATCATACTCCGCAAAGCTCACCGGATAATCATCCGTAATGGAACGCAATGCCATATTAGCGCGGTCAGCCATTATCGAGATATCTTCACGCCTGTTTTTAAGCCGGTAAATGCCAAATTGTATATGCAGTTTATACAGATTATTGCCAAAACTCTCCGACAGCTTCATTGCCCTGCTTCTGTAGGTCTGCCTGTCAAAGTTTTTCTCATCCGTCAGTATGACAAAATGATCTGCCTGTACGCGGCCGAATACATCGCCTTCTCCGGCCAGTTCCCGGCACATGAGCGCCATATTGCGCAACACATTATTGCCTTTCTCAATGCCGAATAG
Source organism: uncultured Lachnospiraceae bacterium (assembly GCA_946612125.1). Taxonomy (GTDB): domain Bacteria; phylum Bacillota; class Clostridia; order Lachnospirales; family Lachnospiraceae; genus NK4A136. The sequence goes on along the minus strand of CAMOEK010000040.1, from coordinate 16,122 downwards.
CTGGTTGACCAGTTTAAACTCCTTGACATTAACACGTATCAGTATATGCGGTGCCAGGTCATGAGCCGACAGATGTTCAAGAGCTTCTTCCTTAAAGCCTTCCCAATTATATACTCCTGTGAGCTTGTCTCTCCGATTGACATAAACCGCATCTTCACTTTCATCATTTGCAGGCGTAATATCCCTGAAGGAAAAATAGCTGCCTAAAGGCGATGAATCAGCTTTTTTTACATCAAAATGCTGCACTTCGATAACATGCTCTCTGTCAGCATATCTATAATACTGCAGCCATAAGCGCCCGGCGCGCTCCTGATAGTTCATCTCAAGCCAGCCGTCCAGAAAAGCCTTCATCTCATCCAGATCATTATGTATATGAAAGATGCGGAACGCCGATTTATTGACATATATACAGCTGCCTTCATTGTCGTAGCATACTATTCCGGTATCGCTGCGTCTGCCTGCAGCTTCCAATATCTGCAGTGCCGCATCCCTGCCTGCGGTCCTGCTCTCATAAGCATCAAATTCATCTCTGATCTCTGCGCGGACAGGCGGTGCCGGCATATCATTATCAAGTATCTTGACAAATTCTATGCAGCAGGCCCTGGGCGACTGTCCCGCCACAGCCTGCAAAACAGGTATGGATACTATGCGGTAAGCCTTGCCGTCAAGACTTTCTGTTTTTTCCTGTATCCTTCCGGATATAGCCGCCTGATAGCTCGAGCAGCTGTAGCAGCGTTCGTCCCTTCCCCAAACGGAAAAACAGCGGTCAGCATGCCCATTTTCATGGGCACTGCCATCCGCTGTATCCTTACCCCCAATATACAGGACCCTGCATTCACCCGGATCCACAAGACGCACTATATCATATAGCGGTCCTGTGGCCCGCATAAGTTCACATAACTGATCTTTTGTGAATACAGGTGCATTCAATTCAATACTTATTCTTCCTTGTTGTTTTCCGCTACTGCTTCTGCTCTTGCTGCCACTTCCTTCTCCTGTACATCCGAAGGAGCCTGCTCGTAACGTACAAATTCATAACTGTAATCGCCGCGTCCTCCGGTCATGGAGCGAAGGTCTGTATTATAACCAAACAGGCAGGACATAGGTATCTCTGCTTCAACTACAGTCTTGCCGGCGCCAATAGGATTCATGCCCAGCACACGGCCGCGGCGTTTGTTAAGATCGCCCATGATATCGCCGGTGAAGTTATCGGGTACGGTAACCTTAAGGCTTGCGATAGGCTCAAGAAGAACAGGGCCTGCTTCCATAAAGCCTTTCTTGAAAGCCTGTATAGCCGCAGTCTTAAATGCCATTTCCGATGAGTCTACAGGGTGATAGGAACCATCATAAAGGATAGCCTTAACGCCCACAACGGGATATGCCGCAAGAGGTCCCTTGATAACGGATTCCTGCATACCTTTTTCAACAGCCGGGAAGTAGTTCTTGGGAACAGCGCCGCCCACAACTTCCTGCTCGAATACATAAGGAGTCTCCAGATCTCCGCTGGGCTCGAAACGCATCTTGACATGACCGTACTGGCCGTGTCCGCCGGACTGTTTTTTATACTTATATTCCACATCGGATTTCTTCTTGATAGTCTCTTTATAAGCTATCTTAGGCTTAACCAGTTCTATCTCAACCTTGTATTCGTCCTTAAGACGGGATGCGATAACATCCAGATGCTGATCTCCCATGCCGTAAAGCAGGCTCTGGCGGTTTTCACCGTCATTAACCACCTTAAGAGTAAGATCCTCATGCCCCATCTTCTGCAGAGCCTGGGAGAGCTTATCGATATCGCCCTTATTAACGGCCTTGTATCTCATATAAGTATAAGGCTTGCTGAGTTCGGTCTTGCCGTATTCAATGGTATTGGCCTTTGTGGAAAGGGTATTTCCGGTGCGCGCTGCGGTAAGCTTTGCCAACGCGCCGATATCGCCTGCGTGAAGCTCTTTAACTTCGGATGCCTTTCCGCCGGTAAGGATATAAAGCTTGGAAACCTTTTCTTCAATATCCTTATCCTTGTTATAGATCATATCGTCGGGCTTAAACACACCGCTCATAACCTTGATCAGTGAATACTTGCCGATGAAAGGATCCACGATGGTCTTCCAGATATATGCGCTCTTAGGCTTGGAGAAATCGTAATCAGCCTGGAATATCTCATTATTCTTAAGTGAGATGCCGGCTACCTTCTTATCAAGAGGTGAAGGCATGAGCTTAACGATATCATCCATCAGCGCATAAGTACCCTGGCAGAGAATATTGGATCCCATGGAAATGGGGAAGATATCGCAGGTATTAACCGATTTACGAAGGGCTGCACGTATCTCGTCTTCGGAGAAAGTCTCACCGTTAAAATAACGGTCCATCATATCTTCGCTGGTCTCTGCAACAGCTTCCATAAGTGAATCATGATAGGTTGCCAGATATTCCTTGCTGTAATCGGGCATTTCCATATCAACCACTTCCTTGCCCTGCCACTTCTGGGCTTTCTGGCTTATAACATTTACATAGCCCACGAATTTTTCATTTTCACGGATGGGGAAATGAAGTGGAGCTATCTGCTTGCCGTATTTTTCGGTAAGGGAATCAACAACATTCTTAAAGGATGCATTATCAACATCCATATCGGTAACATAGAACATTCTGGGCAGCTTGTTCTTTTCGCACAGATCCCATGCGCGCTCAGTACCGACTTCCACGCCGGCCTTACCGGATACTACTATGATGGCTGCGTCCGCAGCGGCTGCAGCCTCTTCAGCTTCGCCTACAAAGTCAAACATGCCGGGTGCATCAAGGATATTGATCTTTGCACCTTCCCATTCCATGGGGATCACGGATGTGGAGATAGAAATAAGACGCTTCTGCTCCTCCTTGCCGTAATCGGAAATGGTATTCTTATCTTCGGCCTTTCCCATACGGGAAGTAAGCCCTGCAAGATATGCCATCGATTCAGCCAGAGCAGTCTTTCCGGCCCCGCTGTGCCCTAAAAGTACCACGTTCCTGATCTTGTCTGTTGTGTAGACGTTCATAAAGCGTAACCTCCGATTTTATAATTTTGGCGGTCACTTTTTGTGAATTTTTACCAAATCACACAGATAAAAAGAACCGCACTTTCTGATATTTTACCAAAAAGTGCGGCTTAAAGCAAGCTAAAATTGTATTTTAAGGCGATTTTATATTGTGGAATATCCGAAACCGTTACATATAGCGTCTACCGCCGTGCCTGCCTTGCACATAGGGCAATCCTCTGCGCTGAAGCTTGCATAATCGGGCAGATCGCTGAGTGAATAAAGCGAACGTATCTCGATGCCGTCAATTGCCGGCGCCACAGAATAGATAGCTGCTATACCCACAACACTTCCCTTATAAAACTGAAGCGTTCCAAGCGCGCTCTTTAAAGTGCCGCCGGTGGTAGCCGCATCTATCAGCACCAGAACCTTCTTGCCCTTTACCATGTGAACGATATTCTCGCGGAACATCATCTGTCCGCTTGTATTGTATTCGGGGCTGGTAATGTACATGGTCTTATGAGCGTTGGCAGAAAGGATCCCCGCTTTGGTAAGCTTATTGGCAAGATAACTGCCTACCACTTCCATGCCGTTTAAGCAGAGTATGGTGTCGATGATATCAGAAGCAAGATAAAGCTCCGCCAGCTCTTCGCCTGTAGCCCTTGCCTCACGCTGTCTGGCCTTCATATCGCTCAGATCCATGTAATAATTTACATGGCTGTGGGGCGTGATGAAATGCCCGGGCACATAACGTAATACCACATCTTTGTTCTTTGCGTAATCGATCTTTTTATAATCCTGCATACATAACCCCCTTTATGTATAATATTTGCATTTAGTTTACCATAATTAATCGGAAATATCCATATTTTTTTATATTTGTGAATATATTACCGGACATTTTTGATCGAGCCGCTTAACCTATAGACAACATATTCCTTACAGCGGCCCTGTTCATTAAAAAAAGGACCATGCCGGCGCCTCAGTCGCCTGCATGATCCGTAAAGTATCTTGAGAAAAGCTTTCCGGCTATGGGCGCGGCCATCTCACCGCCGCTGCCGGCATTTTCAAGTATCACAGTCACTACGATCTCAGGATCATCTGCCGGCGCAAAGCCGGTAAACCATGCATGCGACTGCTGCTTATTATTTGAGAATTCGGCAGATCCGGTCTTGCCTGCCACTTCAAAGGGCAGATCCTTTAGACGCGTAGCCGTACCGTGATCGACAACCGCCTTCATCATGTCGGTCATTATATCCACTTCATTCTTCGCAATGGTGGGTCCGTACTTTTCAGGCTTATAGCGCTGTAATATACTTCCGTCGGCAGCCGCGACTTTCTCAATGATATAAGGTTTCATCATAACGCCGCCGTTAGCTATGGTCTGGGTTATCATATTAAGGTGCAGCGGATTCATAACAGTCTCGGCCTGACCTATGGCAGTCTGCATAAGCTTTTCATTCGTCAGATCGCTCCGTATGCTTATCTTGCTGAAGTTATTTTCCACCTGCAGATCCATCTCCTTATTAAAAGCCAGACCCAGCAGGGTATCCGCAAATTTACTGCGGTCCAGCTTGAGCGCGATATTCGCAAATGAGGAGTTACAGGATTTTGCAAAGGATTCCTTCAGGTCCACCTCCCCATGCACGCTGCCGTGATAACACTGTATCGTAATGCCCTCGTCACTGGTAAAACGGCCGTTACAGTTAAAATCGTAGGCTTCATAGTCATCCGGGTTTTCCCTTATGTATTCAAGCGCTGTAAGTATCTTAAATGTAGATCCCGGAGGATACTGCCCCTGGCTGGCGCGGTTGACCATTTTTCCGCTCTCATCATCTTCAAGTAAGGCATCCCAGATCACATCGATCTGATTGGGATCAAAGCCGGGTTTGGATACCATTGCCAGTATACGGCCGCTTGAGGCTTCGGTTACCACCACCGCTCCGCGATGATCTCCTATAGCATCAAACGCCACCTGCTGAAGCCCCGGATCCAGCGTGGTATAAACATTATTTCCTTCATGAGGACGCTGGTTAAGATCATCACCCATCTTGACAGCAAGCGATACATCCGATGTTATAAGATACTTCTGCATCGTCCTTTCTATGCCCAGGCCGCCGTTGCTCGCAAAACCAACCGTATGCGCATAAAGCTCGCCGTAAGGATAATGTCTCAGATTGTTTCCCTTATCATCACGGTCAGTATAAGCCAGCACTGTGCCGTCCGCGGCATAGATATTGCCTCTTAAGTTATCCTGTTCCAATATGGCCATGCGCTTTGAGTTGTATGAGTTCACCATTGACTCATCACCCTTGATAAAGATGAAACGCACAATATTTGCGAACATCAGAAGAAAAACAAGCGAATAGATCAGTCCGTTTATAAAAATACAGCGGTCCTGCTTTTTCTTGTTCAGTATCTCCGGCTCACGTTCTTCATCGCGTTCATCTTCTTTTGCAAAAAAGACAGCTTCTTTTCTTTCTATCTGTTCTTCGCTGTAGCCTTCATCATATAGCTTTTGACGCTTACGTTCCCAACGCTCCAGCTTTTCATCATACTCTTCGCGTTCCGCCTCATCCGCATCGAACTCATCCATACGGATCATGTATATGCCCTGCAGTATACCGAATAAAGCTATCGTTATCAGAGCCGAAGTACCGCCGTTAGACACAAGCGGAAGCGTAACGCCCGTAAGCGGGATAAAGCCCGTTCCTCCGCCTATGGTCAGTATCACCTGTACCCCGTAGCAGACCGAAAGCCCCACTGCCACCAGTCTGTAGAAAGGATCCTTTATCCTGACAGCCATCACCAGAGCGCCAAGGACTATGCTTAAACACAGCAATATCAAAAGCATGCCAAAGAGCACGCCCAGTTCTTCCGCCACTGCAGAGAAAATAAAATCAGCTTCCACAAAAGGTATAACACCGGGTGCGCCGTGTCCCAGCCCCATGCCAAACCAGCCGCCCGTCGATATGCCGAAAAGCGACTGACAGAGCTGATAGCCTTTATTATCCGGATCACTGAAGGGATCGAGCCAGATCTGCACCCGGAGTTTAACATGGGAAAACAGGGTATATGCGACAACAGCCGCAAAAAGCCCGCCGATCAGACCGGCCAGCAGGTAACGCTGCTTTCCCGACGCCACATAAACCATGGCCACATACATCACGAAATAGATAAGCGCGCTTCCCAGATCCTTGGAGGCAACCAGTATCAGCACATGCACTCCGGCCATAGCCGCAGAAATAAGCACATTTTTAAGATCCGCCGCTTTGTACAGCAGTCCCGCTATGCAAAAAGCAAACATCAGCTTTATCATCTCAGACGGCTGGAAGATAAGGCCGAATACATTAAAGTTAAGCTTAGAGCCGTTAACCACATTTCCGGCGATAAGCACTATGCCAAGCCCTGCTATGCCGACTCCGCCGTAAACCCAGGTAAGTTTACGCAGAAAATCAAGTTTTCTGATAAGCACCGGTATGATAAGAAACATAACGCATGAAACCGCGATTATGATAAACTGTCTTTTTGCATGCGCTCTGTTGAGTCTGGCCAGCATGATAAAACCTATAGCCATCATCATTTCCATCTGACACAGCAGCAGATTGTTAACATCCCTGTAGATTATCCTCATGATAAGAGGCAGGAATATAAGCAGGGCAAACTCCATACCGCCCAGTATGCCCAGACTCTTTACAGCATCATAGTCCCCCTGGTTTAAGGCTTTGACTATCAGATTCGCCATGCCCAGAAGATAGAAAATAAGAGTGATGATCTCACAAAAATAATATATCGCCTTTCTGAAATCATCATCCTTTTTACGCAATGCGATAAACGTCAGGCCAATATAAAATACCATCAGGATGATAAAAATATATTTGGATAATTCAAGTATAAGTGCAGGCATTTTTATTCTGCTCCTCTTTTGTAATGCCCTCTGCTGCTTTTTCCTTCGCCCAGCGGGAATACGGCAGCCCCGCCTTTTATCAGGGCCGCATAAGCATCCGCGATACTTATCATCATCGCCCTGCTCTCATCGGTAAACTCAAGTCTTAATGCTTTAAAGCCTTTATCTTTATAAAGCCCGTATACTTCCCTGTGCAGTGATGTCGGCACACAGTTATACATTATATTGCAGCAGATCTCATGCACGGGTCTTATCGGAAAGCTGTGCCCCTTCTCATCGGAAAGCAGCTGCCAGGACGCGCTTTTATCACAGCCGTCATGAGTTTTTATCACACAATTGGCTGAATACATTATCGGTACACGGCCATATACTATCAATTCGGCAGCATCCCTTCTTATTGCACTATTAATGTCTGCAGCCGAAAACTCATGACTCAGCGTATAGCTGAGCGCCTCTTTCAGTATCTGTTCTTCAGCATGGGCATTGAAAACATAAAGTCCCTGATCGGCTTTGATCTCTTTGCCCTCAGCTTCTTCTTTTACGAGTCTTAACGCATCCAGCGAGCCGCAGTAAAAACCGGCTATATCATAAGCCAGCGTCTCCCTGATCAGCTTTCTGATAAAGGACAGCTTATTCTGTCTGATGATCGAAGGAATACGCAGATAAAGCTTTTTATCGCCGGCTTCTTTTAAATACCCTTCCGCCTTATGCATAAAAGAAAACAGATCTATGATAAACGACGATATGTATTCTCGTTTCGCCAGTTCGGATATATCCGGATCCGGACCAAGACCGATGATCAGTTCTGTTTTGTCTGCTGCAGGATCGTGCGGCGTGACCGGCAGTTCAGATACATTTACTTTTCTGTGCACCAGCAGCTTATCATATAATGCCGTAAAGGCTTTGCGCCTTAAAGCATTCAGCGATGACACCGGCATAAAAGATGCGCCATCGTTAATTATCTCTGTCTGTTTTATCTCAAAATCCGTATCTCCGGTTTTCAGAAGCTGTTTACGGATATCCTCATCCGATAAAGGACGTTTTTGCGCCTTGTCCGCCTTATCGCCGAACACCGATACGCCCTCACCGCCGCAAAACAGCGACAGCTCTGTTTCCTCACCTGCGCATATCCTGATCTGCGCCGATATTTCTTTTTTTAATGGTTTATCTATATATTTCGCGCGTATCAGGGCTTTTCTTTCTTCCGACACTTTTGAATATGCAGGCGAAGCCAGGCTTATCATGTCCCTGCCGTTATGCTTATGCAGATAGCCCTCCTGCCTTTCGCTTCTCATATAAAGCTCTTCAAGAGCTTTAATATCCTTTTTATCTATCCTGTATTCCGCTCCCGATCTGTACAGATCGATATACTTTCTGTATATTGCGCTCACGCCGGCCGAATACTCAGGCGCTTTCATCCTGCCTTCGATCTTGAAAGAATCAACCCCTGCCTCTATCAGTTCCGGTATGCCGGAAAGAGCCATCATATCCTTCATGCTCAGATAATATGCTTTATCTTTCCCGTTATAAGTATAGGGCTGTCTGCAGGGGCCGGCGCATCTTCCGCGGTTTCCGCTGCGGCCTCCCGCCATGGAACTTAAGAGGCATCTGCCTGAATATGAATAGCACATCGCGCCGTGCACAAAACACTCCAGCTCTATCCCACAGCGTTTTATCTCTTTTATCTCCTCAATGGACAATTCCCTGCCCGGTACCAGGCGGCTGATCCCCTGCTCTCTAAGCCACAAAGCGCCGCTTACCGAATTCACGCTCATCTGAGTACTGCCATGCAATGCCAGCTCAGGGTAGCGCTGCCTGAAGAGTTTAAGCAGCCCCAGATCCTGCACTATTACGCCATCCAGGGCATGTTCATAGAGCGGATCCATCAATTCAAATATCTGAGGGATCTCATCATTTCGCACAAGAGTATTGCAAGCCAGATATATCTTCTTACCGAACACATGAGCATGATCAAGCGCCGCGATAAGTTCCTGTGTATCGAAGTTTTTTGCATAAGCTCTGGCAGAGAAACGCGCAGCTCCAAGATAAACAGCATCTGCTCCGGCGGCAAAAGCGCCGTACAGTGCCTCAGGATCACCTGCCGGCGCTAACAGCTCCGTTACAGACAGGGCAGCCGAAACATCCGGCTGCCCGTTAAATTCATTTGATCTTTTATCTTCTGCGCTTGCCATTTCTATTTGACCTGAACGCTTCCGACTGCTGTTGCAGCCTTCTGGCTGTTTCCTCCTGCTGCTTTATGATCTCAGGGTCATCCTTCCTGTCTTCTTTCTTTTCGTCCTTTTTATCTTCTTTATCTTCGTTCTTTGAATCTTCGTTTTTATTTACGCCCAGCAGATCCTCTATACTGGTCTGTACATATTCGGGTTCTTTCCTTATAACGGGTTCCATGGTCCTGGGGTCTCTTCCGGCTTCCTTCAAAGCCGCCTGAAGATCGGCTATAGTCCTTTCCCTCTCCTGCAGTGTCGTCTGCAGTCTGGTGACAGTCTTTTCACTTTCACGAAGCTTGGTCTCAAGGCTTTCAACATCTTTTTTCTGATCATCGACCATAACCTGAGAATTAACATAATTATGTTTCATTTCATCAAGTTCATTGATCTTGTCCTTCAGACGCGCTTCAAGATCTTCTGCATGCTCTTTTTCCTTAAAATAGCTGTCTGCAAAATTCAGCTCCAGCATGCGATGCCTTATATCTGCGGAAGCATGTCTGAACGCATCCGTCTTCTCATATTCCTCGAGCTTGCTGTTGATATAAGCAGCTACTTTCTGCATGTACTCTTCGCTTTCATAGCCGCTCATAGTCATCACCTTACCGGCGATAAGCACCTTGATGACTCTTTTCTCTGCCATAGGACCCTCCCCCATATAAATAAAACGAACAAAACAATTATATATATAAAACTAACGCATTTCAAGTATAGTTTACATAAAATTTTTACAAAATGTATATTTGATGCGTTAAAGCTCAGTATGGCTCAGATCATTCAGGCATATTCAGGCCAAAATGTATATATGCCGCTTCTGTCGCAACCCTGCCGCGGGGCGTTCTGTTTATCAGGCCGTTCTGCAAAAGATAAGGCTCATAAACATCTTCAATAGTACCGGCATCCTCCCCAAGAGAAGCTGCCAGGGTCTCAAGCCCGACCGGCCCGCCCCCGAAATTCTCTATAATCGTCAGCAGCATGTTTCTGTCTGTATTATCCAGCCCAAGCTTATCAACTTCCAGAAGATCCAGCGCCTCATCGGCTACCTGCCTGGTTATCACGCCGTCCTCCGAACGTATCTGTGCAAAATCCCGCACGCGCTTGAGCATACGGTTTGCCAGTCTGGGAGTTCCACGGCTGCGACGCGCCATTTCGCGCGCTCCGTCTTCATCCACTGTTACCGAAAGCTTTTTTGCTGAATTCTTGATGATCCTTGTAAGCTCATCCGTCGTATAAAATTCAAGTCTGGATATGATGCCGAAACGATCCCTTAAAGGTGCGCTCAAAAGACCGGCCCTTGTCGTTGCGCCGATAAGCGTAAATCTGGGCAGTTCCAGTCTGATGGACTTTGCTCCGCTGCCCTTTCCTATCATTATGTCGATGGCATAATCCTCCATCGCGGGATATAATACTTCTTCCACCTGCCTTGGAAGTCTGTGGATTTCATCTATAAAGAGCACATCGCCTTCCTGCAGATTATTGAGCACCGCAGCCAGATCACCGGGCTTTTCTATCGCAGGTCCGCTGGTTATTTTGATATTAACTCCCATTTCATTGGCTATAACGCCCGCAAGAGTGGTCTTGCCTAATCCGGGCGGTCCGTAAAAAAGGGCATGATCAAGCGATTCTCCCCTTCCCTTGGCTGCTTCGATAAAGATCTTAAGATTGGTCTTTATCTTTTCCTGTCCGGTATAATCCTTAAGGAACTGCGGTCTTAAAGTATTCTCTATTTTAAGGTCTTCTTCCGTAAAGGAAGTCTCTATCATTCTTTTAGGCATTTCACATATACCTGAGCGCGGCTTTTAATATAGCCTCTGTTCCTTCTGCTTTGTCTCCCATGGCTTTTGCCACGGCATTTCTGGCATCCTTGAGCGGATAACCCAGAGCCACAAGAGCTTCCACGGCTTCATTTTCCTCTGCCGGCGGTACATCTCCACCGGAAGCTTCTCCCAAAGCAATGCTTTCTTCATCAACGGAAAGCTTTCCTTTCAGATCAACGATTATGCGTTCAGCGCTCTTTTTCGCAATGCCCTGGGCGCGGCTTAAAGTTTTGGTATCGCCGCCAATAATAGCCATGCGTATCTGCGAAGCGCTAAGCTCGGACAGAAGACTCATTCCTGCCTTGGGTCCTACTCCGCTTACGGCTGTTATCTGGCAGAAAAGCTCTTTATCATCCATGCTCTCAAAACCATATAATTGAAAAGCATCTTCCCGGACGGAAGTATATATATAAACCGTTATATTACTGCCTATAGGGGGAAGCGCGGCTATCCTGCCGGAGGGATAAAAAACATTGTAACCTATTCCGTTAACCTCAACGATTATATGATCGCTGTATTTATATTCTATAGTACCTTTAAGATATGCGTACATCCTTCATCCTTCTTTTAGACTCTTATCGGGATCCTCTTAAGCAGGATATCTGCTACGGCAGCATTAAATACCCCTGCGGCGATCCCCGCCAATATCAGTATCGGCATATAATAAGTCAGCAGATAGTGCATGGTCGTCCCCGAAGCCATCAGCATTATCGACGCTGCCGCCAGCTGTGTAAGATTATGGCTTACGCCCCCCGCCATACTTACGCCGTATATCGAAAATGCTTTATTCCTTGAAAACGCAGTCATCACCAGGACGCTCACCATCGCGCTGCTGAAACTGTATAACAATACAAATGGACCGGTAAACAGCAAAGCAATGATCACGGTTCGCAGCAGGCTTATTGTCATTGCCTTGATCGCCCCGTATCTGTACAGAACAAACAGGATCACGCAATTAGCCAATCCCAGCTTGATACCCGGAACAGCCAGGTCAAGCGGGATCAGCATTTCTACATATGCTGCGATCACTGCCAGCGCCAAAAGCAAACCAACTTCGGCTATATACCTTATTTTCATTTTAATATGTCAGGGCGTCTATTCCCTCTCCGCCCTCTATGCGTATCACAAGTTTATGCGGAAGACAGACTATCTCTTCGCCGCTTTTAGTGATAGTTCCTTTATTTACACAATCATGTCCGGGACAGTCAGCGGCGCTGATACGGACCTTTTTATCCTCTATCACTACAGTATTGCTTCCTTCGCCGTCAGGAGAAGATATCACTGTCTTTACACTGCTTCCTATGGGATATTCAAAAACAAGCTCTCCGTTCCGATACCCTCTTACCATTAAAGCAGAAGAAGCGTTATCATTCAGAATGCCGGTCAAAACAAGCACCAGACTCAAAAGACATAAAGAAGCCATAAGGATCACATCCGCTTTTTTAAACGGAAGCTTTTTTATATCTTCGTCATCTGTCTTCACTTCTTTGAATTGATATAATTGATAAGGCCTTCCGCCTTGATGATCTCCTGCATGAATTCAGGGAAAGGCTGCGCTTTAAAGCTCTCGCCCGTAGTCTTATCGGTGATCACGCCGCTGTCAAAATCAACTTCCACTTTGTCACCGGCTTTTATTGCCTTTGCAGCTTCGGGGCATTCCATGATGGGAAGTCCTATATTTATGGAATTGCGGTAAAATATGCGCGCAAAGGTTTCGGCTATTACACAGCTTACGCCTGCGGCCTTAATTGCAATAGGCGCATGCTCACGTGATGAGCCGCATCCAAAGTTCTTATCGGCAACGATTATATCGCCCTGCTGAACCTTATTGACAAAATCCTTATCTATATCCTCCATGCAATGTGTAGCCAGTTCTTTGGGATCCGATGAATTCAGATACCTGGCAGGGATTATAACATCCGTATCAACATTGTCTCCGTACTTAAATACTGTTCCTTCTGCTTTCATTAGCTGATTACCTCCGATCATCATTCATCCTTAAGCACCCGCATACTGAGCGCTTATTTATTCTTATCAGATACTCTCCGGACCTGCTATAATGCCTTTTATAGCGCTGGCTGCGGCAACTGCAGGGCTGGCAAGATAGATCTCGCTGTTGATGTGGCCCATACGTCCCACAAAGTTTCTGTTTGTAGTTGATACACAGCGCTCGCCCTCAGCAAGTATGCCCATGTAACCGCCCAGGCATGGGCCGCAGGTAGGTGTCGAAACCACACAGCCTGCTTCTATAAAGGTCTTTAACAGGCCCTCTTCCATACACTGAAGATATATCTGCTGTGTAGCCGGGATCACTATGCAGCGCATGCCTTTTGCAACATGTCTTCCCTTTAATATGCCGGCCGCTATGCGCATGTCATCCAGACGTCCGTTCGTGCAGGATCCTATAACAACCTGATCTATCTTTATCTCATCGATCTCATCTATCGTATGAGTATTCTCGGGCAGATGAGGGAATGAAACGGTAGGTTTAAGCTTGTCGAGCTCTATGGTATATTCCTCATCATAAACTGCATCCGCATCAGCCTCAAATACTTTATATTCACGAGAGGTATGTTCTTTAAGATAAGCTATGGTCTTATCATCAACAGGGAAGATACCGTTCTTTCCGCCGGCTTCTATGGCCATATTGGCAATGGTAAAACGATCATCCATGGACAGATACTGTATTCCGTCACCGACAAATTCCATAGAACGGTACAATGCTCCGTCTACGCCTATAAGACCTATGATATGCAGTATGATATCCTTTCCGCTTATCCACTTTGCCGGTTTGCCGGTCAGATTGAATTTAATGGCAGAAGGCACCTTAAACCAGGCTTCACCTGTTGCCATGCCGGCAGCCATATCCGTTGAACCAACGCCTGTCGAAAAAGCTCCGACAGCGCCGTAGGTGCAGGTATGTGAATCAGCGCCGATTATAACATCACCGGGTACGGTAAGTCCTTTTTCAGGAAGCAGCGCATGCTCTATTCCCATCTCACCTACTTCAAAATAATTGGTGATGTCATTTTTCTTAGCAAACTCCCTTACGCATTTGCAGTGCTCAGCGGATTTAATATCCTTATTGGGCACAAAATGATCGGGCACCAGCGCTATCTTATCCTTATCAAATACTCCCTGTGAAGTGAATTTCTCCATTTCATGAATAGCTACGGGGCTGGTGATATCGTTGCCCAGGACCAGATTCAGCTTTGCCATTATCAGCTGTCCTGCTTCGACCTTCTCCAATCCGGCGCCGTTGGCCAATATCTTTTGAGTCATTGTCATGCCCATTTTTTTATCCTCCTTAGAATAATACTGCATTATGTTAACATAAAATATTTATACGGTAAAGAAAAATTTACTCTACCTTATCATCAGCTTTCAGCTCTTTTACATAATCACTTAATTTCTGCATATCGCTTTTAAGCAATTGTTCTTCTTTGCGGCGCTGTTCTTCTTTGGTCTTTATATCGTTTATGCTGCCTGATAGTTTTCCCACATCTCCCGACAGTTCTTCTCCCAGTCCGGACAGATCCTGCACGCTGTTGCCCAGCTTTTCAAGCAGTTCCTTTGCCTCAGAAAAACTCTCAGAACAATCGTCACCTTTTTCCCTGCATTCTCCGCTTTGATCCATAGCCAGTTTAAGCGCATTTCTTGCACGTATTATCAACAGCAGCACGCTGTCGGTCTTATCATTAATATCTGCGCTCATAAGTTTGATCTCATCCATAGCGCTAAGAGCGGATGCCGTGATGCTCCCGGCTCTTGATATATCCAGCGCCGTATTCATCACATAAAGGTTTATCTGCGCTGACTGCGACTGCAGCGCCGTCATCTCATTATAGATAGAGTCTATCAGTTCCTCCGATTCTTTGTATATGCTGTCAAGCAGCGTATAACTTCCGCCCAGTTCCCTGAATTCCGCCTCCGTATCCGACTGGGAACGCATATTAACTTTGATCTGTTCAGAAACGCGCTGTGAGCATTCATAAATATCGTTCTGTTTTTCCTTAAGTTCCTTTTCGATCTCAAGCATATTGCCCAGAGACTGAGCCAGCTCGCTGCTGTAACGGCTTAAGCCCTCGCCGTGTTCACGCACATATTCCGTTTCGCCATTGAGCTTGATCAGTATCTGCTTCAGGCTTTCTCTTCCGGCTTTTGATTCCTGAAATGCGCCGTCTAAGTTTTCCTGTGTATCCTTAAGTTCCTGCGAAAGGCGGTTCATCTGTTTGGCCTGTTCTTTCAGGGAATCTGCAAGAGCTTTAAGATCCTTCTCTCCGTCATCCACAAATACCTGGTCCTTCATAAGTCCATAGGCTATCTTATCAAGCGGCACAAACATCTTCTTTATCCTGTTAACGATAAAGATCGAATACAATATATAAAGGGCAAGATATATGCCCAGCATGATCAATAATCTGATAACAAAAAGCTTGCGATCATCCTCTGTCAGAAACAGAAGCAGACCACAGGCGCAGAAAATGAGAAAAAAGGCCATGCCGAAGCCGGCCACGACCAGTTGATTGATTTCATGTGAAAATGATTTTTGGGGTTTGTCCATAAATTATATAAAAAATAACGCCGTGCCCCATTACAGAATGCTTCGCATTCTGTTATGAGCGGCGCTGCGCGCCTTATGCATCTGTCCGCCGGCAAACACGCTCCCTCGTGCAAGCACGGGGATCGTGTTTACCGCCGTCCATCTGCGCACGGCTTACTATCTTTCCCTTAGTTATTAATCAGCTTGTCTTCATCGCTCCAGCTGTAAAGGCTGCGGATCTCTTTGCCTACTACCTCTGCAGGATGTTCAGCTGCTTTCTTACGAAGCGCATTGAAGTGTACCTGGCCGCTTGCGCTGGACATATCAAGCAGGAAGTCTTTTGCAAAAGTACCGTCCTGGATATCTGCAAGCACTTTCTTCATAGCCTTCTTTGTATCCTCGGTGATGATCTTGGGTCCGGTGATGTAATCGCCGTACTCAGCGGTATTGGAGATGGAATATCTCATGCCTGCGAAACCGCTCTGATAGATCAGGTCAACGATCAGCTTCATCTCATGGATGCACTCAAAGTATGCATTTCTGGGATCATATCCTGCCTCAACCAGAGTTTCAAAACCTGCCTGCATAAGTGCGCAAACACCGCCGCAAAGAACAGCCT
>CAMOEK010000039.1:0-18826 GCA_946612125.1 uncultured Lachnospiraceae bacterium | reverse complement strand
GCAACGGCTGATGAAGCCGGCGGAATGGATCTTGACGAGATCGAAAAACAGCTTGCAGCTGCTGAAGCCGGAGCTTTTGAGGATGACAACGAAAAAATAGATTCCGATGCCGAATTTGATCAGATCATGGCTAATCTGGGAGAAGATGACATAGACCTGAGCGACATAGGCGATATGATTGAAAAATCCGACAGCGGAGAGCTGGTAGATCCCAGTATAGCTGCCGAAAAAGATACAGATGCAGATGATTCATCGGACGCAGCAGAAGAAGCGCAGGAGGAAGACGGGAAGAAAAAGAAACGCGCTAAAAAGAAACGCGAAAAGAAGAAAAAAGATGAGCCTGAGGGCGAAGAAGATAAGAAAGTCAAGAAGGAAAAGAAGCCCGGATTCTTCTCAAAACTGCTGGGAGCTCTTTTTACTGAAGAGGAAGATGAAGAGGCGGTGGTCGTTCCCGAAGCGGGTGAGACTAAACTAAGCGATGAAAATGCGGCTATATTAAGCGAAATAGACGCAGAAAAGGATAAGGGCAAGGGTAAAAAGGAAAAGAAGAAAAAGGAAAAGAAACCCAAGCCCGAAAAGCCTAAGAAGGAAAAGAAGCCCAAGCCCGTAAAGGCTAAGAAACCGGAAGAACCGGATAACTCAAAGCACATACCCAAAAAGTACATAGGGCGTACCGTGGCTTTGGCAGCATCGATACTGATAGCGCTGGTGGTTGTGGGCACAATACTTCCCGGAATGATGAACATGAGCGATGCCCGAAAGGCTTATTATGATCATGATTACAAGGCTGCATTCCTGACGATGTACGGCAAGGATCTTAATGAGAGTGATCTTAAGATATATCAGCGTTCCAGATTGCTGGTAATGATAGACCGCAAGTATGAATCCTATCAGCATTATCAGGCGATGGGCATGGAGCATGAAGCTCTGGATGCTCTGCTGCAGGGACTAAAGCGTTATAACGATCTTGAAGAGGAAGCAAAAACACTGGGAGTTGAGACCGAGGCCCTTTCGATCAGACTTAAGATAATAGATGCTCTTGCGTCCGTATATGGCATGGGCGAGGCAGAGGCGCTTGAATGTCTTAGCTATTCCCAGGCTGATTATACCGGAAAGATCAATGCTGTGCTGGAAGGACGGACCTTCAGGCCCATGCAGGAAGAGATCTTTGAAGAATACGGGCTCAGCATACAGCAGGAAGAAGCGGTGGAAGAAGATAACAGTGATGACGGGCAGCTTCCGGATCTGCTTCCCGAAGAGAGGGAGTATCTTGAGCAGCAGCCCACGGGAGGAGAAGAACCGGTGGAACTGCCGGCAGAAAGCCCTTCGGAGATATTGTATTTCCGTGATGGTAATGTAGATATACAGATAGAAAGCGATCAGTTTTAGGTGATGATATGATAGCGATCATTGATTATGATGCAGGAAACATAAAAAGCGTAGAGAACGCATTCAGCGCGCTGGGAGGTGAAGCGATACTTACAGCTGACCCGGATGTGGTTGTCAAGGCCGATAAGGTTGTACTCCCCGGAGTGGGCGTGTTTGGCGATGCACGGCAGAAACTGGACAAAAGGGGCATGGATCAGGCTGTCTATGACACGATAAAAAAAGGCACGCCTTTCCTGGCAATATGCGTAGGCTTGCAGCTTTTGTTTGATGAGAGCGAAGAGAGCCCCGGAGCAAAAGGTTTATCCGTGTTTGGCGGAAAGATAATACGAATCCCTTCGGCGCCGGGCATAAAGGTGCCTCAGATAGGCTGGAATTCCCTGCATATCGAAAGGGAATGCCGTATCTTAAAAGGTATCGAAGAGGGTGCATTCGTTTACTTTGTCCATTCCTATTACCTTAAGGCGCAGGATGAGGATATAGTTATTGCAAGCACCGAATATTCAACTCATATACATGCGGCCGTTGAAAAAGACAATGTGTTTGCGACCCAGTTCCATCCGGAAAAGAGCGGCGCAGTGGGTCTTAATATATTAAAGAATTTTATGGAGCTTTGATATGCACACAAAAAGAATTATTCCCTGCCTTGATGTAAACGGCGGAAGGGTAGTAAAAGGCATACAGTTTGTAAATCTTATAGATGCCGGGGATCCGGTGGAGACGGCAGAGGCTTATGACAGGGCCGGAGCTGATGAGGTTGTATTCCTTGATATAACAGCTTCATCGGATGCCAGAAAGACTGTGGTGGATATGGTGCGCCGCGTGGCTGAAAAGGTTTTTATTCCTTTTACGGTGGGCGGAGGCATCAGAACGGTCGATGATTTCAGACAGATACTTCGCGAAGGCGCGGATAAGGTTGCGGTTAACAGCGCGGCTATAGCAAATCCCACGCTTATTTCCGATGCGGCCGATAAATTCGGCAGCCAGTGTGTTGTCCTGGCTATTGACGCCAAGCGTCGTCCTGATGGCGGCTGGAATATATTTAAGAACGGCGGACGTATCGACTGTGGAATAGATGCTGTGGAATGGGCTATAAAAGGAGTAGAGCTGGGGGCAGGAGAGATACTCCTTACCAGCATGGACTGTGACGGGACCAAGGCGGGCTACGATCTGGAGCTTACCCGCGCGGTATCTGACAGCGTGGGCGTTCCGGTTATCGCCAGCGGCGGAGCCGGTACTATGGAACACTTTTATGATGCGCTCACAGAGGGCGGAGCGGATGCGGCCCTGGCAGCTTCGCTGTTTCACTTTAAAGAACTCGAGATCAGGGAAGTTAAGGAATACCTTAAGAATAAAGGCGTTTCAGTGAGGATATAAGAGATGCCGCCTTTAACAGGAAGCTGGGAAGCAGCGCTTTCCCCCGAATTCAGAAAACCATATTATAAGAAACTCAGGGAGACGGTAGTGCAGGAATATGCGCACTATCAGATATATCCATCCAAGCATGATCTGTATGCTGCAATGCATCTTACCCCTCTTGATAAAGTTAAGGTGGTGATACTGGGGCAGGATCCCTATCATGAGCCCGGACAGGCGCACGGGCTTTCTTTTTCTGTGCCTGAGGGAATAAAGATCCCGCCGTCTTTGGAGAATATATATAAGGAACTGCATGATGATCTGGGAATAGATATTCCCGGGCATGGCAATCTTACATCCTGGGCAAAACAGGGAGTACTTCTGCTGAATACACTGCTCACGGTAAGGGCGCATCAGGCTTTTTCGCACAGGGGCATTGGATGGGAACAGTTTACTGATGCGATAATACAGGCGGTTGATAAAGAGGACAGACCCATAGTATTTATGCTTTGGGGATCATCGGCGCAGAGGAAAAGTGAGCTTTTGCACAATCCGGCTCATCTGGTGCTTAAAGCGCCGCATCCCAGTCCATTATCGGCTTACAGAGGCTTTTTCGGCTGCAGACATTTTTCAAAATGCAATGAATTCCTTAAGGAACACGGCGCAGAGCCTGTAGACTGGAGGATACCTTAAAACGCAAAGTCATCCTGAGCGAAGCGAAGGATCTTAAACCGCAAGTCATCCTGAGCGAAGCGAAGGATCTTTATAAAGGAGAGCAATTATGGAAAAGAAATCATTCGTAACAAAAGAGCAGATCGAGGAGATCGTAAAAACCTATCCCACGCCTTTTCATATCTATGATGAAAAGGGGATCAGGGAAAATGCAAAAAAACTCAAAGAAGCATTTGCCTGGAATAAGGGTTTTAAGGAATATTTTGCCGTAAAGGCGTGCCCCAATCCTTTTCTGATGAAGATACTGCATGAATACGGCTGCGGTTCTGACTGCTCGTCTTTAACGGAGCTTATGCTCTCTGATGCGGCAGGTATAACAGGCAGTGAGATAATGTTCTCTTCAAATGATACTCCTGCAGAAGATTTTGAACTGGCGGCTAAGCTGGGCGCTACGATAAATCTGGATGATATCACTCATATTGATTTCCTTGAAGGCATATTGGGAAAACTTCCCGAAAGACTGAGCTTAAGATATAATCCCGGTGGAGTTTTCAAGATGAGCAACGGGATAATGGATAATCCCGGAGATGCCAAATACGGGCTTACTACAGAGCAGCTTTTTGAAGCATACGGCATACTTAAGCAAAAGGGCGTAAAGGAATTCGGCCTTCACGCTTTCCTGGCCAGCAATACCGTGACCAATGAGTATTATCCGATGCTCGCAAAGCAGCTTTTTGAGAGAGCTGTGGAGGTTAAGGAGAAACTGGGCGTAAGCTTAAGCTTCATAAATCTTTCCGGCGGCGTGGGCATACCCTACAAACCGGAGCAGGAGCCTAATGATATCCTTGTTATAGGCGAGGGTGTAAGAAAGGTATTTGAGGAAGTGCTGGTGCCTGCAGGCCTGGGCGACGTCGCTATATATACCGAGATGGGAAGGTTCATGATGGGACCTTACGGCATGCTGATAACAAAGGCTATACATGAGAAACATACACATAAGGAATATATCGGTGTTGATGCCTGTGCTGTCAATCTGATGAGACCTGCCATGTACGGTGCTTACCATCATATCACAGTGCTGGGCAAAGAGAATGCGCCCTGTGATCATACCTATGATGTGACAGGATCTCTTTGTGAGAATAATGATAAGTTTGCCATAGACAGACAGCTTCCGAAGATAGACATGGGCGATTATCTGGCTATCCATGATACCGGCGCTCACGGTTTTGCCATGGGCTATAACTACAACGGCAAACTAAAGTCGGCAGAGCTTCTGCTTAAGGAAGACGGAAGCGTGCAGCTTATACGCCGTGCCCAGACGCCTGCGGATTATTTTGCTACTTTTGACTGCTTTGATGAGTATAAAGGCATTACAGAGAAGAAATGAGTGATGGCATAAGGATAAATAAATATCTGGCCGAATGCGGCGTGTGTTCAAGACGTGAGGCGGACAGGATAATAGCTGACGGAAGAGTGAGCTTAAACGGAAGGGCTGCTTCGGCCGGTGAGCGTGTTATGCCCGGCGATGAGGTTATGCTGGATGGCAAAAGATTAAAGGCTGTTGAACGCAAGGGGGTGCTGGCTTATTACAAGCCGGTGGGCGTGACCGTAAGCGAGAGAGATCCGTATGCCGAAGAAACAGTGGCTGAGGTGATAGATTATCCGCTGCGCGTAACCTATGCGGGTAGGCTTGATAAGGACAGTGAAGGCCTGCTGCTGCTTTCAAACGACGGCAATCTGATAAATGCCATGATGAAAGGCAGGGCAGGGCATGAGAAGGAATATATCGTGCACCTTAACAGGGAACCTGCCGCAGAGGATATAGAGCGCCTGTCGAAAGGCGTGTGGCTGGAAGACTTAAAGAGAAAGACCAGACCGTGCCGCATTGAGAAGATAAGCCGGAATGCCGTGAGGATCGTGCTGACAGAGGGCTTAAACCGGCAGATAAGACGCATGTGGCGTCTTGCAGGTTATCATGTAAAGGCACTTAAACGCATACGCGTTATCAGTGTCAGCCTGGGAGATCTTCAGCCCGGAGAATATACCGAGCTTGATGAAAAACAGATGAGAGAGCTTTATAAAGCCGTGGGGCTTTCGTTATGAAAATAGGTATGTTTGATTCGGGAATAGGAGGGCTGACTGTTCTGCATGCGGCCCTTAAGATCCTGCCCGATGAGGCATACTTTTATTATGCCGATACCGATAATGTGCCTTACGGCAGCAAGACTAATGCCCAGATCAAAGAGTATTCAGAGAAGGCTGTGGACTTCCTTCTGGGGAAAGGCTGCGATGCGGTGGTTATAGCCTGCAATACGGCGACGGCGGCTGCGGCTGCATATCTGAGAGGGAAGTATACCATACCTATCATAGGCATAGAACCGGCTGTCAAGCCTGCTGTTGAGCATAACGGTGGCAAACGGATACTCGTCATTGCCACGGCAGTGACAGCCAGAGAAAAAAAGCTCGAGGATCTGATAAGCCGCGTAGATAATGAAAGGCTTGTGGATGTTAAAGCTGTGCCTGAGCTGGTGGGATTTGCGGAACGCGGCGAATTTGATTCTGAAGCCGTGCGCGAATGCTTAAGAAAAGAGCTTTCGGATCTTGATCTTAAACAATACGGGACTCTGGTATTTGGCTGTACGCATTTTAATCATTTCAGGAATGCTCTTAAGAGTTTTCTGGAAGAGGGAACGCATATGATAGACGGCAGCAAGGGGACAGTCCGCAATCTTAAAAATCTGCTCCTCAAAAAAGAGCTGCCTACAGAGGGAAAGCGTGAACTGCATTTTTACCGGTCAGGGCGGGAAGTAAGAGATAAAGAGACCCTGGCTTTTTATGAGACTGTTATGGCTCATCTTGAGGAAGGAGAGAATTGATGAAGGAATATCATTTTCATCAAAAATGTGCGAAGGGCCCGGCAGGATTTATTATCCTTATGGCTTTTTTATTTATTATGGCCTTTCCTTCGCACGCATCCGGCGATGACGATGATGATTATATTGAGATAAGCACTGCGGAAGAGCTGATGAATATGAGCCCTGACGGCTCATACAGGCTTATTACCGATATCGATCTGGAAGGATATGACTGGAAGCCCATGATCTTTACCGGCAGGCTTGACGGAAACGGCTGCGCTATATTGAATGCGCACATTAAGGATACGGGAAGCTTTGCACGCAAGACCTATGATGGCAATATGATAGAGTATGATACATCCTTTACGGGCTTTTTTGAAATACTCGAAGATGGCGCAGAAGTAAAAAATCTTATTTTTTTGAATCTCCGTGTTGATGTGGAAACGGATAAGCCCTGTTTTGCCGGCGGTATAGCGGGATACATGGAAGCATCTGCGATAAAAAACTGTTCTGTACAGGGGATCATATCGCTTAAGGCTCATGAAAAGATGTTCGGTGTGGGCGGTATTATCGGTTACGGCTGCGGCAGCATTGAGAATGTTAAAGCAGATGTGGTTCTGGTAAATATCGACACCGATGCGTCAACAAAAGACGAACAGTTCATGGGAGGAGCCTGCGCGGCAGGATATCCCGATGTAAATGACTGTGACGTAAAAATAGCCGGCTTCGATTCGGACCATGGTTACGTGCATGATGGCGGCCTTATTGGAATGTATATCTTTTATCCTCAGGGCATAAACTATCATGGCAAGATCACGAATAATCATGTAAGCGGAAAGATCCGTTTCTTTGAAGATAACACAAACCGCAGGGCATATTGCAAAGGTTTTATCGGGGAGATAATGATCTGGGAATTTGACAATGCAGGCAACGATACCGAAGATTTTGAGAGAGATGAGATATTTACCTACGATAAGGATATATTGCCGCACGAGTGTGACGCTCCCAATATGGAAGAGTTTGTAACCGAGCCCAGCTGTGAATTTGGCTACACCACATGCAAATGCAGCAATTGCGGATATACGGAGCTGGATCATTTTACGCTTAAGAAGCACAGCTTTGAATGGACTGTAGTCAAAGAGCCTACGGTTGATGAAGAAGGCTATCAGACAGGCGTATGCAGTATCTGCGGCGTTAAAGGGGAGTCGACGATACCCAGGCTTGAGATCCCCGACGGCGTAACGCTTCTTGAACCCGAAGAAGAACCTCTGCCGGTAGTTGTGGAAGAGGTGCCGGAACCGACAGGGGAAGAGACGGAGAGCAAAACGGAAAAAAAGGGCGGCGCAGGCATAATAATAGCGGCGGTCCTGTTATTAACCGGAGGAGCCGCCGCTGCATTTCTTTACTTCAGGAAAAAGCGCTGATCATTTCCAGAGCTTTTCGCCCTTGGGCTTTTTGGCCAGAAAGTATTTTATGCAGGCAATGAACATGTTTACAAAATGCCTGTCATGATAGCTTGTAAGGGCTATATCCTTAAAGCTTAAATAATCATGGTAACGCCCCCAGCGTATGCGGGGGTGTTTTTCTTTGTGATTATCAGCTACAAATGAATAAAGCTCTTTATGACGATCCCATTGATGGACTAAAGCGGGAGTGGTAGAGCCATTTTCGGGACATATCAGCTTATCGCCGGAAATACGGTAATCACCTTCATTTCCGATCGTGGCTACGCATCCGCCGTCCAAAGGAGAGAAGTGTACGGCAGCTCCTTCAACAGGGACAATATGATTGTAGACCATATACTGATATGAGGTCTGGTCATTTATATCGATGAAATTAAAATCAGGGCTGGATAAATTGTCTATCATGGACTGGCAGAAGGAGTAGATAACCTCGCTGCTTCCCCATATTGTTCCGGCGCAGAGCACGTGCTGGTCTTTTAACTGCTCGTACATGTCCATACCGAAGCGTTCCTGCATCCAGCGTCTGTTCCAGTCATCACCGCTGATAAGACCGCTTTCTACAGCGGTGCCCAGGTAAGGCTCTGATGACTCTTCGGGAAACATTGGAGCCTGGAAAAATACATCTCTGGTATCACAGAAGAGCACCTGGTCATAATCCTGACGCTTACGTTTAAGTATATCGATATAAAGACCGTAGCGGTAATCGATAGGGCCTTCCTTCTCGTAACGGTCGGGGATCTCAACGCAGTGAATGTGATATTCCTTCAGTTTATCCCTGGTAAAAGCGGACAGATCTTTTGTAAATGCAACGATATCACAATTGCTGCCGTTATACTTTGCACAGGATACATAAAAGGGTTCTATCTTATACCACCAGTAATGCTTGGTAACGCCCATTATAAGGTTTTTCTTTGCCATTTTAGTCCACCTTGTTAAATGATCATATTATTCAGTGATCTTTACGATCTCCTTAAGCTTATTGATAACGACTTCCTTCATGTACTGCTGTGCATAGAAGCCTTTACCGTTATTTTTGACAGCCTCATCAAAGCTTGCATCGTCATAATTATTCTGTGTCTTGTAGTAATCCCGCATCTCATCGTCGGTAAAGGACAGGCCGTATTTATCGTAAAGATACTGGATCTCAAGAGATTGCTTGGTTGCTTCTTCGGCCTGTGAGGACATCTGTGCATCGTACTCCTCTTTGGAGGCTGCTCCCATAAGCTGCCACATATCGCCCTGGGGTGCCTGCATTCCGAACATCTGATACATGGAGAGCATATAATTACGCTGCTGGTCTTCCAGAACGCGTGTTAAATTGTCTTTGTATGCTGTGGGGATCTTGCTTACCACGCTGTTTACAGAGAGGGAACTTTCAAGCTTATTCTTCAGATTGGTATCATAGCCCTTGTCGATAAGGCTCTGACGGTATTCATCTGCGGTAGAAGCAACATCTGAGTGGAATTCTTTTACATAATCATCATCAAAATCGCGGTCAACATATACGCCGATGAGATGTATGTTAAAGTCTGCAGCCTTGCCGGCAAAATTTTCGTCTTCGTAATCATCGGGCAGGATAACGCTTACTTCGATATCGTCGCCGGGGAAGTGACCCTCAAGGGCTTCGTCAAATTCTTCACCGAATTTTTCGGAACCGATCTCATAATCGCTTGCTTCGGGAGCATTCTGGAAATCTTCACCGTTAACAGTGGAAGTATAGGTAATACTGAGCTTGTCGCCATAAGCGCTTTCTTCTTCGGGATCGTCGCTTACATACTGATGAGAAGAAAGATCGGAAGATATCTGTGAATCGATCTCTTCATCGGTAGGGGTTAATTCTGATTTAGAGAAACTGATGTTTTCGTCGTTTACAGTTACATAATCGGAAGCCTTTACGCCTTTGATGCTTCCGTTATCATTCAGATACCTTGAATAATCCAGTTTGGAATGCTGATAAAGGATCACGCCGCCTGCGATGGCAGCAACGATCAGCAGCGGGATAAAGATCTTCCAGAAAGTAGCGACAGCCTTTCTTCTGTGCTGCGCGCTGCGGGCTTTTTCCTGTTCCATTCTTTTTTGTTTTGATCTGCTCATGTCACTCATTTTTTGTTTTCCTCCCTTAAATATAACAAATAGCAAAACTTTTAAGCTATTGCATTTCCTGCAGAACAGCTTTAATAGTATATCATAATCAGAAGAAAAAGGAAGTATTCATTTTGTGAATTTCGTGTTATACTCTATGTTAATGTTTTAAAGGAGAAGATGATGGCGGATTGGTATTTGATCAGGAAGGGCGGGGATTACGCCGAAATAGGCAGAAGGCATCATATATCGCCTGTAATAGCCAGACTCATGAAAAACCGTGGCATAGAGAGCGACGAAGATATAGAGCGTTATCTGCATGGCAGTATGGATATGCTCCATGATCCGGCGCTGTTAGATGGCATGGATGAATGCGCCGGCAGGCTGCTTAAAGCCATAGCTGAAGGCAGACACATACGCGTTATCGGTGATTATGATATAGACGGTGTTACGGCAACGGCTATATTGATAAAAGGGATAAAGGCACTGGGAGGTGATCCTGATGCACGCATACCGCACAGGGTACGCGACGGCTACGGCATGAACTGTGATATGATAAGGGAAGCTGCGGCGGAAGGCGTAGAACTTATTGTTACCTGTGATAACGGTATAGCTGCAAGAGAGGAGGCCAAAATGGCTGAGGAGCTGGGGATAGGTCTCCTTATTACTGACCACCATGAAATACCATATGAAGAAACAGATGGCGTAAGGCATTATCTGATACCGCATGCACTGGCTGTTGTTGATCCTCATCTGCCCGGATCGGAGTATCCCTTCCCGGGGATATGCGGGGGATTTGTGGCTTTTAAACTGATACAGCGCTGCTTCGCGCTTAAGAATACCGAGATGGAAACAGCTCTTAAGGAAACACTGATACAGCTGGCTGCTTTTGCGACTGTCGGTGATATTATGGAGCTTAAAGATGAAAACCGCATCCTGGTAAAGGAAGGGCTTAAGCTGATGACGCAAAGGCCGGCTCCGGGACTGGCAGAGCTGATCTCTGTTCTGGGATTGTCGGATAAGGAGATAAACGCTTATCATCTGGGATTTATGCTGGGACCCTGCATCAATGCGAGCGGGCGCATAGATACGGCGCTCAGGGCGCTTGATATGCTGACTACGGATAATACCGTGGAAGCCATGCGTCTGGCCGGAGAGTTAAAGGAGCTGAACGAAAGCAGAAAGACCCTGACAGAACAGGCTACTAAGGAAGCTGTTGAACAGATAGAGCGCGGTGATCATGACGGCTGTAAAGTATATGTTATATATCTGAGGGAATGTCATGAGAGCATAGCCGGCATCGTGGCCGGGAGGATAAGGGAACGTTATTATCATCCGACTCTGATAGTAACAGCGGGCGAAGAAGGTCTCAAAGGCTCGGCCAGATCGATAGAAGCATATCATATGTATGATGCCATGACAGAAGTGGCTGATATTTTTACCAAATTCGGGGGACATTCACAGGCGGCCGGTTTTTCACTGCCGGAAGATAAGCTTGATGAATTGAGAAGGCGGCTGAATGAGAACTGCAGACTAAACGAGTCGGATTTCAGTGAGCATATTTCCATAGATCTGGAGCTTCCGCTCAGATATGCCACTGCCGGACTGGTGGAAGAGCTTAAGCTTATGGAACCCTGCGGCAACGGCAATACCAAGGCTGTGATCGCCAGAGCAGGTCTTAAGCTTAAAGGGATAAATCCAGTCGGAAAGGAAGCAAAACTCTGCCTGCTTAACGTGGAAGATGAAAACAGCAGCTACGAACTTAAAGCCTTTTTTAAAACGGACGCCATTAAGAAATATATTGAAGACAAATACGGAAATGATGTATTGAACGAGCTTCTTCAGGGCCGGGGAGAGGGAGTTACATTTTCTGTGATCTATAAACCGGATCTTAACTCTTACAACGGAAGAACGACTCTTCAGCTTGTAGTGGAGGATTTTAAATAATATGGATGTTAATGCGAAAAGATACTGCGATATAGATCTGTACAGGGGCATCGGGATCATCTGCACCATAACGGCTGTGTCAGGCTTGCTTTCGGCCGGGCTACAATATCGATTTGATGCCTTATGTTTTCCGCTGTTTATGATGGCGGCGGGAGCTGTATGGCAGAAGAAAGGCTTTTCCTCAGATGAAAAGACAAGCGTTAAGGAAGGCATAAGAAACATTTTTATGCCTTACTTCTGGTTCAGCCTTTTATATCTGGTGATAGATGCGCTGGGGATGTTCGTATCTCCTGAGATATTCGGACTCAGCAGGATCTATAATCACATCTGGGACAGCGTTTCCTTTGTGGGGATCTCCGTGCTGTTTTTCCTGCCGGCTTATTTTGTGGCTGTTGTAGGATACAGAATGTTCAGGCATAATTTCAAGCTGCCTGTTATGTGCATATTATTGAGCGTAGTAGCATTTTCTCTTACAGGGATACTTTATTACAGAGGTTATACCGGGCTGTATGATGCAAACATGATGGTAGTCGGTTTTGAATCTTACGGCCTGCGCCTTGCCCTGCTTTTCTGGCGTGGCAGTGTGGGTATGTTCTTCTGCGCCTGGGGAGAGGTTTTCGGACTGATCGGAGATAAATTAAAGGAAAAGAAGCTTATCGAAGTATTTCTTTCGCTGCTGCTCATCGGAGGAGGTATAGGTCTTACTTTCCTTACTGACCGCTGTGATTATAAGGAGATGATCACCGGAAATCCCTTTGTGGTACTGCCCATGTCTCTGTGTATGGCTGGAGGGCTCCTGCTTTTGTGCAAATGGATAGGAACCGTCAGGCCGCTGGATTTTCTTGGCAGACACGCCCTGATAATATATCTGAGCTTTTATGGTTTTGGCATTTTGAGATTTGCGCTGATGATAGGAGATATCGTCTTTAAAAAGACGATCAATAATTTTGCTTACAGGGCTACTGTTGCACTCGTTATATTACTTTTCGAACTTATCGTTATAGCAGTCCTGAGATTTAAATGCTTTTCTTTTCTGTTTGGAGGCCGGGAGTTTATAGAACCCGAGATAGAAGAGGATATTCTTTAATAAAAGTGTGAACAAAAAAACAAAATTATACACAATTTGAACACGAAATGGACACAATTACGAGTTACTATGCTTTTCAGATAGTGAAACACATTTACTATCTCCCCCTCATATTTAAGACCGTTGCCTTCGGACAGCGGTCTTTTATTGTCCGGGGGGCGACGTAAGGAATAATCTTTTGAAGCTTTGCCTTTTCTGTGGTATAATGTCACGGATCATTTTTTTGAGAGAGGTGAAACTTAATGAAGACTCTGCGCGAACTGACAGCCGGGATCTGCGATGATGCGGATGAACGGGAGATAAATGCGATAATATATGATTCAAGAAAAGTATGTGAAGGCTGCCTTTATATAGCTATAAAGGGAGCGCGCTTTGACGGGCACAGCGCCATAGCCGCTGCTGCAGAGGCAAAAGCTGCTGCCGTGCTGGCTCAGTATGCCGATGAGCAGCAAAAGGAAATATGCCAAAAGAATAACTGCGCCCTGCTTATAACCAATGATACCAGAAGAGCGCTGGCTTTATGTTCTGCAGTTTTTTTTGGTCAGCCGGCAAAAGAGCTGGTCACTATAGGCATAACCGGCACCAAGGGTAAGTCTACGGTTGCTTTTATGGTTAAATCCATAATGGAAGAGCTGGGCTATAAATGCGGTCTTATAGGGACTGTTGAGGTTGATACCTCAGCCCGCCGTATTCCTTCGGTAAATACCACGCCGGAATCCTATGAGCTGCAGTCTTACCTCAGGGAAATGTGTGACGCCGGCTGCCGCGCGGTCGTAATGGAAGTATCTTCCCAGGGGCTGATGATGCACAGGACAGACGGGATACATTTTAATGTCGGCGTATTTACAAATCTGTCGCCGGATCATATAGGACCTAACGAGCATAAGGATTTTGATGATTATCTGCGCTGCAAGAGCCTGCTTTTTAAAAACTGCCGTGTAGCTGCAGTCAATTCGGATGATGAGCATACTGATGACATACTTGACGGCAACAGATGTGATGAGCTGATAAGATTCGGCTTTTCGGAACATGCCGATATGAGAGCGATATGTTACAGGCCGGGAGAATGCGGCGGGCAGCCGGGAACGGAGCTTTCATTTTCTTATAAGGGAAAGAAGTATCATATGACTCTGCCTTTTCCCGGACGTTTTTCGGTATACAATATCATGTCTGCGATAGCTGCGGTATGCGCCGCATTCGGAGATGATAAAGAGATAAGCACAGACAGGATAATCGAATGCAGTGAAAAAAGCCTTAAGCATGCTCTTATTAAAGGACGCATGGAGCTTTTGCCTGTTTCTGATGAATACAGCCTGATGATAGATTATGCCCATAATGCCATGGCGCTTGAAAGCCTTTTATCCACATTGCGTGATTACTGCAGCGGCAGGCTGATCACTCTCTTTGGCTGCGGAGGCAACAGGGCAAAGTCACGCCGTTATGAGATGGGTGAAGTGAGCGGGCGTTTATCTGATCTTACGGTGATAACCTCCGATAATCCCAGGGATGAGGAACCACTTGATATTATTGCCGATATAGAAACAGGAATAAGCCGTACCGAAGGCAGACACATAACCGTGGCTGACCGCAGGGAAGCTATTGCATGCGCGATGCATGAAGCAAAACGCGGCGATATCGTGATACTTGCGGGCAAGGGACATGAGGATTACCAGGAGATAAAAGGCGTAAAACATCATATGGATGAACGTGAACTGGTATATGGCATATTAAAGGATGACGGCAATAAAGCTGCCATGGAACGTATGCGCAGGCGTTATCCTTATCTTGAAGGCTGATAAATGGGAAAATACGCTCAGGTAATAATCGATATCGCTCTTGAAAAGCTGGACAGACCATTTACCTATTTGATACCGGATGAGCTTTTGAACAGTCTGGAAGAAGGCATGGAGGTCAATATTCCTTTTGGAAAGGGCAATACCTTAAGAAAGGGTTATGTCGTGGCACTTGCGGACAGCACTGAACTGCCGGATGACAAGCTTAAGTATATATCTTCCGTGGTAGAAAGATCGGTGAGCATGGAAGGCCGCACGCTGGCTCTGGCAGCCTGGATGAAGAAGAATTACGGCGGGACCCTGATCACAGCCATGAAGACCGTGCTGCCCGTCAAAAAGAAGATCAAAGAGCAGAACTACAGAAATATAATCAGGCTGGCGGATACGGAACGCATAAAGAGTGAGATAAGCGCTTTAAATCCTCTTCGTTTTGCGTCCAGGATAAGACTGTATAATGCGCTGCTTACGGCGGATGAAATGCCCGAGCAGATGATCAGGGACAAGCTGAATGTATCTGCCGGAGTGCTTAAAACGGCAGAAAAAGACGGACTTATCAAGATAGAAACTTTAAGACATTACAGAGCTCCGGTTACCGGCAGCGGGCGTTATGCTTCAAGGACAGAGCTTAATGAAGAACAGCGCGCTGTGGTCGAAGAGATAATGAGAGCCCGGCAGGCAGGTGATCTGCGTCCTGCGCTTTTGCATGGTGTTACCGGCAGCGGCAAGACGGAAGTATATCTTGAGCTGATAGAGCGCATAGTGGCCGAAGGCAGACAGGCAATAGTCCTGATCCCCGAGATATCGCTTACATTCCAGACGCTGATGCGTTTTTATGCACGTTTTGGCGAAAGGGTCTCTGTAATGCACTCCAAGCTCTCTGACGGAGAAAGGTACGACCAGTATGAGAGGGCCAGGAATGGGGAGCTGGATATCATAATCGGTCCCAGATCCGCGCTGTTTACGCCTTTTGAAAAGACCGGGATAATAATAATCGATGAAGAGCATGAAGGCAGCTATAAAAGCGAGAAGATGCCCAAGTATCATGCGAGGGAAGTGGCGGCGTATCTGGCTGAAAGGGAGAAGGCGCTGCTGGTAATGGGCAGCGCAACGCCTTCGCTGGAATCTTATTACAGGACCCAGTCGGATGAATACAGGCTGTTTTCGCTGCGCAGCCGTTTCGGAAATGCAGTATTGCCGAAAGTTTATATAGAGGATATGCGTGAGGAATTAAAGAGCGGCAATAAGAGCTTTTTATCCCGAAGGCTTTCGACAATGCTTACAGAGCGTATTGTAAAAGGCGAGCAGAGCATGCTGTTTATAAACCGCAGGGGCGTGGCAGGATTTATCTCTTGCCGCAGCTGCGGCTATGTGGTAAACTGCCCTCATTGCTCTGTGTCGCTTACCGAGCACGGCGATAATATGCTGCATTGCCATTATTGCGGCCACAAGGAAGCAAAGCCGGGGATATGTCCCAAATGCGGCTCCAAATATATAGCCGGCTTTAAAGCCGGCACGGAGAAGATGGAGAAGGCGCTTAAAGAGCTTTATCCCTCAGCGCGGATACTGCGAATGGATGCCGATACCACAAAGAATAAGGATGATTACGACCGCATCCTGTCTTCATTTGCCGATGGTGAGGCCGATATACTTATTGGTACACAGATGATAGTAAAGGGGCATGATTTTCCGAATGTCACGCTGGTAGGAGCGCTGGCTGCGGATATGTCTCTGAACCTGAGCGATTATCATTCCGCGGAGAGGACGTTTCAGCTGCTGGCGCAGGCGGCAGGAAGGGCCGGAAGGGCCGAAAAGAGCGGTGAAGTAGTTATACAGACTTATCAGCCGGATCATTTTGCGATAAAGCTTGCGGCTATGCATGATTATGAGAGCTTTTACGAGCAGGAGATATCTTACAGGGAACTGGCGGATTTCCCTCCGGTATGTCATTTGATGACCATGCAGTTTTATTCAAAGGATGAAAATGCCGGACTTGCGCGCGCGAAACAGATCGCGGAGATCATAAAAAATATGCCGGGCGACAAACCGGAAGTCATAGGCCCTGCGGAAGCCCTGATAGGGAGACTTAAGGATGTTTACCGTACGGGACTTTATCTGAGGCATGCAGACAGGGAACTGCTGCACAGAGCCAAGGATCTGGCCGAAGAGGCAGAGAGAGGATTAAGCATGAAAACGGGAGCGGCGGATGTTATGCTGCAATTTGATTTTGACCCGGTTAATTCATTTTAAAAGGAGAAGACAAATGGCTATCAGAAATGTAAGAAAGATTGGGGACGAGACGCTCGAGACGGTTTGCAGGCCGGTCAAACAGATGACCGATCATACCAGGGAGCTGATAAACGACATGCTGGATACGATGTATGACGCCAACGGCGTGGGGCTTGCAGCGCCTCAGGTGGGCGTGCTCCGCCGCATAGTAGTTATCGATGTTACCGGAGAGGATCCCCATGTGCTGGTAAATCCCGAGATACTCGAGACCTCGGGTGAACAGACTTCTTATGAAGGCTGTCTGTCTGTGCCCGGAAAGATGGGTATAGTAAAAAGGCCGGCTTATGTTAAAGTTAAAGCGCTGGATGCAGATATGAACGAATATGTGCTGGAGGGTGAAGAACTGCTGGCGCGCGCGATCTGTCATGAGCTCGATCATCTGGACGGCATAATGTATACCACTAAAGTGGAAGGCGAACTGGAGGATGTGAATCCGCCGGCAGATGATGAAGAAGATGATGAAGAAGAATGATCTTCGGTCATTGCAAAAAGCATTGTGATCCGGGATAAAGAGTCTTAAAGTACTGAATTATTACGAAGAGGTAAGGTTATGAAGATAATCTACATGGGCACTCCCGATTTTTCGGTAGGTCCTCTTGAAGCATTGATAAAAGCAGGTCATGAGATAAGCCTGGTGGTATGCCAGCCGGACAGACCCAAGGGACGCAGCAAGGAACCTTCTCCCTGTCCGGTAAAAGAATGCGCTCTCAGCCACGGTCTGAATGTATTTCAGCCGGAACGCATCAAAAGAGCAGAGGCTGTTGAGGAGTTAAGGAAATATCCGGCAGATGTGTTTGTGGTTGCTGCATTCGGGCAGATCCTGTCAAAAGAGATACTGGAAATGCCCCGCTTTGGCTGCCTGAACATACATGCATCTCTTCTTCCGGCGTACAGGGGAGCTTCACCTATACAGTATGCGGTTATTAACGGGGATAAAGAGAGCGGTGTTACCATAATGCAGATGGATGAAGGTATAGATACCGGTGATATCCTTATGCAGCGCAGTGTTGAGATAGATGAGGATGAGACGGGAGGCAGTCTTTTTGATAAACTGTCGGAAGTAGGATCGGGGCTTATCACAGAGGCTTTGGATCTGCTTGAAAAAGGAGAACTCACGCCTGTAAAGCAGGATGAAGCAAAGAGCAGCCATGTGGGAATGCTCAGGAAAGAGGACGGACTTATCAACTGGCTCAGAAGCGCGGAAGAGATAGAGCGCCTGATACGCGGAACCGATCCCTGGCCGGGAGCATATACCTATTTCAGAGCCAAAAGCTTAAAGATATGGAAGGCTGAGGTGACCGGTGGCAGTGTTGGAGAAAACAGGGCAAAGGCAGCACCGGGATATATAACAGGCATAGATAAAGACAGCTTTTATGTTTCCTGCGGTGAAGGAACGCTCAGGATAACACAGCTGCAGGCAGAAGGAAAAAAACGCATGAGCTGCGCGGATTATTTAAGAGGCGTTAAGATGGAAACAGGGGAGCATCTGGGCTGATGGGCGCGGCAAAGGCAACAGCCGGCAGGCGCATTGCGCTGGACATATTGCTGGAATGTGACAGGAGCGGAGCCAAAAGCGGAGATATCATCAAGGCTGCGCTTGATAAATACGATTATCTTGAACAGAGGGATAAGGCTTTTATCAGACGCCTTTCTGAGGGCTGTATTGAAAGAGAGATCACTCTGGACTATATCATAGATCTTTTTGCTTCCACGAAAACTTCAAAGATGAAAGCGGCGGTGCGCATCATTATGCGCATGGGCGTCTATCAGCTTATGTATATGGACAATGTGCCGGATGCGGCAGCCTGTAATGAAAGCGTTTCACTGGCTGTCGGAAAAGGATTTTCCGGGCTTCGCGGATTTATCAATGGTGTTCTGAGAAATATTTCGAGAAATAAA
>CAMOEK010000038.1:0-18922 GCA_946612125.1 uncultured Lachnospiraceae bacterium | reverse complement strand
TTCGTCTATAACTGCCTTATCCATATATGCCTCCTTGTTTATGATCTGCTATTTTACTTATGCAGATATGTATCTTTTTTCTTGCTTGACATTTAGTATGTCCTTATGTATAATGCCATTTGTGCTTAGGGGATTAGTTAAACGGTTTAACATCGGTCTCCAAAACCGTCGAAGAGGGTTCGACTCCTTCATCCCCTGCTTTATCGGGCCTGAGCAATACGCTCAGGTCTTTTTTTGTGCACATGGCGCTGCTTCATTTTACTAAGTGTTTCCCGCCAGTTCCTCTTCCAGCGCTTCCCACTCCTCCATATATGCGTCAGCCTGCGCATTAAGCTCGTCAAGCTGTTTCTGCAGATCCTGGAGTTTTTCATAATCGCTTGCATTTGCGGGATCGGCCATGCTCTCTTCAAGCTCAGCCTTCTTAACATCATTTTCTTCTATCAGCTGTTCAAGCCTTGCCAGTCTGCGTTCGGCCTTTGCCCTCTCCTTGCCCGGATTGGACTTCTTCGCTTTAGGCTCTGCAGGCTCCGCGGGAGCCTCGGCGTTCTTTTCTATCTTCCAGACTGCCTCCTGGTCCTGAAGCTTTTCCCTTCCGTAATGGCGTTCGAACTCCTCATAGCCAAAGGGGAAATATTCCGCATTGCCGGGTCTGAATATCAGCAGCTCATCGGCAAGGCGCCTTATAAGATAACGGTCGTGGGAAACAAAGAGCAGCGTCCCCCTGTATTCGGAGAGCATTTCCTCCAGCGCTTCCTTACCTACAATGTCCATATGGTTGGTAGGCTCATCCAGTATCAGGAAATTGGGCCTGGTCTGCAGTATCTTTGCCAGAGCTAGTCTTACCTTCTCGCCGCCGGAAAGATCTGATACATTCTTAAATACCTCATCTCCGGTAAAGAGAAAGCCCCCCAGCACATTGCGCACTTCCGTTTCGGTAAGGGTCGGATAGGTATCCCAGAATTCGTCCAGCACGGTCTTGGTGCTCATGCTTTTGGCCATCTGCTGTTCGAAATATCCCACATCCACGGCGTATCCGAATTCATACTTTCCGCTCTTTCTGGGTATCTGCCCCATAAGTGTCTTTAAAAAAGTGGACTTACCCAGGCCGTTGCCGCCTATCACTCCAAGCTTTTTACCCTTTTGAAGATTAAGCGTGACACGGCATAATATCTCATCATAGCCAATGCCCAGATTATCGGTTATCAGCACATCCCTGCCGCTTTCGCGCGCGGGCTCCGAAAGGCCGTGAAAAGCCCTGGTATCGGATTCCTCGGGACGCTCTATAACTTCCATATGCTCTATGGCCTTTAACTTGGATCTGGCCATGGCAGCCTTGGTCGCTTTATGGATAAAACGGTCCGCCACAGCCTGGAGGCGTTCCTTCTCCTTCTGCTGCGCCAGATAATCCTTCAGCTGTTTATCATGAGCTTCCTTCTTAAGCCTTACAAACTCACTGTAGTTACCCGGATATCTTTTTATCCTTCCGCGCTCGATCTCCCATACAGTCTCCGCAACGCGGTCAAGAAAAAGACGATCATGACTTACCACGACAACCGCCCTGGGGTACTCTGCGAGATAATCTTCCAGCCAGGCTATGGTAGAGATATCCAGATGATTGGTAGGCTCGTCCAGAAGCAGTATATCGGGTCTGGATAAGAGCAGTTTGATAAAGGCTATCTTGGTGCGCTGCCCTCCGGAAAACTCCGAAAGCGGCCTGTCCTCATCTTCCCTGGAAAAGCCGAAGCGCGTATAGAGCATGTCATAATCCTTCTCATAGCGGTAGCCGCCCATATAATTAAAGCGTTCCTCCATGAGAGCATACTCTTCCGCCAGGGCATGATCCTCTCCCTGCTGCAGTTTTTCCAACGCTTCATCCATGCGGCGCTTAAGCTCGAGCACCGGTTCAAAGACACGTTTGAGCTCCTGCCCCAGGGTGGCGTGTTCATCCTTAAAGGTCATCTGGGAAAGCCAGCCTATCACCGGATCGCCTGTCTTTGCTATCACAGGCTGGTCATCGGAATCCCTTGGCTGGGGCGTTAATTCCCCGCAGATCAGTTTTAATAAAGTTGTCTTACCGCAGCCGTTCCTGCCCACAACGGCGAGCTTCTCCCCTTCACGTATGTCGAAATTCACATCCCTGAGGATCAGCTCGCCGCCGTATGAAACATCTGCATTCTGTATTGATAAAAGCATCTCTTAAATCTTGGTATATATCTCGCTGTCCAGAGAAGAATCGCCGTTTTCGTTCTCCCTGTAAGGAAGGGTGATAGGAGGAACCTGAAGGCCCAGGCCGCATAAAGCGGTAACCACACGGATCTTCTCGTTAACAGCCAGCATAACATCGCTCATATAATTCTTCTTGATCATCTCATCGAGATTATCGATAAAGGTGCTTACCGAAAAAGGCGTAAGCGTCTCAAGCACCATATTGACATATTTCTTCTCCTCATCTGCTATCTCAAAACGCACATGCGCCATGGCAGTAGTGGGCGCAGCGGGATTAAGATGAACTGCAACCTTTGTCTGCACGCTCATTTTGATCTGCTCTCCGGGCTTTGCGCTGTATGCATTGTTATATTCCAGCGTCTTGATATTTGTAGGCCCTACTGTGATCTTAACATCTTTCATTTTTTCATTCTCCTTTTAGTTTATTATATATCTGCTGGCTTAATCCACCCAGTATATTTTCATCCAGCGCGTCTGCGTTTCCCGCGTCACATAATGCCGCATTTGCGGGTATTATGGGTATCTTTGCGCAGTGCTCTATCCCGTATGCAGCGGCGGCTTCTTCAAGATGGCTCTGTCCGAAGATCTCATGACGCTTTCCGCAGTCGGGGCACTCAAAATATGCCATATTCTCCACTATTCCCAGGATAGGCACATTCATGGCCTGAGCCATATGAACGGCTTTGCCCACGACCATGGATACCAGCTCCTGCGGTGAGGTTACCACCAGTATGCCTTCTATGGGCAATGACTGGAATACCGTAAGCGGCACATCGCCGGTTCCGGGAGGCATATCCAGAAGCATCATATCCACATCGCCCCAGGCCACCTCGGTCCAGAACTGTCTTACCGTGGATGATATTACCGGACCGCGCCAGATGACAGGATCATCCTCGTGCTCTAAGAGCATATTTATGCTCATCACCTTAATGCCGCCTTTGCTTACTGCAGGCAGGACATTTTTTCCGTCGCTTCCGGCCTGTTCATGTATGCCGTACATGCGGGCTATGGAAGGTCCGGTTATATCGGCATCCAGTATCGCCGCGCTCTTTCCGCTCTTTGAAAAGGCATTTGCCAGAAGAGCGGTCACCATCGATTTGCCCACGCCGCCCTTGCCGCTTATAACGGCTATCATATGCGCTACATTTGAAGCTGCGTTGGCTGCATCCTTTGCAAAAGGATCCCTGCGTGATGCGCAGCCGTTTTCACCGCAGCTGCTGCAGTTATTTGAACATTCTTCACTCATTATTTTATCTGCCTAAAAAGGCATTGCTCCTTCTCCATGATTCTTTTTTACTATGAAAAGATCCGCTACGGCCTTTGCCAGACCGAAAGGATACAGCTGCATCATGCGCGTGCTTATCAGCTCTCCCATGCGGACGTCAAAGCTTATCTGTACAAAGCGCTCATCCCCGGGGAAGGCGTCGTTTAAGTAATTGCCGGGATCCGCATGGCTTGTTGACGGAGTGGATATATCCACCAGCTTGTTGAGCATCATGCCCATAGCCGTAGCCGCCGAGCCCATCATCTGGTTCATCGACTCCGAAACCGCGCTCAGATGCAGCTCCGAAAGCTCCTGCTCGTAAAACATGCCGTGTCCGTCACTTCCCATCATCAGATCCGTCATTATCTTAACATCATCTTCCTTGAGAAAGAGGACACTGTAGCCGTCAAGTCCCTTAACGTAATCAACCCTTGTGATAACGGATCTTACCGCCAGCTCCTCGACTATCTCCCCTCTCTGCTTTATCTCAACAAAAGGGGTCGAGATATCTATATCATTATGCAAAAGCATGCTGAGTGCGGTCATGGCATTACCAAGCGTAATATTTGCCACTTCTCCGATAGCGGATATCTCCATATCATTAAAGCCCGCCTGCTCAGCTCTCTTTCTTGCAGCTTCTATAGCAGCGCTGTCCATCAGCCTTTGCCCTCCTGTCGTAGTATTTATGCCGCGGCGTTAAGCCCTTATTACTTTGCGGCGTCCTTTCTGTCCCTGTGCATCTCAAAATGTATATCTTTATTCTCATCCAGACTGCCGCTTATATCCCGGTCGTCCAGGCTTGCTACCAGCTTGTTCCTGTCTGCCGCGCTCTTTGCCGCAGACTTGAGACTGCCGGGGCCGTTCACGCAGCCTCCGGTGCAGATCATTCCTTCGATAAAATCTTCGGGCAGCCTGCCCACTTTAAGCAGCATAAGCGCCTTCTTGCATTCCTCAGGTCCGTTGCAGGCGCAGATGCTCAGCTCGTCTCCGGCTCCGGACTCCTTATATGCCCGCTCAACAGCAGCCATAACACCGCCGTTCTTCGCAAAATTCTTTCCGTATTTGCTGCCCTGCTGGTTTTCCAGCGCTCTGGGCTTAAGCACGATCTCCTTTGCGCGCAGCAGCGCCATGAGTTCCTCAAAAGTCAGCACCAGATCCGCATTGTCACCGGGTATATGCTGATACTGCCCCGCCTCACTCTTCTTTGCGATACAGGGTCCTATAAAGACGCACAGAGCCTCCGGATGCCTTGCCCTTATCAGACGGGCTGTTGCAGCCATAGGAGATACCGTGGTCGAAATGCATTCCGCAAGCTGCGGGAAATGCCTGTTTATCATATGTACAAAGGAAGGGCAGCAGGAAGTAGTCTTCTTCTTGCCTTCCTTCTTTGCCTCCGCCCATTCCTTAGCCTCTTCATAAGCCACATAATCGGCTCCCAGGGCTACTTCCACCATATCCGCAAAGCCAAGCTCCTTGATGGCATCCCTGAGCGAATCCATTGATATGCCCGGGCCGAACTGCCCTTCACCGGCAGGCGCCACCATGGCATATGCTTCCCTTCCCGCAAGAAGGGCATCTATCACCTCTATCATACGCGACGAATCGGACACAGCTCCAAAAGGACAGGAAGCTATGCAGTGGCCGCAGCGTATGCACTTCTCATCATCTATATGCACCCGCATATTCTCGTCCATGCCTATGGCGTCGACGGGGCAGGCGCGCTTGCAGGGTCTCTGCAGATCCGCTATGGCGTGATAGGGGCAGGCCTGATGGCACTTGCCGCACTCACGGCACTTGGTGGGATCTATGTGAGCCTTGTCACGTTCTATAGTGACCGCGCCAAAGTTACAGGAATTGAAACAGGCCTTGGCCATGCACTTCTGGCAATTGTCCGTTACGAC
Organism: uncultured Lachnospiraceae bacterium; assembly: GCA_946612125.1. GTDB lineage: Bacteria > Bacillota > Clostridia > Lachnospirales > Lachnospiraceae > NK4A136. The sequence continues at coordinate 13,531 of CAMOEK010000038.1, read as the reverse complement.
AAAACGCGTGATGGGGCAGCCCTCACATGCTGCCGGCAGTATCTGCACGGTATTATGACAGGGTTCTCCCGTAAGCGGGTTTCTGTTGCGCGCCAGACTGATGCGCTCGCGCACCACTTCTCTTTCCTTATATACACAGCAGCGAAAAGCAGGCAGGGGTCCGGGAACTATCTCATAAGGTATCCTTTCCACCGCCTGGTCAAGATTTCCCTCAAATTCGGCCTTCGCCACAAGATACAAAACTTCCTGTTTTACATCCACCAGCGAAGGATTCTCATGCAGCATCCTGTTTCCTCCGTTTTCTTTCCACAAGTATTACACATTATAGCAAAAAGCGGTGATTTTATCAATCAAACATTTGCTAATAATTTATGCGGGGTATATAATCAAATTAGTAATAATATACGGGGTAGGCGCTTATGAATAAGAAACTCAAAAACGCTATAGTCATAGCCATTCCTGTCGTGATAATACTGTTCATAGTCCTGAGCAGTTATTTCGGCAGGGCTCTTAAGGCCATTCCCAAAAATCCTGCGGACACTGCCGGCAACAGCTCCGGAAATCTATATAACGGCGGCACCTTCTGCGAATCGGAGGGCAGGATCTATTTTTCCAATCCCTATGACGGCGGCAGCATCTATTCCATGGGCCCCGGCCAGAGCGACATACGCAAAGTGATAGGCGCCAATGCTTCTTTCATCAACGCAGGCGGAAATTACCTGTACTACTATTCCGAAGACAGCGCCGGCCAGTCGGGACTGGGTTACATACGCGACGGCCGCGGCATCTACCGCGTCGACAAAGCCGGAAAAAAGAATATACTGCTCAGCAATATCACTTCCGACGGGCTTCTGCTTCTGGGCAACACCCTGTACTATACCCACTTTGAGGTAACAGAGGAAAAAGACGGTCCGGCCCCCAGGGTTACGCTTAACGGCATGAGCACGGAAGGCAAAGACGATATGGTCAAGGTCAGCGATCACATAAAGCCCGGCGGATATGCCGGCACCTCCCTTTACTATGCTGCCATGACCGGCAATCACTTCCTGTTTTCGCTGGACGGACAGAACGGAAGCATCACACAGATCTCGGATATGAACATGTATGAGCCCACCATAGACGGCAGCACTCTTTATTTCCTGGATATGGATGATAATATGAGCTTAAAGAGCATACCGCTATACGGTGGCGCCGTTACCACACTGAGCACTGAGCGCATCGAGACCTTTAATCTTTATGACGGATACATTTACTACCAGACCATCGACGAAAGCGGCGCAAACGATTATGCCTTCAAGCGCATACGCACCGACGGAGCCGGCGAAGAGATACTGCGTTCAGGCGTAGTAAGAGATATACAGATCACCTCTGAGTATGTTTATTTCAGGGATTTCAATTCCGATGTTCCCATCTACCAGATCCCTACTGACGGCGGCACAGATATCGAGATATTCCAGGGTGCTTCCGACGCCGTTAAATACTAAGAAACTATATGCTTTTCCACAGAGGCCGCGGCCATTTCCGCCACGGTCTTTTTTGTTATGGGATGCCTGAAATAAGGAGCCAGCTGCGCAAGCGGCTTTAAAACAAAGTCCCTTGCCGCCATATCCGGATGCGGTATCACCAGATCCTCATCGTCCAGTACCAGGTCATCGTAAAAAATTATATCAAGATCCAGAGCCCTGGGCCCCCAGTGCTGCTTTTTGCTCCTGTCCAGCCCCTGGGCTTCCTCAACCCTGTGCAGGAAACGCAGCAGCTCATGCGGCTCATAAAGCGTCCATATCCTGACTGCTCCGTTATAAAAATCCTGCTGCTCAACACCGCCGTAGGGCGTGGAGATGAGCGGCTCCGTCTTCTTCAATACAGCGCAGAAGCTGTCATCATCTATCATCTTAAGGCCTTCGCTTATCTGCTTTTCGCAGTCTCCCTCATTGGCTCCGTACGCCAGATATACGATATGCCTCTTTCTCCTGATGCATACGGATACATTCTCAAACTGCGCATCTATAGGAGCATCGGGCTTTGAAAGCTTTATCTCCAGCTCCTTTAAGCCGGCATATTTACGGAACAATGCGGCAGAAAGCCTCTCCGCCACGGTCTCTATAAGCTGATGGCGCTGCTTATTGAACTCGTCCTTAATAAACAGGCATACCTCTTCATAGGATATGCTCTTATCCAGCCCGTCACTGAGCCCTGCTTCCTGCAGGGATAAAAAAAGCCTGAGAGACAGGACAAAATCCTGCCCACGGGCTTCTTCCTCGGGGTATACTCCGTGATACCCGAATATCCTAAGACCTTCTATCTGTATCTCATCCATGCTCATATGCTCTTTCCAAGCATCGCGTAAAAGCGTCTCTCAAGATCCGGATCATTCTCAAAATCCCCTCTCATGGCCACTGTCACGGTGCTGCTGCCGGGCTTTTTAACGCCTCTCATGGTCATGCAGGTATGCTCCGCCTCCACCATTACCATGGCTCCGCTGCATTCCAGTTCATCCATCAGAGCGTCGGCGATCTGCCCGGTCATGCGCTCCTGCATCTGCAGACGCCTTGCAAAAACCTCTACTGTCCTGGCCAGCTTTGAAAGCCCTGCTACCTTGCCATCCGGTATATAAGCTACATGCACCTTGCCGAAAAAGGGCATAAGATGGTGCTCGCAGGTAGAAAAGAAAGCGATATCCCTCTCCAGCACCATGTCTTCGCTTTCGGTACTGAAAGTTCTGCACAGGTGGTCTCCGGCGTTCTCATCCATCCCCGCCAGAGTTTCGGAATACATGCGTGCCACACGCCTGGGCGTATCCTTAAGGCCTTCTCTCTCAACATCCTCGCCCATTCCCTCAAGGAGCAGGCGCACCGCCTTTTCTATCTTTGCTTCATCTACCATCTTTCTGTTCCTTCTTTTTTAACTTTCTTCTATTTTCGACTGCGATCCTGAAAGCATACAGCCATGATAAGGATCCGCAGGCTATAACAGCTCTTTCTCCGCCGGACAAAAGGAGCGCCATCTCAAGTGCCTCTTCCACGCTGCCTGCCGCCGTGGTATTCGGAATATATCCGGCTCCGCATTCCGCCAGCTCATAACCGTCCAGCGCTCTGGGATTTCCGGGAGGAGTCAGAGTCAGCAGATGCGACGCGCCTCCGCTCAATATGCTGATGATCTTTTCGTATTCCTTATCCCTCAGGACGCCCATCACCAGGATGTATCCGCCTTCGGGGAAATATATATCCAGGCTTTGCTTAAGCGCCATAGCCCCCGCTTCGTTATGCGCGCCGTCGGCTATGATACAGGGATTTTTTTCCAGTACTGAAAACCTTCCGTACCACTGCGCCGCCTTAAGCCCTTCCTTAAGAGCTTTATCGCTTATCTTAAAGCCTTTCTCACGCAGCGCTTCTGCCGCCTTTACCGCCAGTGCCGCATTCGCCGGCTGATACGCTCCTGCAAGGCTTATCCTTATGCTTCCGTACGGCTTTAATTCAAAACGCGTGCCGTTTAAGGAATAATGTATCTTATCGGGCTGCTCTGCCTGCGCGAAACTGCAGCCCTGCTTCTCTGCCTTTTCCTTAAGGATGCGCGATACTGCCGGCTCCTGACGGGCGCTCACCACGGCAGCTCCCGCCTTGATGATGCCGCTCTTCGTCTCCGCAATGGCTTCTATGGTGCTGCCCAGAAAACCCATATGGTCCAAAGCTATGGGCGCAAATACGCATACCTTTGTATCCGTAAGTATGTTGGTCGCATCCTCCGCTCCGCCCATGCCGCATTCAACGACGACGGCCTCGCAGCCCTTATCCTTAAAATACATGAACGCCAGCACGCAAAGGGCTTCAAAAAAAGTAGGCAGCTCCGCGCCTTCGGCCCCAAGAGCCTCTTCGGCTGCCTTTATCTTTTCCCAGTATGCCTTCCAGCTCCTTTGACTGATCTGCCTGCCGCCCACGCATACCGTTTCACGCTCATCATGCATGGCCGGTGAATAAAAGCATCCGCTTTTAACTCCCGCAGCCTTAAGAACCGCAGTCAGATAAGCCAGAACAGAACCCTTGCCGTTGGTACCTGCGATATGAACAGCGCAAAGACCTTTCTGCGGATCTCCCAGCTTCTGCGCCAGCGCGCTCACAGCTAAAAGTCCCGGCCTGCTGCCCCTGCTCTTTAACTGCGATATATATTCGTCAAGCTCTGCAGAGGTCATTCAAAAGTATCGGGGATCCCGTCTCCGTCAACATCGCCGTTAGTGCCAAAGTTGATATTCTGCATGTTCACCGTACGGCGCTTGATGCGCTCGCTGTCGGCCTTCTGCAGTATATAATCCTTAACAGCCTTTGCATTTCTGATATGCTTAAATACCAGATTCGAGTCGGTAACATCACCGGTAAAGCAGGTAACGGTCCCCAGCTTAAAGATCCTCTCCAGCAGACTGGTATTAAGACGCACATCTGTCACCTTATACATATAGCAGTCATCTTCCGATTTGTTTAAGAAGCCCTTGTCTATGGTTATCATATCCTCACGTACATGATAGACGGTGAAAGTCCAGGGTAACCCCAGAAATAACCAGCGTTTTCTCTCTCTGAACACATCTTCTGCCATAGTTACTGCCCTCCGTTCTCTGAATCGTTTTCCCTGTCGGGATTATTTTTATCCAGGCGCTCAATATAATCAATGACCTCCTGGTTCTTCTCGCCGCTTCTGCAGCCGTAAAGAACATACTGATCCATCCTCTCCCTGCGTATTACCTTTCCGCGAAGATGCACCACATTTCCGTTCTTCTCGTTAATGGTACACGATACTGTCTTTCCGTTCAAGATGTTAAGGCGTTTTTTTGCATCCAGCACAAAAGCGAAACCGCTGGGACTCACATCTTTCAAAGTGGAGAATACCTGATCCGCCACTCCCTCGATGGTAAAGATCGCCGGCTGCCACACGTAGGTTCTGTGCTCGCCGCGCCGGTTCTCTATGCCCTCGCTCATCGGAGATACTATCCTGTGATAGATCAGCCCGTTCTTTTTAACCGTATCTATCCTGCAGTTTTTGAAAGTCCAGTTATTGCCCTCGCCGTCGGGCACCTCCATATGTATCTGCACGCCGCTGCCGGCAAAGTTTACCCTAAGTCCCTTATGCATGAAGGGGATGACCAGTATGCTGCGGTCTCCCGTTTTCATAACGCGGGATATAAACTTCGCCTGGGTATCACCGCCGTTAGAGACGGAGATCTGAACTTTTACCCCCATGGGGATATCGGCGTAATTCATTTCTCAACCTCGTATATCACTGCGCAATAGCCCGGAATACTGAGCTTCATCACGCGCTCCTTCGAACTGATCTTTTCTTTCTTTACGGGAACGCTGCCGCCGTATTTTTCCCAGCCGGTGCATAATACGCAGTTCCAGCTCTCATCCTTTTTGCGGCTCTTCTTTTTCTTTGCCGTCTTTTCTTCGGACGTTTTCTCCTCTGCTTCTTCCTTATCCAGAGCCAGCGGGAATTCCTTTATATCTTCCCTGCCGAAATTGATGGCGCATACATAAGCTTTATTCTTGTCCATGCGCTTCATCACATAAAGCAGCTCACCGCCGTCCCGGCAATAGAGCCATTCGTAATTATCCCTCTCGTATTCCCTTGCATACAGCACTTCGTTTTCCCTGTAAAGCTTTTGCAGATCGCATACGCAGTCATAAAGGCCCTTGTGCTGTTTTTCCTTCAGGAGTTCAAATTCAACCTCCCTGGTCTCATTCCATTCCGTGCGCTCCCCCAGCTCATTTCCCATAAAGGAAAGCTTTTTGCCGGGATGCATGTACATATACGCATAGTATGTTCTGATCTGCGCGAACTTTTCTTCTTCGCTGCCGTGCATCTTCTCAAGTATGGTGCCCTTACCGCCTACGACCTCATCATGCGAGAGCGAAAGGATAAAGCGCTCCGTATAGTAATACCACATGGAGAAGGTAAGCTTGTGGTAGTTTGCCCCTCTCTGCTGCGCAGGAAGTGAAAGGAAATACAGACTGTCATACATCCAGCCCATATCCCACTTATAATCAAAGCCCAGGCCGCCGTCCTTTACGGCTTTGGTAACTCCGCCCTGCCAGGAAGAAGAATCCTCTGCAAAGAGCATGACCTTAGGATATTTTTTCTTTATAAGGGTAGTGAGCTTTCTTGCAAAGGCCATGCCCGCAGGATTCTCACCCTTTGCCTGTTCGCCGTCGTTGTAAATGAGACAGCTTACGGCGTCCACTCTCAGTCCGTCAAAATGGAATTCGCTTATCCAGTAATCTGCAGCCGAAAGCAAAAAGCTTACCACTTCCGGTCTCTTATGGTTGAACACGCAGGTTCCCCATTGGCTGTCACGATAGTCCTCATAAAGTCTGGTGGTATCGTAAAGCTTCATGGCAAAATCATCCAGCGCAAAGTGCACGGGAACGTAATCCATTATCACACCCAGGCCGGCCTTATGGCATTCATCCACCAGATACTTAAGATCCGCGGGACTGCCGTAGCGGCAGGTGGGAGCAAAGTATCCTGTCAGCTGATAGCCCCAGGAGCCGTCAAAAGGATATTCGCATAAAGGCATAAACTCTATATGGGTATATCCGCTGTTCTTTGCATGCTCTATCAGCGGCGCGGCTATCTCACGATAGCTGTACCAGCCGTGCTCCTCATCGGGATTGCGCTTAAAGGCTCCCAGATGCACCTCGTATATCGAAAGCGGCTTGTCTTTACAGTCGCTCCTGTTCTTTATCCATTCATCATCACCGAAAGTATATTCATCAAGGTCTACTATCTTTGATGCGCTTCCGGGCCGCAGCTCTGCTCCGAATGCATAAGGATCGGCGTGTTCCGCCCTCCAGTAATTGTCTCCGTAGATAACGTATTTATACAGATCCCCGGGCTTTGCATTCTTTATCGTGATGCTCCATACACCCTTGTCATCACGCTCCATCGGCACCTCGGTCCAGTTGTTAAAATCGCCGAATATATTCACTCCTCTTGCGGCGGGCGCATATGTCCTGAACACCGTCCCCGTCTTTGATACATGAGCGCCGAAATACTCATATGCCTTCAGCGCATTTCCTTCCATGAAATCCCTGATAAAAACATCCCTGTTCATCATTTCTCTCCTCTGTCAGTTGATCGTAACGTAGCCCGGTCTGAACTGTCCGGTAACCTCCGTATGCTCGGTAATGCTGTAAGCTGCTTTGAGTTTCTCGTAATGATCGCTGCCCACATCGGCATTTCCGCCGGCCACATCATTTAAGTATAACATATAATCCCGCACAAGTGTTTCTTTTTTGAGATTTTCTTCAATATCCGCTATCCCCAGTCCGCTTGCGGTCTTTGCCTGCTGCGACATCTTAAAATATTCTCTTTCGGCGTCATAATGTATTTCCTTTAAGCGCTCTTCATCCAGCGAAAAGCCTGCTCTCTCCGCCTCCAGCGAATATATGGCATCCCTTACAGCGTATTCGATCAGGGTCTTTTTCGCAATATTGGAAATGTATCCCGCTTCCTTATCTGTGCTTATGCGCAGCTTCCAGTAAGCCGTGGGATCGGCCTCATCATAGGCCCTGGCGTGTATGTCGCCTTCGCGCTCTATGCGCATGATATATCTCGACAGATCCGCCATAGTCAGCTTTATCTCATCGCCATAGGGCGAAGTAATGCTTACGGCGCACTCGTCCAGATGCTCGGTAAGCACATAGCCGTTATCCGATACAGACTTCCGGTTGACTACCACCACGCCCAGTATAAAGATGGCAAGGGCGATGAACACCGGCCTGTATGGTCTGAGAAACGCCAGCGGAGACTTGCGCTCTGTCTTTTTGACCGCCGGAGCGCTGCCCTGCGTGGCGCTCTTTAACGCTCTTATCCTGTTTTCTCTTCTTTTACCGGCTGCATCCATTACGCCACCATGGGAAAGCAATCCTCAAACTCCAGCTGCCTGTATTCTTTTTCATCCTCTTCGGGACAGAAGGACGGCCAGCACATGCGCTTCCTGAAATCTTTTATATATGCGCTGTACAGAGCTCTCATGCTGTGGTCGGTCACTATGCCTTCTTCTTCAAATTCGTATTCGATCTCAATGTCTTCTTCTGCTCCCAGACATTTGCGGATGATAAATTCAGGATCGTAATAGATCTTCTTTTTGCGGCAGTATTCTTCCAGAAAAACCAGCACCTCTATATCCGGTATGCGGTTAAAGCGCCCGAATACCTGCTCCACGTGATTCCCGTAAACCTCCATGGTGACCAGGGGTTTCTTAAGCTCATCGTTTTTCCTGAGGAACAAAACGGTAGTCCTGCACTCCGAATGCGCTGCAGCATAAGACAAAACGCAATTTCCCTGACCCATGGCTTCATGGAAAAAGTCATAAGAGTTCCTGGGCATCAGAATGCTGTAATCCCGGCCTCTGTATTCCATATCGGAATTAAGCCATCTTTCTTCTATGCGCCTGTCCATCTTTTCATCGTGGCGTGTGTATTCCAGCATTTCTTCCATGCCGTCAACAACATCATCAACATCCTTTGCCGCAGGCAGGCGCAGTCTTCTGAATTCCTCGCGCTCTTCCCTGAAGTGGAGGAACATCTCATAATAACTGAGCTTATAAATGCAGTCTGTATCTCCAAGGCGCCTGAAAAGGGCGCGGCTGAAGGGCTTTCCGCCAAATAAGCCGCAGCCGTCATAAAGCCTCTCGAAATACGCCCACTGCGCAGGCGTAAGCTCGGTTCCGATGATGTGGTCGGAATAGGCATTGTATACATCCACATTCCAGGACAGTTCATCGGGATCTTCCAGTTTCCTTATCAGCTTCTCATTATTGAATATCCTCAGGAACTTAAGCGGCGCATTATGCCCTATGATCTTTTCCGGAGAACTGCCGGTAATGTCGTATTCACCTATCCGCTCGATCTCATCGGCGATGATATTTAAGCCGGCTTTATAGAGTATCTCTCTGCAACTGCCCCTCTGTGCCACATAATAAAGATGCGCAAAAGCCGCCCTCAGCCGGTGAAGCGGGTAACTGCAAAAATGCCATTCCGGGAACACTTCCCCGACCTTCTCAACCACCCGCTCCATCATATCGGCATCGGCCACCGAGTCTTTTGAACCGACATATTCAAAAAAGCTGTCTTCATCTGCTTCGGTAAAAGCATAACCTTCCCTGATGACAAAGCGCCTGTAACCCTCTTCATACATGCAGCTGTCGCATACATATATGTCTATCATCCATTCGCCGCTTTCGCTTTTTCTGACATAAGGAAAGATATGCGTATGCTCCGGATCATTCACCAGATATGTTTCCATGTCAAAAAAGTCCTCCTCCGAAACCGGAGGAAGACCGTCTGCCCCGCTGCCCGTTTTCTCGGGACAGCCGGCTATCATTCTTTCAAATCTTCTCAGATCATCCATACTCAAAACCCTCACGTGCTATGCTTCACCACCCGGATCAGGTCCGGTGGCATATCGGTCGGAGCCATCTGATCCTGTATCACATCTTTTCCGGGAGATCCAGTCCCAATATCTCCATACCGTTCTTAAGCACTATCCTGGTGCAGTCTACCATCTTAAGGCGGGCATTACGTATGCTCTCCTCTTCTCCCTTTATCCTGTTGGCCGTATAGAAACGGTGGAACTCTCCGGCCACATCCAGGAGATATCTGTTGATATGCGAAGGATCCAGCTCATCGGATGCCTGCGACATTACCTCAGGGAAACGCGCAAGGCATTTGATGAGATTGATCTCCGACTCCTGTGTGAGCACCGATGTGTCAACAGCCGAAAAGTCCATGCCGGCTTTTTCCTCTTCGGAGCACACGTTATTTATAAGCGAATTGATCCTCGCATAAGCGTACTGTATGTAGTATACGGGATTATCGGAGTCGTTCTTCACTGCCAGGTCCAGATCGAAATCTATGGCAGAAGCCGCCGCGCGGCTGTTGAAGAAATATCTTGCGGCATCCACGCTTATCTCATCAAGCAGATCCCTCAAAGCTATCGCCTTACCCGAGCGCTTTGACATTCTTACCTGTTCGCCGTTCTGTACCAGATTTACAAGGTGCATCAGCACGATCACCAGCTTGCCCGATCCGTCCAGCCCCAGTCCGTCCAGAGCCGCCTGCAGACGCGCCACATGTCCGAAGTGATCTGCTCCCCAGATATTTATCGCCTTGGTAAAACCGCGGTCAAACTTGTTGCGGTGATAAGCTATATCCGCAGCAAAATAGGTGTAGAAACCGTTGGAACGTTTGAGCACGTCATCCTTAAGATTAAGGTTCTCTATCTGCTCGGGAGTCTTGCCTTCCTTTGTATACTTATCAACCAGAAGCTCCGTGGTCTTTAACCAGAGCGCGCCGTCCTTCTCATAAGTCAGGCCTTTATCCGCCAGCTTCTGTACCGTATCTGCCACCAGTCCCGATTCATGAAGTGAAGATTCAAGGAACCAGGTATCATAGGTAACCCTGTACTTTTCCAGATCCCTTTTCATCAGCGGGATGTTGGTCTTTAAGCCGAAGTCCGCCATGAATCTGAGCCTTTCGGCTTCCTCCATGTCCAGCAGCTTCTTTCCGTGCTCGTCATAAAGAGCCTGCGCCAGTTCCTTTATATCATCGCCCTGGTAGCAGTCTTCGGGAAATTCAAAGCCGTCCTCCCCGTATATTATCTGCATATATCTTCCGTTTATGGATACGGCAAACTTGTTTACCTGATTGCCTGCATCATTTACGTAAAATTCCTTGGATACATCATATCCAGTCTTTTTGAGCAGATTTGCAAGGGTATCACCCAAAACACCGCCTCTTGCATTGCCTATATGCATAGGACCCGTGGGATTGGCGGAAACGAACTCCACGTTTATTTTCTGCCCTTTGCCCTTATCGCTGCTGCCATAGTTTTCCTTCTCGCTTTCTATGGCGTTCAGCACTTCCCCATACCACTTCTTATCCACAAAGAAATTGATAAAACCGGGGCCTGCCACCTCAACTTTATCAAAATAGCTTCCGTCAAGCTTTGCGCGTTCAACCACTGCATCCGCTATCATCCTGGGAGCTTTGCGCAGTTTCTTTGCTGCCGTAAGCGCAAAAGATGAAGCAAAATCTCCGTTATTGGTATCTGCGGGGATCTCCACATTCATCTCCAGCTCATCGCATTCTATGAACGCTCCCTCTGCCGCCAGTTCCCTGTAGCTGTTATTCAGGATATCCCTGATCTGGGACATCGCCTTTCCTATCATGTTTATCATTTGTCTTTTTCCTCCGCTTAATGGTCTTATATTATACCACCCATGGGAATATTATGCAATCAAACAAACGGCACCATACTGACACAAACAGCGGGATAAAGAGCCGAAGCCCTTTACCCCGCTGCCATACCTGTCTTTCCTTATTCCACGATCACTGTCACCGTGATGGTCTTGCCGTTGACCTTGGCTGTGAGCTTGCTCTTGCCGGCGGCGCGGGCACTTACCAGCCCGTTCTCGTCGATGAAGGCGCTCTCCGGCTTGCTGCTCTTGAACACTACTGCCTGTTCCACTGCATCAAACTCGAGCTGCGTGCTCTCCCCGGACTTGATAGTCAGGGTATACTTATTGGGGATGAGCTTACCGCTCTTCTTTGTCTGGGCCACAAGGCCTTCGCCGCTTAAGCGGATATCCTCCACGATGACGTGCACAAGGTATTCAGTGCCGTCCTTGGCCGTTGCGGTAAGGACCGTCTCTCCGGCATTCTTCGCCGTGACCTTGGTTCCCTTCTTATTCAGCTCGGCGATATTCGCGGAAGCACTGTTCCACACCGGCTTCTTCACCTCGGGCAGGCTCAGGCTCTTTGTATCGCCTACATTCAGGTGCAGGGTACGCTCTGCTGCGGTCAGCTTCTCCTTGACCGTTACCGTGCAGCTGTAGGCCGAGCCGTTCACATAGACTGTGATCTTTGCCTTACCCTTAGCAACCGCTGTCACATTACCTTCCTGATCCACGGTGGCCACATCGGGAGCTGCGCTGAACCAGTATACCGGCAGTTCATCCGGATTCGTCAGGCTCAGCTTTTCCGCCACGGCCTCATTGGCGCTCACAAGAGTCAATGTCGTCTTCTTTTTGTTCAGTGCCGGCTGGCTGATGTGGAGCCTTAAGCTGCGGAGGCTCTCGCCTTCCCCAAAGTAAACAGTCACTTCCCCGGCCTTCTTTGCCGTGAGCAGGCCTTTCTTACTGACGCTCACCAGGCTCTTGCCGGCCTTGTCCTTCTTATCCACGTACCAGCCCTTACCGATTGTGAACTTCTGGCCCTTCACCAGGAAGAGATCCGCGGTCGCCTCCGTAAACTCCGGAACGCTGTCCAGGGCGGAGCGAAGCTCCGGTTCCGGTTCGGGTCCGGCCTTCTTCGTCCACTTTGCATAAAGTGTGATATCCGCCGTGATGGGGGTATCGAAGCTAAACTGTTCTCCCTCCTTGCATTCCGCCGAGGTATACCAGTCGCCGAAATCATAGTCTGCGTCCACCGGGTCCGCAGGCTTGCACGCTGTATTCCCCGAGATGACCTCCTGCGAGGAAACGGAGCCCCCGTGGCCCAGCAGGTTAAAGCTTACCGTGTAGACCGTCTGTCCGGCTTTCTCCGTCCACTTCGCGTAAAGTGTGATATCCGCCGTGATGGGGGTATCGAAGCTAAACTGTTCTCCTTCTTTGCATTCCTCCGAGGTATACCAGCCTTCAAAGATAAAGCCTTCTTCTTTCGGATCGACCGGCTGCGTGGCGCGCTCTCCCTTCACGACCTCCTGTGAAGAAACGGAAGCGCCGTGACCCAGCATGTTAAAGCTGACCGTGCAATATTCCGGCTCGGGCGCAGGCCCCGGTGCGGGCGGATTGCTTCCGCCGCCTCCCGAGCTGTTCTCCTTATCCACGTATGTCAGGACATAGGTGGAGAAGAGACGGCTGCTTACGTGAACATCCCGGGTATTACTCCGGCCCACTTCTACGGCATTCCCATTATGAATGCAGAGAACAAAATACCAGCGTGTTTTATTTGCCGGTATATCCTGTGTCATGCTATCCGGCGCCGTAATATCAAACGCGATATCCGCACCGGGTTCCGGTACGGTTCCGATGTCTACTCCGTCGATCTGTTTGTGGAGAGTGATATCCAGGAACAGGCAGGCATCGCCCGGCTGTGCATTGCTCCCTGCGATCTTCTTTGCCGTCTCAGATGCCGCAGTCACTGCCACGGTTTTGTCTTCCGCAGGAACAGCACCTGCGTTGCTTTCATTCTCATCAAGCTTTTTAACATTCATATCCAGCGTCAGGGTGACTCCATCCATCACAGCCGCCTTTTCATCGTCCGTCAAAATTGCGCTTCCCTGTGAAGCTTCCGATTGCAATAGTTTTTTCAGTTGCTCTGTCAGGGCATTCAGATCTGCATCCTTGATCGGCGGCTTGTCGCCAGATGTTCCTCCTTCAACCGTGACCGTCGTTTCAAGGGCGCCTCCTGCCGTACCCACCTTTTCACGACCGGTAATCGTAGTGGTTGTTGTCGACGACCCGCTGTCTTCCGGCTTCGTCTTT
>CAMOEK010000037.1:0-19052 GCA_946612125.1 uncultured Lachnospiraceae bacterium | reverse complement strand
GGCATGGTGTTAGCCACTGGGAGGTAATTCAAGCCCATATACAGGGTAAACGGCTAACACAAATTGAAAAAATGGGCAAGGTGTTAGCCGCCGGGAGGTAATTCAAGTCCATATACGGAGTAAACGGCTAACACAAATCAGGAAAACAGGCATGGTGTTAGCCACCGGGAAGGGAATCAAGCCCATATACAGGGTAAACGGCTAACACAAATCAGGAAAATAGGCGAGGTGTTAGCCGCCGGGAAGTAATTCAAGCCCATATACAGAGTAAACGGCTAACACAAGTCGGTGGCTGGTGTATATATAGGTATCTTCTGAAGTTTTGAGTGTTTGCACTTATGGGTACGGTATATTGAGTCGATTTTAGAAAAAGAGAGGCGAAATTTTGGTACAGATTTGGTACAAATTCCTTGACACGATCCCGGAAGTCCTGTAAAATAAGGCTTCGGAGACGCAGGATTAGTACATCGGTAGTATGTAAGCTTCCCAAGCTTGAGAGGCGGGTTCGACTCCCGTATCCTGCTTAATAGCCCGTCAAGCACAAGAGGCACGGCCGTGCTAGCACGGACCGTGCCTCTTGTATTTGACGGGCAAACGCATCCTTCGATAGGTGCGAAGCACCTATTGAAGGATGCGTTTGGGAATCGCGAAGCGATTCCAATTAAGTAGGGGAATGCACCCCCTCAATTACTCAGTTTTATACCGGAAAGGTTAAGATAATGGCCACAGATATTTTACAGAAAGACGGATTCGAAGAAGAAAGCCAGGTGCTGCGCCAGAAGGATGAGAATCCTTTAAAGCCGGTGCACAGCAATATGGTGGAGAATATCAAAGAGGAGATCATCCAGGCCTACGAAGCAGCGCTGGAGGCCAATGATAAAGATGTTATAAAGCGCATGGAGTGGGAATTTACCACGATAGGCGTTTATAAGAAGGAACTTAAGGAGTACGTAGCCAGAAGAAAGGCACAAAGGGAGAGTACAACGGATGCTCCCGTTTGAGAACAGGTTAAGGGAATATCTTAAGAAGAACGCAGAAACGGTATTCATACTGCTCGTTACAGTGGGCGGTGTGGTTGGCCGTTTCTTTTTATGGGATATCCGCAGCGGCGATATGGGCGTGTATCTCAAGTGGTACAACAGGGCCAAAGAGTGCGGAGGCCTGCCGGGCATATACGAGCTGGGCAAGAGGATAAAGGGATACAACGCGCTTTTCCAGCTGCTCACAGCAGCTCTTACGCACATACCCGTGGATCCCTTATACCTTTTTAAATTCGTATGGACGCTTTTTGACCTGCTGCTTGCGACGGGCGTGGGACGGCTGGTGTACGGCCTTTGCGGTGAAAATAAAAAGGCTGCGTCTCAAAAAGCCGCTATCGCATACGGCCTTAGCTTTCTGTCCATGAATGTTATCTTCAATTCCGCAGCCTGGGGGCAGAGCGATGCGGTCTATGTTTCACTTATAATCTGGTCGCTGGTTTTTATCTTTAATGATAAACCCTTCAGGTCTTTTATACTGCTGGGGCTGGCGTTTGCCTTTAAGCTGCAGACAGTGTTTATACTGCCGTTCTTTGTATTCCTGTATGTTTATAAAAAGAGCTTTTCGTGTCTGTATTTTTTGAGCCTTCCGGGTATGCTGCTTTTAAGCGCACTTCCCAGACAGATCGTGGGGCTTTTATCACCTGTGAGCGTGAACGCGGCAGAGAATGCAGCTGCGGCTGCATCTAAAACGCCTGCGCTTCGGGGACTGCCGGGGATAATAAATGTTTATATCGGACAGATCGCATCCGGCAGCAGGATGTATCTGGAATACCCCAGCTTTTGGGCGTTCTTTCCCAATGAAGATCCCGATGTGTTCACGGATTTTTATAAATTCAGGAATGCGGCCATTGTGTTTACGTTCATGGTGCTGGCGCTGCTTATGTACATGATGCTCAGGCAGGAGAAAGCTTTTGACCGGTGCAGGCTGATGTATGCCGCGATGGTGCTTTGCTTTACCACCGTTTATTTCCTGCCTACCATGATAGACCGGTACGGCTACTTATACGAGATCCTTGCGATAGTGCTTATTTTTGCAGACAGGCGCAGCATTATTCCTGCGGCGCTGCTGCATCTGGTGATGTTCTATCAGATAGCGGGACGCGTGGGCATGGAGACGCTGCCTGTGAGCATGCAGCAGCTTTCCTTTATCATGCTGATAATATACGGCATGTATCTGTATCTGCTTTTTAGCAGAAGGAAGGAGGAGAGCAATGCCTGAATTTGAAAAGAAACTTTTGATATGGCTGCAAAAGCATATGGAGATCCTGCTGATGGCAGGGCTCACCGCCTGCGCGATATTGCTGCGCTATCCGCTGTGCGGTCTGCATGCCGCCATTCCGGGCAATAGTCTGAATAAGCTGATGATCTTTGCGGATATCCTTTCGGCAGCAGCCGCATATATACTTATACGCATGGTATACGGAAAAGGGGAAAAGCACAAAGCCGTGATCGCGTTTTCGATAATGCTGTTTTCGGCCGGCAATGTTTTTGCGTCGGCTGTATATGGCAGAATGGACGCATTGTGGTGCGCATTCTGTGTGCTGGCGCTGGCCTTTATCATAAAGGAAAAATACCTGTGGGCTTTTGCGTTGTTTAGTCTGGCGTGTTTTATCAGCGCATATGCGCTGCTTATCCTGCCTTTCTTTTTCTTTGTTTATATGCACAAAGGAAAATTCAGCATTTTCGGCTTTGTGGCGCCGATGGCGGCAGCCGTTATAAGATGCTTTGCCGTTCCGGGCGCAGCCGGCTGGTTCCCTGCGGGTTTTGTAAAAGGTCAGCTGTACGACGCATATCCTTCTTTCTGGGGCTTTATCAGGGAGGATTCGACGGCGGAATTTGGGTTTTATCTGCCGCTGGCGTTTGTAATGACGCTTGCAATGCTGATGATCTTCTTTATGGTATTCTGCCGCAGGAAGTACGGCTTTGAAAAGGACAGACTTATATGGATAGCTTTTCTTACGTCCTTTATCATGGCGGCGTTCATGCCGGGGATGGGAATGGGAGCGGCGGCTATGACCACGACGCTGGCCTGGCTTACGGTATTTACTGATCCGGTATTGATAATCCCCACGCTGCTTATGGAAGTACTCAGGATATGGCCTCAGGCGGCAGAGATCTACGGCAGGGAGTGGATGGCATTTTCCATACAGGGCTTATGCTGGATACATATGGGAGTGATGCTTTTCTACATATTATATTTTAAGAAAAAAGTTCTTGACTCAGGAACCTAAGTGTGATATTTTATCAGAGTGCCAAGCAGAGCAAGAGCTCTCACCCTGCGACCTTTATGAGTTTCAGGTGTTTGAATATGAAAGTTTTATCTTTTATATATTAAACTATGTGAGATACTGCCTGGCGGTATCTTTTTTGTTA
Organism: uncultured Lachnospiraceae bacterium; assembly: GCA_946612125.1. Taxonomy (GTDB): domain Bacteria; phylum Bacillota; class Clostridia; order Lachnospirales; family Lachnospiraceae; genus NK4A136. The sequence continues at coordinate 15,639 of CAMOEK010000037.1, read as the reverse complement.
GCTAAGCAGATCAAGGGGGTAAACGACCATTAGCGAATTATTGATCAACGGACAGATCAGGGAAAAGGAAGTGCGTGTCATAGGCCCGGACGGTGCACAGCTGGGCGTTATGTCAATTCAGGATGCGCAGCGTGTAGCGGATGAAGCAGAGGTGGATCTGGTACTGATCGCACCGGGTGCCAAGCCTCCCGTATGCAGGGTGGTTGATTATGGCAAGTTCTGCTATGAGCAGAAGCGCAAGGACAAGGAAGCAAAGAAAAAGCAGCATGTCGTGGAGGTAAAGGAGATTCGCTTATCTCCCAATATTGACACAAACGATCTGAATACAAAGATCAACGCGGCAAAGAAATTCCTGGCAAAGGGCGACAGAGTTAAGATGACCCTCAGGTTCAGAGGCCGTGAGATGGCGCATATGGCCAATTCAAAGCATATACTTGATGATATCGCAGCAGAACTGGCAGAGGTTGCGACTGTAGAAAAAGCACCCAAGGTTGAAGGCAGGGCAATGACAATGTTCCTGGCGGCAAAAAAGCAGTGATAAGATGCAAAACGGGTGGTCAAAACACCCTTATGCAATAGAAGGTAAACAGGAGGAAAAAGAAATGCCTAAGATGAAAACAAGCAGAAGCGCGGCTAAGAGATTTAAGGTATCCGGTACCGGCAAGCTCATCCGCAACAAGGCGTACAAGCGCCACATTCTGACAAAGAAGTCCACTAAGACTAAGAGAAATCTTCGCCAGGATATCGTAACTGATCCTACTAATGCAAAGAACATGAAGAAGATCCTTCCGTACATTTGATCTTGTGCGGATTTACGAAAAAAAGATCGGAGGTAAAAAGAAATGGCCAGGATTAAAGGTGGCGTTAACGCAAAGAAGAGACATAACAGAGTATTAAAGCTTGCAAAGGGATACAGAGGCGCCCGTTCAAAGCAGTATCGCGTAGCTAAGCAGTCAGTGATGCGCGCACTTGCATCTGCATATGCAGGTCGTAAGGAGAGAAAGCGTCAGTTCCGTCAGCTTTGGATCGCACGTATCAATGCAGCAGCTCGTATGAACGGACTTTCCTACAGCAAGTTCATGTATGGACTTAAGCTTGCTGAGGTTGATATCAACCGCAAGATGCTGTCCGAGATGGCAGTTAACGATGCAGAGGGCTTCAGCGCTCTGGCTGAGCTTGCAAAGAGCAAGATCGCATAACATATATAATGTCTGACTTCTGAGTTATTTGGAACTGTGGCCCGGAAACGGAGCTGCAGCTTCCCGATAACTTTTTTTTATCATAATGGGGCAGAATGGCAGTCTTCCTTAAGCTGCAGCGCGGCGAAGGATCTTAACAGTATAAAGGGGAAACAAAAAAGTGGGAAAACTAGAGGGACTGTATCCGCAGGAGGTGTTTGGCGCCTTTGAGGAGATATGCGGCATACCGCACGGTTCTTATAACATAGATGCTATAAGCGATCATCTGAAGTCTTACGCCGAAGCGCAGGGCTTTGAATGCATACAGGATAAGGAAAAGAATATCATCGTCAGAATGCCTGCAAGTGAAGGCTATGAGGACGAGCCTGTGCTGATATTGCAGGGACATATGGATATGGTCGCGGTCCACGCGGATAAGACGGTGGACATGAAAAAGCATATCCTTAAGATCACGCATGATGATGAGTGGGTATATGCGATAGATTCGAGCCTGGGCGGCGATGACGGCATTGCGGTAGCCATGATGATGGCCCTGATGAAGGATAAGAATATCCTGCATCCCGCGCTGGAGCTTTTGATCACAACGAATGAAGAAGTGGGGATGGATGGGGCTGTAGGCCTTGATACATCGCTTCTTAAGGGAAAGAGGCTTTTGAACCTGGATTCCGAAGATGAGGGGATTTTTACGGTGGGCTGTGCCGGCGGAGTGCGGGTAGTGGCCCATTATCCTTATGATACGAACGGAGCGCCTCAGAGCGAAAGCTACAGGGCGTCCATACATATCAAAGGGCTGCAGGGAGGACATTCCGGCCAGATGATCCATAAGGGCCGTGCAAACGCCTGCAGGATAGCGGCAAGGATACTGTACCGCCTGGCAGATCTGGGCGTGACCATGAATTCCATCAACTGCGGTACTGCAGCAAATGCCATAGCAAATGAAGCGAGCGCGGAGATTTCGGTGCCGGTTGAAAGGCAGTTTGAGGTTATAGATGAGTTTGAGCGCCTGAAGGAAGAGATAAGGCATGAATATCACGGCAAGGATGATGATATGGAGCTGATACTCTCGCCGATGGATCAGACCGGACCGGCATTCGCGGATGCGGAGCAGACCAAGCGCTTTGCTGCCTTTATAATATGTGAGCCGGACGGCGTGCAGGCGATGAGCGGCACGGTTGAAGGACTGGTGGAAACATCGCTTAACCTGGGCGTATTAAAGAGCAGGGAAGAGCATATAGATGCAACCTTTGAACTGCGCAGCATGATAGGCAGCGCGGCGTCGCATTTAAAGGACAGGGTTGTAGAGATAGCCGGCAGTTTTGGGGCGGAAAGCGAAGTGTCCTCTTCGTATCCCGAATGGGAATACAGGGAAGATTCGCCGCTTCGTGATAAAATGGTGGCGGTATTTAAGGAAATGTACGGCAGAGAGCCCGTTGTGGAAGTGATACATGCGGGACTCGAGTGCGGAGTGCTGGCAAAGAAGATCGAAGGCTTCGATGCCGTATCCATAGGTCCTGACATGCAGGATATACATACCGTAAATGAAAAACTGAACATAGCAAGTGTTGGCCGTTGCTGGGATTATGTTAAGGAAGTTCTGAAGAGAAAGGGCTGATATGAAAGATCTTAAAGAATTCTGGGGCATGATGAATGTTTTGGATAATGCGGATGACGTGGCCGTCTTTGTAGTAAGCGGACGCGATCAGACACTGCTTTACTGCAATCATCTTGTTACCGTTCTTACCAATGCCCATACAGGATCACCGGTATCCCAGGTGTGGGATATGGAAGACTATCGTAAGGCAAATATACGCTGCAACGAAGGCGGCACCTACCGCTATGTGGTAGAGCAGTCAGCATTCGGAAAGCGGAGAAATGTTACCGTATCAAAAGTGGTCTGGAGTCAGGGGATCCTTGCCTATTCTTTTCTGATCACCGCGCATGTTGATGATAAGGAAGAGGAAGAAAGGGACAAGATATTCAATCTTCTGGGCAGGAATTACAGACATATATATCTCATCGATATGATGAAGGGCGAAGTGACCACCCTTATCAAGCCTGTGGATGGCGGCGAGGGCCACTTCCGCGCCGTATATTATCATCCCGTGAGCTTTGATGAATGGAAAAGGGATATGATAGAGGCGCTGGCTCATCCCGATGACAGGGAGCAGCTCAGGAATTTCCTGGATCCTGTGGCAGTGCGCAGCAAGATGGAAAGAGGCGATTATGCTTTCCAGTATAGACAGAGCCGCGGGGATGAATACCGCTGGGTAGAGCTGCGCTTTATCAGACATGATGAGCTAAAGGGAAAGATAGTCTGTACCGAAAGGGATGTTCAGGGTGAGATTTCCCTTAATGAGAGAGAAAAGGTAAACGAGGCGATACTCAGTTCGCTGAGCAATGCGTACAGATCGATCTATCTGATAGATATGGTCAATAATGAGTATTCCACCGTGAAGGAGGATGCCCTGCTGTTCGGTACGCCAAAGGAGGGAAATTACGATACGCTTTTGCAGATAGTATCGGAATTCATACCCGACGGAGGGCAGAAGAGGGATCTGGCAACGACTTTTTCCGCAAAGGCTCTGGCGGAAGCGCTGGAGGGAGATGTGGATAATGTGGTGCGCGAGTATTCGTCGGCGATAAATGAAGGCGAAAGCTGGATGAGCGTGACTGCTTTTATGCCGCCTTATATGCAGGGCATGGAAGGCAAGTGTGTGCTCAGCTTTATGGATATTACGGAGAATAAGCGCGTTGAGGCGGAAAGAAATGAGAAGAACATCATCGTAGATGTGCTCTCGGCGCGTTACAGATCGGTGTATTTTGTGGACCTGGTCAAGGGTACTTATCATTCGATACAGATCCCGCAGGAATACCGCTATATAGAAAAACAGTTTAAGAGCATAGACGAGGCTATGGATCATTATGCAAAGGCGTATGTGCTGGAACAGTACAGGGACGTATTTAAGAACAGCATATCCAGAGCCAAGCTCCTGGAAAATCCGGGAGATCATACCAGACATGAGTATGTATACCGTACAGTGGAAGACACCTGGATACGTCTGCATATATATCCGCTTTCCGACGAAAAGGGACATGCCGAGGCTATACTGATATTTGAGGATTACACGGATGTGATGGTGCAGAGAGAGCTTTCGCTTCTGTACAATGCAGTATTGCTGGCCGATTATGATTACATGTATGAATATGATATTGATACGGACCTGATCTACAGGCTGCAGTTTAACGGAGAGCGGCTTCAGCGTGAAAAGAGCTGGGACGGAGAGCTTCATTCGGAGCAGTTTAAGAAACAGGTGCCCATACATCCCGATGACCTGCCGCTGTTCCTGATGGCGCTTTCGAAGGAAAATCTGGATGATGCTTATGCGGCCGGAAAAACAGTTTCACACATGTTCTTCAGACGGAGCATGGGAGACGGCGAATACAGGCTTTTCATGTACGGCATGCATTATTACGAGGACATGGGTAAGCGCAGGGTGCTGATCATGGCCCGTGATTCGGAAAGAGAGGTGCTATAACAGGGAAAATGAGAAAGAAGACATTAAGCATAGTTTTGGATGCGTTCATAGTATTGCTGCTGATCACCATAATCCTGCTGATCATCCTGATAGTAAAGAGAGGCGAGGCGCCGATGGAAGCACATGAGACGCAGGTGGAAACGCCGCCTGTAGTGCAGACTGAGCCTACAGTGCCCGATGAAAAAACGGAGGAACCTGAGGAACCGACGGAGGAAGTAAAGGCCGATCTGCTGGCGCGCTGCAATGCTGATGGCGTAAATATCCGTAAGGGAGCCGGCACTGACAACGATGTAATGGGTATGGCGGCCGAAGGCGATGAGTATAAGGTAATAGGCAATCACGCCAACGGTTGGGTAGAGGTAGAATACAAAGGAAGTATAGGATTTATCTTTGGAGAATACCTTGATTTCTATTATATGTCGGGTGGTGAATACACACCGGCAGACAGATCGGAAGTACCGAATCTGGATTAAAAACTAAGGGGGGCCGTCCCCTTGGTTTTAGCTGAGCAAAAGAAAAAACCGGGGTGGCCCCGGTTTTTTCTTTAGTATCAATACCCTTCCAGTGAGAATTCAAATCCCTGTTCTGCCAGTATTGCTAATTGCTCTTCCAATATCTGATGGTAATTCGGATCGGCAAAGAACTCGGGCGTATGCGGGCAGGAGGATGGCGTAGCCGTACCGGCATTCACTCCTGTATGAAGTATTGCAGGTTCCTGGGTCTGCGTAGGCAGGGTCAGCACGCCGGGAACTTTGAAAGGACACATACTGTCTGCAGGAAGTCCCGTAGCGGCGCATACAAGTCCGGAATAATGGAGGCTACAGGTTTCTGTGGGAATGGTGCCCTCAGCAAAATATTCGGTCCTTAAACAGCCGCTGCACAGTTCGGGATTTGGCAGCTTGCCGGAGGCCGAACATATGGTGGCAGATGTTATTCCGTTCGGTACTTCAAATGATTTGTATTCAAGATTCTCGTGCAGTTTTTTCATAACTGTCTTCCACATGGACTTTGAAAGGTTGCGGTCGCTGGAAGGCAGGTCGGCGTTGTTATCATATCCGGTCCAGGTAGTAGCGGTGTAGTAGGGAGTATATCCTGCAAACCACACATCCTTATAGCTTGAGGTGGTACCCGTTTTTCCGGCTATGGCCATGTTGCCGAAGTTTACGCCGCCGCCGGTACCCTTTGTAACAACATCGACCATTGCGTCTGTTAACAGGAATGCAGTAGTTTCCTTGATAACGCGATGCTGTTCCTGTTTCTGGTTATTGTCTATCAGGACCTTTCCGTCGTGATCAACGATCTTTGTATAAAGTATGGGCTGCATATACATGCCGCCGTTTGCAATAGTGGCGTATGCGGCGTTAAGTTCCATGTTGGTAACGCCGTCGGTGATACCACCCAGAGCCAGAGCCTGGTGCACATCGTTGACGACCCTGCCGTCTTCGGTGACCCTTCTTTCAACGAGAGTGGTAAAACCAAACTTTAAGAGGTAATCAAAGCCCAGCTGTGGAGTGATCACAGTAAGAGTCTTGACTGCGATGATATTCAGGGACTGCTCTATGGCGTAACGCACTGTGCAGGCACCCTTAAAGGTACTGGTGCCGTACCAGTTCTTAACGGGTTTGCCGTTGCTGTAGTTGAAGGGCTCGTCTTCAAAGACGGTAGCAAGCGTTATGCCGGCAGAGTCGAGTGCCGGAGCGTAGGTGGATACTACCTTGAAGCAGGAACCGGGCTGACGCGTGGTAGCATAAGCACGGTTTAGTGAACGGCTGGTTTCCTTTACGCCACGGCCGCCCACCATGGCCAGTACATGACCTGTGTACTGGTCTTCTATTGTGATCGAAACCTGAGGCTGGGGAGTTAAGTTGATCTTTTCGGCTATTATCTCGTCGCCTTCTTCCATGACAGCTTCCTGGTAAGCTCTTATGGCATCATAAGCTTCATCCTGGGAAGCATAGATCATGTTGAAGTTTGAATTCTGCTGTTTGTAATAGGATTTGTACATCTCGGATGAGAAATTCTGCGTCTCACCGTTGGGATGCTGTATGGACAGACGGTAGGTCAGATACCAGTGGGTGTTGTCGGGATAATTGGCTTCATCCAGATAAATGGCGTCCACTGTGGACTGTATCTGTGAATCCTGAGTGGTGTAGATCGAAAGACCGCCGCTGTAGAGCAGATTATATGCTTTTGAAGAAGCCTGGGTCTCAGTATAACCGTCTTCCACAAACTTGGCTGTCAGGTCTCTTGCCACTTCTTCGATGACGGCATCTTCAAAGTAGGAATAAACATCTTCTTTTACAGCCTGCACGTTTGTTTCGGTTATGCGGGCGTAAACATCATCGGCAAGAGCCTCATCATAGGCGGCCTGGTCGATATATCCGTTCTCAAGCATCTTTGTGAGCACGCGCTTTCTCTTTTCGGCGTTGGTCGTGGGATGCGTGATGGGATCGTTTGCAGAAGGGTTCTGGGTGATGCCGGCGATGGTGGCGCATTCGGAAAGATTCAGCTCATATACGGGCTTCCCGAAATAGCGCATGGATGCTGCCTGCACGCCAAGCGTATTGTGCCCCAGGTTAACGGTGTTCATATAGAGTTCCAGTATCTCCTCTTTGCTGAGACGCTTTTCGAGCTCTATAGCCAGAGCCTGTTCCTGGACTTTACGCTTATATTTTTCGAAACCTTCTTCTTTGGAAAAGTTTGTGAACACATTATTCTTGATGAGCTGCTGGGTGATGGTACTTCCGCCCTGATTGAATTTGAACTTGTTCTTTATGCCGGAGGAAGCGGCACGGATGATACCCTGGATATCAATACCGTTGTGAAGATAAAAGCGTTCATCCTCTATAGCAACAAATGCATTTGCCATATCGGAAGGGATCTTGTCCATGCTGACATAAGTACGGTTTGAATTCTCCGCTACCAGCTTGGTGAGGAGATGGCCTTCGCAGTCATAAAGGTTGGTGGCGTAGCCGGTGGGCGTAACATCAATGGTGGATATATCCGGCGTCGAAGCCAGTATGCCCTTGAACATGCCTATGCCAAGGCAGGTGCCTATAATGGCAGCTGCAAAAGCGCAGACAAGAAATGCCTTTATAACATTGATACCCAGCATTTTTTTAAACTTGGTGCCGCGTGAGCATAGCGCGCGCTGTTTTCTTTTGATACCCTCACGGGAATAGTCCATGGTCTTTGCCTCCATGTGTTTCTACTTATATATAGTATGATATTTTACCATTTTTGGCAGGGAAAGTCTATATAAAGATTATTTGCCGCTATATGCCCGCAGAAACGAAGCGGGCGCACTGAAACAGAGGTGCTGTTAAAGGGATCGATGGAAATAAAAAAGCTCCTCTTACTGAGGAGCTACCGTGCAGGAAGAGGGACTTGAACCCTCATGAAATTGCTTTCACACGGACCTGAACCGTGCGCGTCTGCCAATTCCGCCATTCCTGCGCAACACGGATATAATACTATTATTAGCCGTTATTGTCAAGAAAAAATTTTTATCCATTATCAGCGGAAAAGGTATTTTGATGTTTACATACGACGACGGAAGTATTATTCTATACAAATATGTGAAGAATGATGTATGCACCATGCCTGTGAGAATGCACACATCATAGAAGGTGAGGGCACTTAAGGACATGGGCAGCGGCAGGGAGATACCCGTGCATGAGGTGATGGTTTTTGAGGACTTTGAGCGCCATGTCGAATATGCGGCTGATGTGATCACACGACCGGGAGAATTTAACATGTACAGGAGGGAAGAGTGAAAGAAAGTAACAGCGTTATCCGTGGCAGTCTGCCGAAGGCGATAGTGGCATTTGCGCTGCCTCTTGCGGCCACAGGGATATTACAGCAATTGTTTAATGCAGCAGATGTGGCTGTAGTGGGACGGTTTACGGGAGAAGCCGGAAAGGAGTGTATGGCTGCCGTGGGCGCCAATACCCCGATAATAGGCCTTATCGTGAACAGTTTTGTGGCTATATCCATGGGCAGCAATGTGGTGATAGCCAATGCTGTGGGAAGAAAGTCCGAAAAGGATGCCAACAGGGCTGCGCATACATCCATAGCCTTTGCTCTGATAGCCGGGGTTGCGCTGCTTGTCCTGGCTCAGCTGCTTGCCGAACCGGTTTTCAGGGCTCAGAACTTAAACGATGAAGTTTATCCCATGGCGCTGCTTTATTTCAGGATTTATGTTTCGGGACTGCCTGTGATACTTTTATATAATTTCGAGGCGGCCATATTCAGGGCGACCGGAGATACCAGAACACCGCTTATAGCCCTTATTGCATCCGGGAGCATCAATGTAGTGCTGAACATATTCCTGGTGGTGGGGCTTAAGCGTACCGTGGACGGCGTGGCTGTGGCCACGGTGATATCGAATGCCATAAGCTGCGTGATACTGGGATGTCTGCTCTTAAAGGGCAGCGCCCATATCAAACTTGATATAAAGCAGCTTAAGATCGATAAGACGATGCTTAAGAAGATATTGGCGGTTGGTATACCTGCCGGGCTTCAGTCAATTGTTTTTTCAGCTGCCAACATTATAATACAGTCGGCGATCAACAGTCTTGGGACCCTGATAATGGCGGCATCCAGCGCCGCGTTCAATCTTGAGGTATTTGCCTATCAGGTATTAAACAGCTTTGCCCAGGCTGCGACTACCTTTGTGGGGCAGAATTTCGGCGCCGGAAACATAAAGCGCTGCAAGCAGAGCCTGCTTATTTCAATGCTGGAGGGCTGTATAGCGCTGGGGGCGGCTATCGCGCTGATACTGGCTTTCGGCCGCAGTATACTTTCGCTCTTTAATGACAGCCCTGAGGTCATCGAAGTGGGATATCAGAGGCTGATAATCATTTTTTCCGCATATTTCTTCAGCATGACCTACGAGATAGTGTCCGGATACCTGAGGGGCTTCGGGATTTCAGTGATCCCGGCTATCATAACCATGGTATGTGTGTGCGGAGTACGTATCAGCTGGATATATCTGGTATTCCCGGCGGATCCTACATTCAACCGTATCATGCTGGTCTATCCTATAAGTCTGGCAGCAACTGCTGTGGCAATGGTCATCGCAGCCCTGATACTGCATCCCGGGGCTAAGCAGGAGCGGAAAGCGAAGGCTGCGTGAGATGCATCCCTTGTCACCCTGAGCCACATGTCTGCACTGTCATCCTGAGCAGCCTGTGCTTACTGTCATCCTGAGCGAAGCGAAGGATCTTTTTTTGTATATTATCTCCCAAATGTGCATTATTCCATCTTAACAATCTCCTGTTTTTGACCGATATAGTTAATAAGGTATGCTGGGTATACCGTAAATATACTGCGCGGTTTGACCGTGGACAAGGCAAGTGGTATAATTTATGGGTTAATGGGAGTGCAAAGGAGTGCGCTTATGAAGAATTTTAGACGGAACGGAAATCGCTCTTTATGCAACGGATCAAAAGGCTTCACCCTGGTGGAGCTTATTGTCGTTCTTTTGATAATAGCCATGCTGGCGGCACTTGCAGTGCCTCTTATGTTGGGTTTTATTGATGATGCGCATAAAAAACAGGTGATCGCCAGAGGACAGACAGCTCTGGCTGCTACACAGGCGTCACTTTCGGATATCTATACTTCCAATGATAATGAGTTTACACCGGACAAGCGCGAGCAGACCAGGATACAGGCCGGGGCTGCTGCGGATACTGCTTTTACGGTATGGAACCAGAGGCCTTTGTATGATGAACGTGATGGTGAAAGGCCTTCTACGGTTGCAGTGACTGCAGAACTGGGGGCATATACCGTTGCAAGGGCTATTTATAAGGATGATGAAAACCACTACGCTGCTTACAACGGAACCGGCTGGGAGGTTTATGACAGCCTGGCAAAAGCGCAGGAGGTACTGGGAATAGCAGATGATGATGAGAGCGTGATCTATGTCTGGCCTTATACCGAATACAGCGATACCGCCAGACAGCCGGGTGATGATCCCAGGCCGGATCCGGCTGATCCCAATCCCGATAAGCCTGTAGTGCTGGCAAGTAAAACAGTTAAGCTCAGACCGGAAGGCAAGAAAAGGGCTTTCTTTGCAGATAAGCCTGAGGCAACCGAGTCTGTAAAGGACGAGATAGAAGTCAAATTCTATATCGATGAGGATAAAAGCTGGAGCACCGACTGGACATGGCCCGATGGGGTTAATGTTTTTACGCGTGATGGAGAAAAGTTCCTTCTCAATATTGTAAGGACATATATTTTCAGGGACTGGGAGGAAGAAGGCACAGGAAAGATCTGCAAGGATAAAACGGCTATAGGCGATTATATCGTTGATCAGCCGGGAGATCTGTTTGTGTTTAATGCCCGGGTCATCAGGGACCCGAATCTGAAGGAACAGGCAGTGGTTTCCAATGATTTATTAAACAAGATGGTAAGCGGTCATGACACTGACAGAGTGGAAATGGTGCCTCAGGATGCTTATGAACTGGAGACGCTTCCTGCCAATATCAAAAAAGAAGAAAACAGGATAGATGATGATACCAATCCCGGGTTTTATATTTACGCCTGGTATGATGGGAAAACACTTAAGTGGTGGACCAATGCTCTCGTGGCCTTTATGCCTGAAAACTGCGATGGGATGCTCAGCGGAACAGATAGGCTGCACGCGTTCAGTTTTCAGGGCTTTGATGTATCGAGGATAAAGACTGCAAACCGGCTTTTTGCCGAAAGCAGGAAATTGAATAAAGTGGAATTCGGAGATGAATTTGAAGCGCCTAAGCTTTGCGAGATGAAGGAAGCTTTTTCGGCTGCGCATGGGTTGAACGGTACGCTGGATCTGAGCGGGATACTTGAGCTGGGCAGCACCCTGGATCTGAATACCTGTTTTAAAGGAATGGACCATGTAACGGAGATCAAATTCAGTGATGCTTTCAAAAAAGCGACTGTTACGGAGCTTAAGCAGACATTCTGCGACTGTACAGCGTTAACAAAGATCGATCTTAGCGGATGGAAATTCAACGGAGGCGGTATAGGAAGCTGTTATGAGACTTTCCGTAAGTGCACCAGCATGACTCAGGTTGATCTGGGCGGGGATTTTTATCTGAACGGCTGTGTATCGATGAAGAGAATGTTCTATTATGACGATAAGCTGATAAGGATAAACGGAAGGCTTTGTACCGGACCTGAGCTTACCAACATGAGAGAGTGCTTTGACACCAATAAGAGCCTTATTACGGTAGATCTTTCGGGTGTGGATCCGACAAATGTTGTCAGCTTCAGATCCATGTTTAAGAAAGCGCTGTCGCTGCAGGAACTGGATCTTAAGAGCTGGAATAATAAACCTTGTAAGGTTGAAAACATTCAGCAGATGTTTCAGGAAGCAAGCTTGGTAAAAGAGCTGGATCTTTCAGGCTGGAATCTGTCTAATCTGAAATCGATGCAATCTGCTTTTTATAAATGCTCATCAGCGCAGATCATAGTGAACGGATGGGGCAAAAAGGAAAATGCGCCCAAGGGGGGCAAACTGTATTCCGTGGCCAGCGCATTCAGAGGATGCAGCTCCATGACCGGAACGGTAGATCTTTCCTATTGGGATACCACAAATCTGCAAGAGGGTAAACCGGATGAACCGGATCCGGACAGTGGTCAGACCTGGGATGATACTAATGCTATACAGCATATGTTTGACGGATGCGGCAAACTTCAGTGCGTGATACTGAGAGAGTGGGACCTGTCGGGAGTTGCGGGTGATCATGCATTTGACGCCGTATACGGTGGATGCAACAGCATTGAGTACATAGATTATACAGGAATGAAGTTTACCGGAACAGGATATGAGGGAAGTATCAAGGGACTTTGTACTGTCAATAAGGCTAAGCTTAAAACAGTCATACTTAAGGGGGCTCAGTTTGATAATATTACTTCACTGGCGCAGATGTATAATAGCGCCAAATCGCTTGAGCTTATCGATCTGACAGATCTTAAAGTGTTAAATGCTACATCAGCAGTGGAAATGTTCAAAGATTGTTACAAGTTAACCACTGTTAAGATGAGCGGAATGGATGCGCGTAAAGTTGAAAGCGCAAAGGCCATGTTCCAAAACTGTAAAGCGTTGGAAGAGTTTTCGGAAAAAGGCTTTGATATGTCAGCCGTTACCAGTCTGGAAAGCTGCTTTGAGGGATGCAGCTCATTAAAGCGCTTTGATATTTCGGCCTTCCCTGTATCAAAAGTTGAGAGCATGCTTAAAATGTTTGCAAGCTGCACATCACTTCAGAAAGCCGATATTTCATCATTTGATACGCGTTCTGTTAAGACCATGGTCAGCATGTTTGACGGTTGTACGGCTTTGGAAGAGCTGAATATATCGAAGCTTGAACTGCCGAAGATCACCGAGACAAGCCAGGTTGATAAATTTATAAATAATTGTCCCGCGCTTAAGAAATTAAGCATAAGCTATTGGAAGAATGAGTATATCATATTTAAAGCGATCATAGGTTGGGGAAAATCACGTGTTGAAACGCTTGATGCATCATATTGCGCTCCGGCCAATATGAGTGATGTCAGCGGACTGTTCAGCAGTTCCGGGGCGTTAAAGGATCTGGATATAACTAAATTTGATATGAGTGGGGTTAGCTCTGCATATCAGATGTTCAACGCTTGTCCCAAGCTTGAAAAAATAAAACTCACCGATGTGGATTTTTCAAAAATAACAACCATGGAAGCGATGTTCCAGGATTGCAAGGCGCTTAAAAATATAGACATTTCCGGAATGAACAGCTCAAGTGTTACTACTATGAAGAGTATGTTCCGTAACTGCTATGCGCTTACCGGGATAAAAATGTCGGGTTTGAAGACTTTAAGCTTAACTACTACAGAAGCGATGTTCCAGAACTGCTACAGGCTTGAAACGGTTGATCTGGGCAGCGGTATTCATCTTGATAAGGTTACTACCGTGGCGTTTATGTTCCAGGATTGCATAAATCTGAAGTCCATAGATACTGCTAAGATATATACTACAGATAAACTTGAGAGCGCTGAGGGCATATTTAAGGGATGTTTTTCATTGCCTTCGGTTTCACTGGAGAATTTTAACCTGTCTAATATAACGATCATAACCGGTATGTTCAATATGGAAGACTGGATCAACGGTAAAAAGGTAGATGGCGCCGGTATCAACATCAGCAAAGAGCAGTTCGAACAGATGTCGGCGTTAACGCTTATAGAATTCGGCCCCGATTGTGTAACGAATAAGATTACAACTTCCAATAGTATCGGTAGTCTGTTTAAGTATTGCGTAAATCTTACTACTATCAAGGTTTATCCGGGAACGGATTTCACCGGTTTAACACCTACCAATAAGAAGAATATCTTCCTGGGGGATAAGAAGATAGTAGGGGGCAAGGGCACAACATATCAGGATGAATGGCATAAGAATGCAAAGATAGACGGCGGGAGCAGTGATCCCGGCTATTTCACGGATATAACCGCAGGCAATTAAAAGCTTTGATCGTATGGAGAAACATAGCTGAAATGAAGGTAAGGGCAGGCAGGAAAGAGCATTATGATAACAAGGGTTTCACTCTGGTGGAGCTTATTGTTGTGCTGATCATAATAGCCCTGCTGGCTGCGATCCTCACACCGGCGCTTTTAGGTTATATTGACAATGCCAGGAAGGAAAAAGAGGCGACTAATGCAAAAGCCGTGCTCAATGCCGTTCAGAATAAGCTTGCCTCTTTATATGATCAGGGGATAATGCCCAACCAGGATAATACGCCAAAAACTAATGATAATTCTGCAGGGTTTTTCTGGAGGGAAGACTGGTCATCGGATGTTATATACAATTCCGGTATAGCCGAAAAACCATATATCTGCGGTTTTATTACGGGGAATATTACTGAAGGGACCGGAGGCGGCAATTATTCGAAGGCAGGACTGTCGGGGCTTAAAAAAGGATATAAAATATACGCTCTGGTCTATGTCGAAAGAAAAGACAGTGAGCCGATGGTATATTATAACGGCAGCTGGGATCAGAGCACACTCAGCGGCGTAATGGATGAAAATGAAATAACGGTATCGGAAGAGGATTCGACATATAAAGTGTTCAGATCCAGAATGTACATCCTGGATGGCTGCGGCGGAAGCGGAGATGCCGTAGGGGCATACAACGAACTGCGTAATACTTACAAAGCGGTTCCTTAACAGACAAAAGCATTTTAACTATGGAAGTGTAGCAAAATGGAAAAGAGAAAGTTCAAACGACAACTGAATAACAGGGGCTTTACTCTTGTCGAGATGATCGTGGTTCTGATAATCATGGTCATAGCGCTCGCGTTGGCTGTGGGCGGGATAATATCATGGCAGGACTGGTCAAAGATGAAACAGCTGAACGCCCATGCCGAAGATATTTTTATGGCTGCTCAGACGCAGCTTTCCGAGTATTATTCCGGCGGAGCTATCGACCGCGAGGTTATGGCTGCTGTTGACAGCAGTAATAAAGTTACCAGATTCAGTAAAGACGGATCGGACGGCACCATGAATATTTCGCTCATCACCGATCCCGAAGGTAATGATTACAGCTGGAATGAGATATGGAACGGTACACAGTCAGATGAATATCAGGGAACTATCGTATCCGTAAGCTGCGAGCCCGGGGATTACGAGGTCTTTCTTAATAAGAAAGAGGAACTGGATCCGGGAACGGAACTTCTGTTCAAGCTTGTAACAGCTTATATTTACGACAAATCGATACTGAATGATGCTTCAATAATACTTGAGTTTTCACCTGATGCGGCGCAGGTCCTGGCTGTATGCTATTGCAAGGACAAGACGATGAGTTATGCGGAAGACGGCGGCGCCGTATGCGTCAGGGACCGCAGTGAGATAGTAAGGAACGAACTTAGCGTTGGTTATTACGGCGTGAATAC
>CAMOEK010000036.1:0-19185 GCA_946612125.1 uncultured Lachnospiraceae bacterium | reverse complement strand
CCGGGCTGCTGCATATTCATTCCCATGTTCATCCCAGGCTGCTGCATATTCATTCCCATGTTCATCCCGGGTTGCTGCATATTCATTCCCATATTCATCCTGGGCTGCTGCATTCCGTTAAATCCCTGATTATTCTGTGTAAAAGGCATACCCGGATTGGGTGTTATAAACGGATTTGCCTGTGTGTTGGTCATCGATGCTGTCCCGGCCGTTCCCGGTGCTCCGGGCGGCACATTCCCGGAAGTAAGCTGAATAAACAGAGTCTCCAGATTACTCTCTTCGCGTCTGAATCCGCTAACCATAACGCCTGCATTCATAAGCGATCCGATTATCCTGTTAAGCTCCTGGTCATTTCCGTCAAAATTGATGACCATCTCATTCTCACGAAGCGATACCAGACTGATCCCGGGTATTTCTTTAAGTGCAGTGGCTGCCTGCTGGGAGTCGCTGCTCACCGATATGATCACATGATGATCATTGCGTCCCATGCCCAGGATATCATCCATTTTGCCGGCTGCTACCAGCCTGCCCCGGTTCATTATACCCATGCTGGTACACATTTCTGCTATATCCGACAGTATATGCGAGCTTATGATAATAGTCTTTCCCATGGAATTAAGGTTCATGAGCAATTCTTTCATTTCAACCCTTGCCTTGGGATCAAGACCTGACGAAGGCTCGTCAAGCACCAGAAGCTCCGGATTATGCAAAAGAGCCCTGGCCACGCACAATCTCTGTTTCATGCCTCGTGAAAGCCCGTCTACATAGGCATCCTCGTTGCCCGAAAGATTGACCAGTTCCAGAAGATCGCCGGTCATCTTTTTGATATCAACATCATCTATGCCGTATATGGAACCGTAAAACTCCATATATTCACGAACCTTCAGGTTATCATATACCCCAAAGAAATCCGGGACATATCCGATACAGCGCCTGACAGCCTCTGACTGTCTGCGCAGCTCATATCCCGCTATATATATATTTCCGAAATCCGGTTTAAGCAGACCGCAAAGCATCCTTATGCTGGTGGTCTTGCCGGCTCCGTTGGGTCCGATAAATCCGAAAAGATCTCCCTTGGGCACATGTAAAGATAAACCATCCACTGCCCGGAAAGAACCGTAATTTTTTACAAGCCTCTCAAGATAAAGCATCTCAATCCACCCCGTAAACGCAAAGATATTTATCTTCCGCCACGTTCCCTTTGATCAATTTTTCACTGCCTTTGCATACGCCTATAACGAAACTGCCATGATCATTCAGCTCATGAGCCGCAAAAAACATCGCCATATAAAGTCTTGCTTCATCATATTCGCCATAGTTGTAGTACTTCTTTGCCAGATCTTCAAGAGTGCTTTCATTAGAATAACGTTGACGTGACTTGGAATTTATGGTTATTTTATCACCACTTTTAACATTATCTATCATGTCATAATATCCATAGCATACCAGGATAACGTGATCGAAATCATAATCCGTTCCGTTCTCCAGTTCTCCCACTATCTTGGAATTGTCAAGTTCCAGGCTGTGCTTCATTCCGCCGCCCGTTAAGCTGTTATCGGCTTTCACCTTAAAATACGCATTATCAAAACCTGAATTGGGTGAATAGAAAAGCTGCATCCCGGCCGTATTATTGGATGTTTTATACTGATACTGATCTTCTTTTGAATTATGTGAATACATATTTACATAGTTGACCGGGCCGGCAGCTCCGGCATTATCATTCAGGGTTATGCTCCAGTCATTCCTGTTTGCGGAATAACCCATGATATAATCTGTCTCTTCTTCTTTGCCGTCGGCGTTGACTATGCGCACTGTCGTAAACTGTCTGCTTCTCATATCAAAACCGCGGCTGATCAAAAATACTAATAGCACAAAGACAAAAGAGATCGCCGGAACGGCAAACCAGATCAATTCCCTCTTCTTAAACTTCTTAAGGATAAGATAAACGCCGGGACCGACAAGAATAACATAAAAGATCACCATGACGCGAAGCAGCGTGGGACTGAACGTGCTGCGTCCCTGCATTACGCCGTAATCGACCTCCATATCATGGGAAGTAAGATGATAATTGCTTCCGGCACTGCTTCCGGAAGACGCTTTTATGCTCGTAAGATTTGTATAAAGATCCACGCCGAAAAAGCTCTTGTCCAGGTCAGGATCGGAGAGCGAAAAATTAGCCACTACTATGGCGCCTCTGCCTACGATCTGGCTGTGCAGCTCTCCGTAACAGATCTGATTATATCCCTTCTTGAGAACCAGATCGGCAACCGTGATATAACCTGTATTGGAATAATAGCTGAAACTGGAATAAGTATACTTATTTCCCAGTTCAAGATTGATGAAGTCCTTATCAAAGGCAGAGAAGCAATGGTCCAGATTACTGCCTGTGCCTATCACCAGCACGCCTCCCAGACGGGTCCACTCTTCTATCGCCTCTATCTGATCACTCTTTAAAGATGAAAGATCATAATCATCGATAAAAAGGTAACTCATCTGCTTGAGCGTATACCCGTCAGTGAGTTCTGCCGGCATCATATAAAGACTTGTCCACTTGTCTTCTGCATTGCTGCCGCCATAATATCCCATATTGTAAGGATCAGAAAATGCTTTCTCCAGATAGTCCAACCCTGAGCCGCTGTTGCTCAGAATGCCGAACTGCTGTGATGCATTAACGGTAAAGAGCTTCTTCTGTCTGGCCGAATAAAGCTCATTGCCTTTGGTATCGACAATCTTTACAGTTGCTTCATAATCCTCAAGATTAACGCCATCCGGCACGGGGATCCCGATAGTTATGTTCTCCGTGGAACCGGAAGCCACAGAAGCATATGTTTCATAAACAATGGAGTCATAATAACTGCCATCGCTCATTATAAGCCTTACATACCCTCCAAAATCCTTTCCGTTGTTGGTAACCTGAAGGTAAACATATTCTACATCCCCGTCAGCGCTGATACCGGAAGTACTCTTTACATCGAACCCTTCTTCGTCTCCCCCCGCATATGCACTGAAACTTAAAACACATACCATCAGCGGCAGCAGTAAAACTGCCCAAAGGATCCTGAAAAGCTTTGCATTCATCAGACTTTTTCTCCAATCAGCCAGTCATACATCTCCTGATATTTTCCTGCGGATACATGCCAGGAGAAATCGACTGCCATATCTCTGTCTATCATTTTATTCCACTCACGGCGCTTGTCGTAGTATATCTTCTCCGCATAACGGATAGTCGCAAGCATCTCATGAGCGTTATAATTCATAAATGAAAAACCGGTGCCGCTCGAGTCATACTCATTATAAGGCTGCACGGTATCTTTTAATCCTCCGGTCTCACGCACGATGGGCACGGTGCCGTAACGCAGCGCCATAAGCTGTGAAAGACCGCAGGGCTCAAACATAGAAGGCATAAGGAAAGCATCGCACGCTGCATAAATCCTGTGCGAAAGTTCCTCGGAATAGTATATATTAGCCGATACTTTTCCGCCGTATTTCCATTCGAAGTGACGGAACATATTCTCGTATCGTTCCTCACCGGTCCCCAGTACCACTATCTGAACAGCATCCTGACAGAGTTCATCCATTATGTAGGCTATCAGATCAAAGCCCTTCTGGTCGGTAAGCCTGGACACGATACCTATCATCATGACCTTCTCATCTTCCTCAAGCCCCAGCTGTTTCTGTAATACTTTCTTGTTCTTTATCTTTTCCTTGCGGAAGTTCTTTGCATTGTACTTATAACTGATATAGTTATCCTTGGAAGGATCATATTCATCGTAATCTATACCATTGACAATGCCTCTGAGATCCCCGCTCCTGGCCTTTAACAGACCATCAAGCCCCTCGCCGTAGAAAGGCGTCTTTATCTCTTCAGCATAGGTATCCGAAACCGTGGTTATGGCATCGGCATATACCAGACCTCCTTTTAAGAGGTTTGCATCCCTGTAGCTCTCCAGCTTATCCGGGGTAAAGAATTCAGCAGGTATGCCTGTGATATCCCTGACCTCTTTGACATCCCATCTGCCCTGGAACTTCAGGTTATGGATCGTCATGACCGTCTTCATTCTGGTAAAGAGCGGGTTATCCCTGAAACGCTCTTTCAGATACACGGGCACCAGTCCGGTCTGCCAGTCGTGGCAATGCAGCAGATCCGGCTCAAATCCCAGCAGGGGTATGGCCGATAACGCCGCTTTTGAGAAAAATGCAAATTTTACGATATCATCATAAAAATTGCCGCTGTACGGTCTGAACCCGCCAAACATCATCTCATTGTCTATAAAATAATACTTTACGCCGTCAACTTCGGCCTCAAGTATGCCCACATATTCATTCTTCCAATGGAAGTCCATGTAAAAGTGGGTCTTGTATTTCATCTTGTCCTTCATTTCCTGAGAAATGCAGGTGTACTTCGGCAGCATTACGCGCACATCAAAATACTTCTTGTCGACGCATTTAGGCAATGACCCAACCACATCGGCAAGGCCGCCGGTCTTGATAAAAGGTACCCCCTCGGATGCAATAAAAAGAATGTTCTTCATTACCTTCCCTCCATTATATTGACGGCAACCCTCATAACCCCCGCCGTATTTTTGCTCCACTCCTAATTATACACTAATCAGCCGTTCTTTGCAAAGTCTTTATTGTTCCGCTTGCTTTCCGCCGCGCGCAGCTTAAGCTCCCTTGCATTCCCCAAAACAGCCTCCGTGAGTTCTCCTCCGCCCAGCATCCTGGCCAGTTCAGCCTCTTCCTGCTGCTTGTCGAGCGCTCTTATACCCGTTTCGGTCTTTCCGTCCACTTCTTCCTTTTCTATGCAGAAGTGTTTATCAGCCATCGCAGCTATCTGCGGAAGGTGGGTAATGCATATGAGCTGGCGTCCACCCGCAAGCGCTCCCATTTTCTCAGACACCATCCATGCCGTTTTTCCGCTTATACCGCTGTCTATCTCATCAAATATCAGAGTCTCTATATCGTCCCTGGCCGCAAAAACCGTCTTTAACGCCAGCATTATCCTGGAAAGCTCACCGCCGCTGGCCACATCTTTAAGCGGCCTGAGTTTTTCCCCGGGATTTAAGCTTATCATAAACTCCACTTCGTCCCTTCCTGCAGGCCCGTATTCTTCACGCTGCTTCAGCGCCACCTCAAACTCCACCTTCAGGAAGTTCAGGTCCATAAGCGTGCTGCTTATCTCCTCTTTAAGCGCCTTTGCCGCCTTTGCTCTTTCCTTATGCAGCTTTTCGCACAGCGAATCCAGCTTCTTCTTTGCTTCTTCTATCTCCGCGCCCAGCTTTTTTCTGCCGGCGTCCAGATCCTTAAGTTCCTTAAGCTCATCCCTGCGTTTTTCACAGTAATCCAGTACAGCCTGCTCGCTTCCGCCGTACTTGAGGCTGAGCCTTCTTATCGTATCCAGACGTGTTTCGATCTCATCAAAGCGCTGCGGATCAAAAGCGCCGTCATCGAGTATCTCTCTTACATCCCTCAGCACGTCCCTTATGGTATCTTCTGCTGTGGAAAGCGCCTGTGCCTCTTCCGAAAGTTCTTCATTTACGGACGCCGCCGCATTCATCTCACGAACTGCCCTGCCCAGATTCTCCAGTGCGCCGTCATATTCTTCATCCAGCAGCTCTCTTACCCTGGTAAGTCCTTCATAGCTGTCTCTGGCCCCCTTCATCCTGCGAAAGGCGTCTTCCAGTTCATCTTCTTCTCCGGGTCTTATCCCGGCTTCCTCGATCTCGTTTATCTCATACTCAGCCAGTTCCGTTTCCCTGGCCCGGCTTGCCTCATCCATATCCAGACTCTTAAGCCTGTCGCAAAGCCTTTTATACTCTGCATATTCTGCTGCCGTCTTTTCCAGCTCCTTCTTAAGTCCTCCGGTACAGTATGCATCAAGCAGTTCCCGCTGCTTAAGCGAGTGCAGCAGCGACTGATGCTCATGCTGTCCGTGAACATCTATCAAAAGCTCCGCCAGCTCTTTTACCTGCTTTACCGTCACATTCTCTCCGCATACCTTTATGGATGAGCGGTTAGCGCTTATCCTGCGGCTTATGATCACCGTGCCGTCTTCTTCTATGGGCAGCTCCATCTCGCGGATAGCGGATATTATCTTCTCGTTATCCACATGAAAAACAAGCTCGATCAGGGCGTATTCCGCGCCTTCCCTGATCATGCTCTTGTCAGCCTTGGCTCCAAGGCACAGATTAACGGAACCTATCAATATCGATTTACCGGCTCCGGTTTCTCCGCTCAGTATATTAAGCCCCTCGCACAATTCTATATCAGCCTGCTTTATCAGGGCCAGATTCTTTACCGATATGCTGTCTAACATCCTTAAACCTCAATTTACCAGTTTTTTTCTTAGTACCTGAAGGAAACCGTCGCTTCCCAGTTTTATGAAACGGCAGACTCTCTTGCTCTTGCGTACCTCTACATAATCTCCCGCATGCAGCACTCCCATGCGCACTCCGTCAAAATATGTGCCGGCAGCCGCTTCCTTTGCGCTGCGCCCCGGCAGCAGCTCAACCCTGATGATATCCGCATCTGAAAGCACGATACTCCTGGTATTCAAAGTATGCGGGCAGATGGGCGTCAGCACCAGAAGGCTGGCTGATGGCTCTACTATGGGTCCGGCCGCCGAAAGATTATAGCCTGTCGATCCGGTAGGCGTGCTTATGATGATGCCGTCTCCGGAATACTCATACAAAAATACATCATTGACATATATCCTGTAGGAAGCCACCTGCAGATCACCGTGGCGGCTCATAACTATGTCGTTAAGCGCATGCTCAAGTGCGCTCTTTTCCCCGCCGATCTGTGTAAAGCCTGCGAGCATCATACGCTCCTCTATCGCAAAGTCACCGGAAACAAGACGTTTGATGGCGCCCTCCACTTCACCTGCTTCCACCTCTGCCAGATATCCGACATGCCCCAGATTGATACCCAGCATGGGGATATCCGACTTTCTGAGCCGTATGGCAGCAGACAAAAGTGTACCGTCGCCTCCCAGCACCAGCATCGCCTCGGTGCCTTCTTCCACAGGCAGCTCGTCCTCGCATACATCCAAAAGCTGTGGATCCGCCCCCTGAATAAGCTCCCTGATCTTAGCGCAGACCGCGCTGCCCTCTTTAAGTCCGGGATCCTTTATGCTGTTACTGATCACACAAAATCTGTTCATGGATCTTCCTCTGTTCTGCCCCTGCGAAAATGCCGCAAAGCAGGTATCCCCCGCCTTACAGTTCTCCGTGGGCCTGTTCAACTACACTGTTGATATCATAAGCCGCATCGGCATCATTATTTTTTGCCAGATACAGCAGATATTCTATGTTTCCTTCAGGCCCTCTTATCGGTGAAAAGTCCAGTCCCGGTATGCTAAAGCCCAGGGCTTTTGCAGCTGCCGTCACGGCCTCTATCACTTCTATATGTACTTTAGGCTCGCGTACCACGCCCTTCTTTCCTACCTTTTCACGTCCCGCCTCAAACTGCGGTTTGATAAGGCACACCATCCGTGCATCATCTTTAAGCAACGGGTATGCCGCAGGCAGTATCTTCGAAAGAGATATGAAGGATACGTCTGCCGAAGCAAAATCTATGGGTTCGGACACTTCTTTTTCAGTAACATAACGGAAGTTGGTCTTTTCCATGCAGACCACGCGCTCATCAGATCTGAGCTTCCATGCCAGCTGATTGGTGCCGGAATCTATGGCGTAAACCTTTGCCGCTCCGTTCTGCAGCATGCAGTCGGTAAAGCCGCCCGTGGATGAGCCTATATCCATGCAGACCGCGCCGGTAAGATCTATAGGGAAAACCTTAAGCGCTTTTTCCAGCTTGAGCCCTCCGCGGCTCACATATCTCAGGGTATCTGCCCTGAGCTCGAGCTTAATATCCTCCACGGCAAAAAAACTGCCGGGCTTATCTTCTCTCTGCCCGTTAACAAAAACCTCTCCCGCCATGATATGCCGTTTGGCCAGTTCCCTGGAGCTTACCAGGCCGGCGTTCACCAGCAGCACATCAAGCCTTTCTTTTGCCGCCTTTTCACCCATTGCGTTTCTCCAGTATGGCTTCCTTTATGCTCGCCGCATCTATCTTCAGCTCTTTCTTCAGCAGTTCCACATTGCCATGCTCCACGTAGGCATCCGGCAGAGCTATATGCAAAAACTCCGGTCTGTTCTTATGTCCGCCGCATTCCTCATAAGCCAGCCTGAAGCGCTCGCCGAATCCGCCGTTTTTGACATTTTCTTCCAGCGTCACTACCAGCTTATGCCTGTCGGCCATTTCTGTCATTGCATCATCCAGCGGCTTAACAAAACGCGCGTTTATAAGGCTGCAGGAATATCCTTCCGCCTTGAGCGACTCTCTTACTTCCACTGCCGTCTTTACCATGCTGCCCACAGCTATCAGGCAGATATCGCTCTCATCATATATCACTTCGCATTTGCCGTATTCTATCGCAGATCTGTGTTCCTCCAGGCCGTCATAAGCTTCGCCTCTTGGATAACGTATGGCTATCGGAAGTTCCTGCTCTACCGCAAAGCGCATCATATCCGCCAATTCCCACTTATTCTTGGGCGCCATGATAGTCAGGCCCGGGATAGTCGCCAGATAAGACAGGTCAAAGATACCCTGATGCGTCTCGCCGTCGCTCCCCACCAGGCCGGCCCTGTCTATGGCTATTACCACAGGCAGATTCTGTATGCAGACATCATGCAGTATCTGGTCATAGGCCCTCTGCAGGAAGGAGGAATAGATGGCAACCACAGGCTTAAGCCCGCCTGCTGCCAGTCCAGCCGCAAAGGTCACCGCATGCTCTTCCGCTATGCCCACGTCAAAGAAACGATCGGGATAAAGATTATGAAAGCGCTTGAGCCCTGTGCCGTCCGGCATGGCTGCGGTTATAGCCGTAACTTTCTCATCCATCTTGCCCAGCTTGCACATCACAGTCGAAAACACATCAGTGTAATTGGCTTTTTCACGGATCTTTTTGGGCATGCCGCTCTCTATCTCAAAAGGCTCCGCGCCATGGAAGCGCGCCGGATGTCTTTCGGCGGGTATGTAACCTTTGCCCTTCTGGGTGCGCACATGTACCACCACAGCATTCTCCACGCGGCTCGCATATTCAAACATATGCACCATGGCTTCCACATCATGGCCGTCTACCGGTCCCAGATAGGTAATACCCATGTTTTCAAATATCATCCCCGGCACCATCAGGCGCTTGACCGTGGACTTCACCTTCTTGATGGCCCGCACTGTCCCCTCGTTGCCGGATCTCATCAGCGAATTATATACGCCTTCCTTCAGATCCAGATACTTTTCCGCAGAACGTATGGCATTAAGATAATTCGATACCCCGCCCACATTCTCAGATATGGACATATTATTATCATTAAGTATCACTATGAAATTCTTTTTAAGCTTTGAAGCATTATTCAGCGCTTCATAGGCCATGCCGCCCGTCAGCGATCCGTCGCCTATAACGGATATAACTTTATAATTCTGGCCGCTTATCTCCCTGGCCTGCACCAGTCCCAGCCCGGCAGATATTGAAGTTGATGAATGCCCGGTATCAAACGCATCGCATTCGCTTTCCCTGCGTTTGGGGAAGCCGCTCATGCCCTTGTACTGGCGCAGACTTTCAAAGCCTTCACGCCTGCCGGTCAGCAGTTTATGGGTATAGGACTGATGTCCCACATCCCAGATTATCTTGTCATCCGGCAAATCAAAAGCTATATGCAGCGCCATCGTAAGTTCCACGCAGCCCAGGTTGGACCCAAGATGCCCGCCGGTCTCACTGATATGCCTTATTAGAAATGCCCTGATCTCATCAGCCAGCTCCTGATAATCCGCCTTGCCGAAGGCCTTTATGTCTCCGGGTTTGCAGATCTGATCCAGCAGATGCGTATCCACTTCTTCGGGTGATCTGTATTCTTCCTCTGTCTTTTTCCTGGCCATAAGTTTTATTTTCTCCTGCTGCAAAGACTGACAATGAGTTCCATCAGGAACTCTTTTGCATTTTCCTGTTCTTCGTTTGCCGTTTCTATTCTGCTTATCAGTTCAACAGCCTCTTTTGAAAGCCTCTCCTGTTCCTTCCTGGCAGCTTCGATACCCAGATAGGAAACATAAGTCTTTTTGCCGTTTCGCTCATCAGAGCCGACCGGCTTGCCCAGCTCCTCCGTGGTGCTCTCTATATCAAGTATGTCATCCTGCAGCTGGAAAGCGATCCCCAGATCATAGCCTGCCTGCTCCAACACTGCAGCCGCTTCATCATTCCCCGCAAGATAAGCGCCGCACATCAGCGAAGCCTGCAAAAGAGCTGCAGTCTTGTTTTCGTACACAAAGAGAATCTGTTCCTCACTCAGTTCCATTTCCTTCTTTTCGGCCTCGACATCAAGGCACTGTCCGCCCACCATGCCGTAGATCCCGGCCTTTTCCGCCAGCAGCGCCATGGCCTTGATATAGGCGTTCTTGTCCTCTGCCTCTGCCGCATGTTTAAGAACGGTCTCGTAGGCATAATTCAAAAGCCCGTCTCCTGCCAGTACTGCCATAGCCTGCCCATATCTGATATGGGTGGTAGGCTTGCCCCTGCGCAGTTCATCATTATCCATCTCCGGCAGGTCGTCATGCACCAGGGAATAGGAATGGATCATCTCTATAGCCGCCATAAAAGGCTCTATGCTCCCGCTGCCCCCGCACATTTCGCAGGAAGCTTTCATCATCACGGGACGCAGACGCTTTCCGCCCACGGTCACGCTGTATTCCATCGCCTCTATGACGGTATGCTGATGCGGCGCGTCCTTTGGAAGATATCGCTTTATTACTTCTTCTGCCTGTCCGGTTCTTTTATCCAGTTCACTCTTCAAATTCATCGGTCTCACCGTTATCCCTTAACTGAAGCACTTTCTTCTCAACTCTGTCTATCTCTTCATTACAGCTTTTCAGGATCTGCATGCCCTGTTGGTACAGTTCAAAAGCCTCTTCAAGCGGAAGGCTGTCATCCTCCAGCTTGCTGAGACTCTCCTCCAGCAGTTCAAAATTTTCTTCAAGTGAAAGCTTCTCTTTTTCCTTTTTCTTCTCAGCCATCGTCTTCGCCTCCTTCGCCGGTCCTGACATCCTCTATCCTTGCATCCGCAGTGCCGTCCTTAAGACGCAGCTTAAGCAATTCGCCTTTCTTTAATTCCGCTGCAGATGAAACTCCCTTTCCCTGAGCATTGCTTACATATGCATATCCGCCACCCAGCCGATCAAGGGGCGAACGCGCCTTAAATCTCTCCAGCAATATTGCAAAGCGGTGTTTATCCCTTTGCAGCCTTTTATCCATCAGGGCGCTCAGGCGTCCTTCTGCCGGTGCCAGAGTGTGCTTGTACTCTTGCAGCTTTCTATCTATCAATGTATGAAAACGCTCTTCTATTGCCGCCGATCTTTGCCTTTTATCATTAAGCCTCATCTGCGGCGACAGCCGCTTTAATTTCTCGCGCAGCTTTTCCGCCTGCATCCTGCGGTCCCTCAGCAGGGAGCCAAAGGAATGTTTAAGCCTGCGCTCATCCCGGTCTATGCGCTCAAGAACGGAGCGTATGTCGCTCACTGCATGCACGGCCGCCTCCGTGGGAGTAGCCGCCCGCAGATCCGCCACAAAATCAGCTATGGTAAAGTCCGTCTCATGTCCAACCGCAGATATAATGGGGACACTGCAGTCAAATATCGCCCTTGCCACGCCCTCATCATTAAAGGCCCACAGATCTTCAAGCGATCCACCGCCCCTTCCCACTATCATGACATCCACGCCATAAGATTCCAGCGCTTTTATGCCCCTGATAATGCTCTCCGGCGCCTGCCTGCCCTGCACCACTGCAGGATAAAGCACCAGCTGCACAAAGGGATCCCTGATCTTTGCATTTCTTATTATATCGCGCACTGCTGCCCCGGTCGGCGCAGTGACTATGCCCACCGTCTTTGCCATATACGGGATCTGCTGCTTATATTCCTGCGCAAACAGTCCCATCTCCTCAAGCTCATCCTTCAGCTTAAGATATCTTGCATACAGTTCCCCCTGCCCCTCTTTCTCTATGGACGAAGCATAAAACTGGTATTTGCCGGCTTCCTTGTATACGCCCACCGATCCCGAAGCAACAACGGAATTACCCTTTTCAAACCTTGTCTTAAGCCTTGCTGCCTTATCTTTAAAGCATACACAGGGTATAAGGCTTTTATCATCTTTTAAACTGAAATAGATCGTGCCGTCTTTCCAATAGGTAATATCTCCTATTTCTCCCTTAATGGAAAGATCGCGCAGACAGTAATCCTGAGAGAACATTCCCCAGATATAAGAAGTGATCTGCGACACGGAATAGATCTTTTTATTCATTATTTACCCCAACGCAAATTTGGCGAGGACTCCGTTTACGAATTCACCTGATTTGCTCTGGCCGTATTTTTTTGCCAATTCTACCGCTTCATTGATAGCCACGGCATCGGAGATACTGTTATCATAACGCATCTCATAAAGAGCCAGGCGCAGACACGCCAGTTCCGCCTTACCGATGCGTCCGGTATTCCAGCCCTGTATCTTTTCATCCAGAAGCTTATCCAGCTCCGGTATCTTATCTACAATAGCCAGGGTCTTTTCCCTGATCTGATCACGGCCGTCCGTGAGATATGCCGGTATGACGATCTCATCCGGAGAACCGCCCTCTTCCTCTATACGGAGCAGTTCTTCCTCCAGAAACTCCTCTTCCTCATCGGCAAAGAAGCTGTCTATCTGTTCATTCATACCTTCTTTATCATAATAGTCCGCAGAAAAGAGTAACATGAATACTCTTTCACGATTGATACGCCTGCTCATGATCATTTCCCTTTAGGCATATTTACGGAAGCTATGCGGATATTAACATCCTCTACCGTAAGGCCTGTCATATTTTCAACGGAATTCTTAACCTTTTCCTGTACCTTCTTGCAAGTTTCCGGAATATTATAACCATATTCCAGAACTATGGAAAGATTTACGGTAACGGAATTATCCACCAAAGCTACTCTCACACCCTTTGTAAGCTTCTTCATAGCCACTTTGCTCATCAGCTCGTTGGTTATGTTGCCTGTCATGGCGCTGACGCCTTCCACCTCGGACGAAGCCAGGGCAGCGATCATCGAAACCACATCATCAGCTATCTGTACGCTTCCGATGTTCTCGTTTTCAACCTTAAGTGAGATATTGTTGTTATTTTCCATCTTTTTCTCCTCTGCAAAAGGGTCATATACGGCCCCTCTTTTTCCACTGACGCCTATCTTACCACAAAGCCTTCTGTTTTTCAATTAAAACCAGAAAGACAAAACCTTCAGCTCATCACTGGTCGTATAATCAACACTGCGAACGCCGTCCGGCAGCAGATTGAAGATCTCCTGTTCCTCCAGTATCATATGAACACACATCCAGTAACTGTCGTTATCGGCGCATTTAAATGCCACATAGCGCCCTCCGGAATGCATAGCCTCGTCAAACAGCTTTTTAAGCGCAGCGAAATCGTAGCTGCTGAAAAAGCGCCCTTCACGCACATAATAATTATCTTCCGTAGCGACACAATGAGGCATGGCCACAACATTATCGGGCACATGCGATACAGCTATCTCGTCACTGGTCACATTAAGATAATTGTAGTTGACCTCTCCCTGACTGCTCACATCCAAACCGGAGGCGGAAAGATATCCGGCATCTCCCCAGGTGGGATCAACATAATAATAGGCGCCGTTAATACTCACAAGGTCCCAGGCATGGCCTTCTCCGCCCTTTACTTTTCCTACGACCATGGTACAGGGCACGCCCATTTCTCCCAGAACATACTGCAGGGCTTTGGCGTAGCCCTGGCAGACCGATTCTCCGTTTGTCATGACCGAAATGATATTCTGGTTATCCCTGGCTCCCGGAACATAATCGGTGTTATATATAATGTACTGGTATGCATATTTGACCTTTTCGTAATCATCGGCTCCTGCCGGCAGTCCCCATATGCACTTGTCAACCCAGTCATCAACGCTCTGCTGCAGCTTCTTGCATTCTTCCACATTATAAGAATACTTGCCGCTGAAGGTAAAACTGAAAACCTTGCCAGACTGGTTCGAATACCGGCTGTAAGAATAGCCCTCTATCCAGAAAAGCTCCGGATGATCCTGAAAAACACACATGAAAGTGGTCTGCAGATCATCTTCATCCGTGGTCGATATCAGTATATCCTCGGCGTGCGCTTTTATTATCAGAAGCAGTTCCGCGTAAAGCGAATGAAGGCGCGCATCCATCATGTCATACATATACCGGCCTTCCTGCTGCCTCATGCAGCGCTCGATGGCCGTTTGCGTAATGCCTGCCGCATTCTTCTCTGCCTTAAGCACATCCAGTCTTTCACGCTGTTTCTTGCCCGCCTTTTCCTCTGTTATCACGGGCGCTTCGTATCCTGTCGCAGGTGTAAGGGTGACTATACCGTCCTTATCCTTTTGAGCCGCGACAAAAGTGACCTCCCCGTCGTTCTCTTCCTTTGTAAGGATGCCGACATTGGGCAGATCGATATTATTCTTCTTTCCGCAGCCGGCCAGAAGAAAAAGCGTAAGTCCTAAGACCGATATGGATTTAAGGAGTCTCCTCTTCATAAAAGTCTGTTTACCAGTCTTTTCCGAATTCGCTGAGCTTAAGATCCGGATTTCGCTCCTCAGTCATGCCCACGCTCCATGCATTGACAAACAGAAGCAGCGGATTGCCCTTAAGATCCTGAACCTTCTTCATATCCGAAGTACCCGTCAGCTTAGCCACATCTATCTCGTTCTTATTAACGATCCAGCGTATATGCTCATACGGAAGGGGTTCTAAGCGTATCTCAACATTATATTCATTCTCAAGACGATACTTGAGCACATCAAACTGAAGCACGCCCACGACTCCCACTATGATCTCTTCCATACCGGAAGCTATCTCCTGAAAGATCTGTATCGCGCCTTCCTGTGCTATCTGCTCCACACCTTTAACAAACTGCTTGCGCTTCATGGTATCGACCTGACGCACCCTTGCAAAATGCTCGGGAGCAAAGGTCGGTATGCCTTCATAGCACACATCCATCTTAGGGTCACAGAGTGTATCACCTATAGAGAAATTGCCCGGATCGAAAACGCCTATGATATCACCGCCATAAGCCTCGCTCAGTATCTTTCTCTCATCTGCCATTATCTGCTGGGGCTGCTGCAGGCGCATGACCCTGCCGCTCTGCACATGCTTGACATTTGCCTGCGCATCAAAGCGTCCGCTGCAGACTCTCATAAACGCTATCCTGTCCCTGTGGGCTTTATTCATATTTGCCTGTATCTTGAATACAAAACCGGAGAAGGATTCCTGCACGGGTTCAACCACGTTTCCGCCGGACATGCGCCCGCTGGGAGCCATCGCCATATGCAGATACGATCTTAAGAAGTATTCAACGCCAAAGTTGGTCAGCGCCGAGCCAAAAAACACAGGCGTAAGCTTTCCTGCCCTGACCTGATCGATATCAAACTCCGCGCCTGCGGATAAAAGTTCAAGTTCTTCTTCAAGTTTATCTGCTGCCTCATCTCCCACATAGGAACGAATACTGTCCATATCCTTCATCTCAAGGGTACGGCCCTCCTTTGTTCCCTTCTCCGTGTTCTCAAATGCCAGCAGTTCCTTGTTTCTCAGGTCGTATACGCCCTTAAAATTCTTTCCCGATCCTATAGGCCAGTTTACCGGACAGGTTTCTATGCCCAGCTCTTTTTCCACATTATCCATCAGATCAAATGAATCCAGCGCGTCACGATCCAGCTTGTTGATAAAAGTAAAGATGGGGATCCCGCGCATAGCGCAGACCTTGAACAGCTTTCTGGTCTGGGGCTCCACGCCCTTGGACGCATCTATGACCATGACTGCCGAATCGGCCGCCATAAGCGTACGATAAGTATCCTCCGAGAAATCCTGATGTCCCGGGGTATCCAGAATATTTATGCAATAACCGTCGTATTCAAACTGAAGCACGGAAGATGTTACGGAGATACCACGCTCCTTTTCTATCTCCATCCAGTCCGATACCGCATGCCTTGCAGTAGCCTTACCTTTGACCGATCCTGCCAGATTGATGGCGCCGCCATACAGCAGCAGTTTTTCCGTCAGAGTTGTCTTACCTGCATCCGGGTGGGATATGATCGCAAAGGTCCTGCGCCTGTCGATCTCTTCTTTTAATGTAGCCACTTCTCAAACTTCTCCTTACTTTTTCATAATTCCTCAATATATACGCCCGAATATGATACCATATACAGTATCTTGATGCAAGCAAAGGTATCAGAACACAGATATATGTATGCAGGGCTTTAAACCATGGATTCGCCCGCTATCTTCTGTTCCACGCCCAGATATTTCAATACGGTTGCTCCCAGATCGGCAAAACTGCTCCTGCTGCCGTAATTGCCCGGCTTTAAAAAGCCCTCTGCGCCGCAGGCCAGAAAAGGAACATATTCTCTGGTATGATCGGTGGTCTTTGTATAACCGGGATCGCAGCCGTGATCGGCAGTAATGATCAGCATATCCTCACTGCGCATTTTGTTAAGCATTTCTCCCAGCTTTTTATCGAAATAGCTGAGGGCGTCTCCGTATCCCTGTATATCGCGGCGATGGCCGTAAACCATATCCGTATCTACCAGATTGGTAAAGCACAGGCCGCAGAAATCCTTATCCATATACTCCAGCGTGCGTTCAATGCCTTCAGCATTGTTCTGAGTATATACAAACTCAGTCAGTCCCACTCCGGCGAATATATCCTTGATCTTGCCTACGCCTATAACATCCATGCCGGCATCTTTTATCTGATCCAGCATGGTCACTCCCGTAGGCTCAAGAGAAAAGTCATGGCGCCCCGATGTACGCGTGTAATTTCCGTTACCCTCTCCTATAAAAGGTCTGGCTATTACACGGCCCACGGCATAATCGCCCTTAAGTATCTTTCTGGCTATGCGGCAGTATTCATATAACTGCTCACGGCTTACGATATCCTCATGGGCTGCTATCTGGAATACCGAATCCGCGGATGTATAAACTATCAGCTTTCCTGTCTTAACATGCTCATCACCGTATTCGTTGATCACCGTGGTTCCCGAATATGGCTTATTTACCAGCCAGCCCCTGCCGGTCTGCTTTTCAAATTCATCCATAACCTCCGCAGGAAAGCCATCCGGGAATGTAGGCATGGGATTCTTTGAGATGATCCCTGCCATCTCCCAGTGCCCCGTGGTGGTATCCTTTCCCTGAGACGCTTCTGCCATCCTGGCATATGCGCCCGCCGGCTTGTCAACGCCCTCGCGCCAGTCTATGCCGTCAATATTAAAAAGTCCCAGTTTTTCCATATTTGGCACGGCAAAGCCTTCTGCTTTCGCCGCGCTCTTCAGGGTATTGCTGCCCTCATCGCCAAAAGCTGCCGCATCCGGCATTTCACCTATCCCGCAGCTGTCCAGCACTATCACAAAAACACGTTTCATATGCAAGTCACCTCCGTTGGCTTATATTCATTTGAAATCTATCTCTCCCTTGGCGCCTTAGCCGCATCAAACGCATCCAGCACAGCCAGGATATCGCTCTTAAGTCTTTCCCGCGTCTTAGCCTCCATATCTGCAGGGATACCATAATAAGCTTCTGCCATACCGCCTGCTATACATGTAAGCGTGTCGCAATCTCCTCCCAGGGATACCGCCGTGCGTATCACATCTTCAAAATCATTGCCTTCCATAAATGCGGTTATGGCCTCGGGCACGGTTTCCTGGCACGACTCAACATGATGATATGCGGGGCGTATCTGATCACAGGTCCTGGAAAGATCATAAGCAAATTCCGTAATTATATAATTCTTTATCGCAGCCTTATCGCAGCCTTTACGCGCCATAAAAATTGCTGATGCCGTAGATTCGGCGCCTTTTACCCCTTCCGGATGATTATGCGTCACCTCAGCAGTCCAGCGCGCCACCTCTCTTGTGCGCTCTATGCTGTCATACAGCCAGCCCACAGAGGATACGCGCATAGCCGAACCGTTTCCCCAGCTGTTATAAGGCTGCGGATCAGGGCTTATCAGCCAGCGGCTGAATCTTCCGCCGTATCCGGCATAAGGATATCTTTCCCCCCAGTCCTGCATAGCATTGATAACCGCGCGCTTCACCTCTTCCTCCGCAGCATCTTTTCCGACCGACAGCAAAGCTTCCGCCACAGCCACAGTCATGACCGTATCATCAGTAAAGCGTGCCTGCGGTATCCACATCTCAAAATCCTTAGTCTTGTCACCGCGGTCAAACTCATAAGGCGCTCCGACCATATCCCCCAATATTGCTCCTATCATACAGAATCCCTCCTTAATTTATTAATCATAAACATTTGCAGGCATCAATAAATATATACATATCGCAAGCCCCTGTATATATACCATAAAATATCAGTTAAAAGCCGCAATCCACATATCCCAGCTCGATCGTCATTCCTGAGATCGTGTGGTTCTGTCCGTCTATAGTTCCGAAGAATTTATGTGATTCGCCAAAACCTCCGCTTGTCCAGCCGATGGGTCTCCATGCATAACCGCTCAGATCGATATCGTCTTCAAGTATGATCTGATACTTTTCACCTTTAGAAAAAGAATTGATATAATATACGGCAGACGCCAGTTCCTCCGGAGTCGAAACATGAAAATCCGGCGCATTGGCAAAAGCCCATTTTTTATCTGCGAGCTGCATAATGCTCCCGGTATCCTCCTGCCGTACCGTCTTTTAAGCGGTCTTTCTTGCTGTTTTACAGAACCCCCAGCTTTCTTTGATAACGGTGCCGTCCGCCAGCATCTCCCGTATCCTTATCCTGGAAGCTTCCTCAGGATCCACCATCTGATCGGCATCATCATAATATGTGATCTCCGTATAATCCCCCCGGTTATGGTTGCCGTTAAACAGCTTAACACAGCCTATCATCATAAATGCCCTCCTTTCCCATGAGCAGTAACAACTACTTTTTACAGGCGTTCTCTCTTAGTTGTCCTCGTCATAAGGATCAAGTTCCAGGGTGCTAAGATCGATCGTTTCATCTGTTACCATTTTTCTTCCTCCTCATAAACTGCGCTTTCAGCTTTCTGCGCTGATTCCTGCTTTCGTTATGTCTATGGTAACAAATATACAAATCATAATGAGGGCGATAAT
>CAMOEK010000035.1:0-19193 GCA_946612125.1 uncultured Lachnospiraceae bacterium | reverse complement strand
GTTCTCTTAGTTAAATGGATATAACGGGTCCCTCCTAAGGACCAGTTGGGGGTTCGATTCCCTCAGGGAACACTTTTAATCGAATATCGGAAGAAAAAAAGTCAGGTTTTATTGCATTGGGTGCAATAAAGGGAGGGCCTGGCGCATTGTTGTGTAGGAACAACTGGTTTGTGCTGTATCAGTGGGATACAGCGGGAGGAGAAATTATGAAAAAGAGAAGCATTACACTACTGATGCTGGGCATGGCGGTATCTATCTTTGCCGCAGCCTGCACAAACGAAGAAGCTAAGCCTTCTACGGATCCCGGGACGGTTGTCACGCTTAATCCCGAGGATGGAGGCGTAAATGTTACACAGGCAGGAGATGCTCAGGATGAACCTGTTACCGAAGAGCCTGTTGTAGAGGAGCCCGAGGAGGAAGAGGATATTGTTCCTGAGGGCATGTACCGCAGCGAGCTCACCAATGAGTTCATTCCGCTTGAACTTAAGGATCAGCGCCCTATCGCGGTAATGACCGATAACGAGATCACGGCGCTGCCCCATTACGGTACCAGCGATGCTGATATAGTATATGAGATGATGAACAGTACCGCTAACGGTCGAATCACCCGTCTCATGCCTATAATGAAGGACTGGAAGAGCATCAAGCAGTTCGGTTCCATTCGTAGCGCGCGTCCCACCAACTTTATGGTGGCTGCAGAATACAATGCGATACTGATACATGATGGTGGTCCTTATTACATCAATCAGTATACCGCAAAAGACTATACCAACAATCTGAGCGGCGGCTTTGCCCGTTTCTCAAACGGAAAGAGCACAGAGTACACCGAGTATATCACCTATGACGGATATACCAATCCCAGCACGGGAAAGAGCTTTGACGGACTGGGATCCCGTATACAGCGCGCCGGCTATTCAGAGACCTACAACCAGTTTTATCCCGGCGAGCACTTTGAATTTTCAAATAAAGAGCTTAAGCTTTCCGACAGCCACAGCGATGCATTTAAGGCAAAGGATGTATACCTTCCTTTCCCTCATAACAAGTCAGAGCTTCATTACAACGAAGAGCTGGGCAAGTACGAGTATTACGAGTACGGCAATGTATATGTCGATGAAGGAAACGGCAATAAGCACCTTACCTTTGAAAATGTAATAATACAGAAGTGCAGTTTCACACAGCTGGATGAGCATGGATACCTGATCTATAATATACTGGTAGGCCAGCCCTGGGACGGATACCTTCTTCAGAATGGCGAGGCAGTGCCTATCCAATGGGTTAAGTTCGGTGAATCGGAACGCTGCGTGTACATGTATAAAGATTCATCGCACATAAAGCTCAACACCGGAAAGACTTATATAGCAATAGTTCCCGATGACGCCTGGGGCGATCTGAAGATAGACTGATAAAAAGACCGGAAGGAGATTCAGGGATGGCTGCAAAAATTGCGGCCATCCTTTTGACATTGAGATGGAAACATATGTAATACTGCGCGACCTGGCGATAATAATACTGGCCGCTAAATTCATGGCTATACTGGCCAAAAAACTTAAGGCTCCCGGCGTGGTGGGCGAGATAATAGCGGGACTGATACTGGGACCCGCTCTGTTAAACCTGGTTAAACCCGGCGATTTCATCAATCAGATGGCAGAGATCGGCGTTATACTGATCATGTTCTCGGCCGGCCTGGAGACCAATCTGAAAGAGCTTAAAAAGTCGGGGCTTATAGCGCTGGCGATCGCCTGCGTGGGCGTTCTTGTGCCTCTTGCGGGCGGAACCATACTGTACATGTGCATACATGGGTTTGCGGCGCCCGGGTCCGAGGAATTTCTGCGCGCCCTGTTCATAGGCAGCATAATGACGGCTACTTCCGTAGGCATTACGGTGGAGACCCTGCGGGAGATGGGTTATCTTAACGGCCGTGTGGGTCAGACCATTCTGAGCGCAGCGATCATTGATGATGTGATAGGCATTATCGTGCTTACTTTTGTGCTGGGCATGAAGGACCCCAACAGCAATACCCTGCTGGTTATCGGGAAGACAGCGCTTTTCCTGTTGATATCGCTGGTGGGCGGTTATATAGTATACCGCCTGATGAAGCTGGTTGATGCCCGTTATCCTCATACCAGGCGTATACCCATAATAGGTCTGGGACTCTGCTTTATCATGGCATATGCCGCAGAAAAATACTTTGGCATAGCTGATATCACAGGCGCATATGTGGCCGGCATAATCCTCTGCAATATCAGGGATGCAAGCTATATCGACAGGAAGGTCAGCATTAACAGCTATATGATCTTTGCGCCCGTCTTCTTTGTAGCTATCGGCCTTAAGACGGATTTTTCGAAGATAGACATGGATATGATCTGGTTCTCCGTGGCATTTGTGATAGTGGCCCTTATCACCAAGGTAATAGGCTGCGGACTCACCGCGGCAGTGTGCCGCTTCAAGCCTATCGACTGCTTAAAGATAGGTGCAGGAATGATGACCCGCGGAGAGGTGGCGCTGATCATTACCAATAAGGGACTTAATCTGGGGATCATAGATTCCTCATATTTTACAGCCGTGATACTGCTGATAATCATATCCAGCATATCCGTGCCCATACTGCTTAAAGTACTGTATACCAAAGCGCCCGATCCCGTTGAGAATGCCGCTGCATCATCGTAGACAGATCATGGATCCGTGATCGGACTTATGCCGCGGCAGGATCTTTATGGAGAATAATGATGAGAAAAAAGCTGCTCTTTATCAGTCTGCTGGCGATGCTTTCGCTGGCGGGCTGCGGTAAAAAAGAGATCAAGGTGGTGACGCTGACTCCGGCTACCGACTTAAATCCCGGCGAATCCGTGCCTCAGCCCGAGGACAGCCCGCAGGAAGTCAAAATGCAGGAGAAATGCGTCATCAGTTTTTCCAATATGACAGGCAGAGATATTGTGAGCCTCAGTTTCTCCCTGGGAGGAGAGGCGGCCAGGGAAGTACTGGGCGAATCGGTCCTGAGGGATGGGGCGCTGGTCAGATGGGAAGGCGAGGCCATGGCCCTGATAGGCAGCAATCAATGCGCCGATATCAGCGTGAGCGCAAAGGCGAAGGACGGCACGGATATGATCTTTCAGCCTTATACCCTGCTGGATCCCGAGAGTACCGATCTGGTGCTCACGAAGGACGAAGAGGGCTATAAGTTATATTTACAATAAACGCCAAATCTGATACAATGACTTCAAATCGTTTATTTTAGAGGGGTTGCGTAATGATATTTGTGCCTACTGATGAATTAAAGAGCGGGATGAGGCTGGCAAAGCCGATCTTTAACAAGCAGGGAGTCATGCTCTATGAGAGGGATTCACGGATCACGCTCCAGGGTATAAACAGTGTGCGCAACTTTGGACTTATCGGCGTCTATGTGCTGGAACCGGCAGAGCCTCTTCCTCCGATGACAGAGGAGGACAGGGAATTTGAGCGTTTCCAGACGATGGCGGTATTTACCTTAAGGGATATTTTAAATGATATACGTGACGGCGGACAGCCCACCAGGCTGGAAAGTCTTACCGCCGACCTGATCAGCCGTTTCGGCAGGAATCCTGCCAAATTCAATTTTACCCAGAATCTTCGCAGCGTGGAGGATAATGTATATAAGCATTCGCTCAATGTGGCCATACTGGCCGCAGCCATTTATAATAAGCTGGCGGATAATCGTGAGGCTCAGCGCTGCTGTGTGATCGCTGCCCTTCTTCATGATATAGGATCGCTGGATATTCCCGATCCCATAAGCCGCAAGAAGGAAGCCGACCTGACTGATGAGGACAGGGAAGTTATCGAGCGCTGCAAAGAGGAAGGCTATCGCATGCTCAGGGAGAACTGTGACCTTGACAGCGAGGTCATGAAGAATATCTCTTTCCTGCTGCGCGACCTTAAGGAATTGAAGAACGGCGGTTTCAAGGATATACGCCAGCCGGATTACCAGCTTGAAACGCTTAAAGTAGCCTGGTATTTTGATACCCTTACGGCAATGAAATACGGAGAGGAGCCCAAGAGCGACATAGCCGCATATAAGTTCCTTCATCATCCACGCAACCGCATGAACCAGCAGGTAGTGCGCGCCCTTACGCAGGCCATAAATATCGTGCCTATGGGCTGCACCGTGCAGTTCACAAACGGTACCAAGGGCATAGTGCTTACGGAAAACGGTGATGATATATTAAGACCTTTTGTACTCAGCTTTAATGACAATCATGTATATAATCTTGCCGATGGCAGGGTGTACGAGAATATGCAGATACAGGATGTCTTAAAGACCATGGACAACCGTTATATCATGACGGATAAGTTTGAAGAGTACAGACAGGCGTTAAAAAACGGAGAGGCGAAAGTCATTCATTTGGGATAGTTTTGGATAATGGCTGATAAGTTCACATCTGTCGAAAATCTGTATTCCAACAGATTTCTGAATTTTTATCATATGGACGCGCTGACGGATACCGGCAGGGCGTTCGATTATTTTTTTGTTTCAAGAAACAGCAGCGATAATATCAAAGTCCGTACGCATTCCGATAAGCCGGAAGGCTGTGTTATCTATCCGCTGCTTAGGGATGATCCCGGGAAAATAATCCTTATAAGGCAATATCGTTACCCTCTGGGGCGTTTTATATATGAGCTTCCGGCGGGGCTTATCGAAGAAGGCGAAAGCCCGGAACAGGCTGCAATAAGGGAGCTTAAGGAAGAAACGGGTTATGTCCTGGAGCCGGTTAAGGGAGATGAGATGTGGAACCGCCCTTTTTATATGGGAGCGGGATATACAGATGAGAGTTCGGCCACGGTATTCGGCTATGCTTCTGATATTGCCGGGAGCAGCGCGCCCGAAGATACGGAGAGCATCAGTGTGATAATAGCCGATAAGGCGGAGGTGCGCCGTATCATAAGCACCGAGCAGGTATCCTTAAGGATGGCTTTTCTTTGCATGAACTTTCTTAATTCGGATCCGCGCGATCCTTTTGCTTTTTTGCGCTGAAAGGATAACGGGCGCTTTTAAGCCGAAAACGGCATTTATCTGATACGGGTCTTTGGGATGGGAGTATAAAAATGTTGAGATATGACCTGTGCGGCGGCAGATGGGAAATGACCGACTGCACTACAAATAATGTATATCAGGCCGCTGCTCCGGGCAGTGTGCTTTCCGTGTTGCGTGAAGCAGGGGAGATAGGTGATCCTTATTTCGGTGAAAATGAGAAGGAGCTTTTGCCGTTATTTGAGAAGGATTACGATTTTTCGACCCATTTTTCGATAAGGGGAGATATTTTTCAGGAAGAGGTACAGGAGCTGGTATTCGAAGGCCTTGATACCATCACCGAGATATATCTTAACGGTGAAAAGCTGGGCAGGACCAGGAACATGCACCGCACCTATCGCTTTAACGTAAAGGATATACTGCGCATGGGCGATAATGAGCTGAGGATACATTTCTCTTCGCCCCTGAATTATATAAAGGATCATAAGAGCAAAGAGCATAAAGAGATAAAGCAGAGCCCCGACGGCAGCATATACGGAGGGCATCTGCTCCGCAAGGCCCACTCATCCTTTGGCTGGGACTGGGGCCCCGTGCTTCCCGATATGGGCATTTTCCGCGGTATAAGGGTTGAAGCCTGGTCAAAAGTAAAGGTCAGGGAAGTTTATTTTTTTCAGGAACATATTGACGGAAACGTAACGCTTTTTATCGATCCGGTTCTGGAATTTTCGGATCCCATACCTGTGGAAATGAGGATAGAGGTGAGCGGGGAGCGGCCTGTGGAGATAATGACCCGCATGCCCGATCCCGGAGTGACGTCCACGGAAAAAGGCGAAAACGAGATGGGCATTCCAATACACGATCCCAGGCTCTGGTGGCCCAACGGCTGTGGCGAGCAGTATCTTTATGATGTGAGGATCACGCTTCGAAAGGCCAACCGTTCCTATGATGAAAGGAAATTCCGCATAGGTCTGCGCACAATTGAGCTGAGCCGTCAGGCAGATGAATACGGCGAAGAGTTCTGTTTTGTCGTAAACGGCAAAAAGATCTTTGCAAGAGGCGCAAGCTATATCCCCGAGGACGCCGTTTATCCGGATACCACAGTCGAAAAGCAGCGCAGGCTGATCGACGCCGCGGCAGCAGCCAATTTTAATATGCTGCGAGTCTGGGGAGGCGGATATTATCCTTCGGATGCTTTTTATGATATGTGCGACGAGAAGGGCATAATGATATGGCAGGATCTTATGTATTCAAACAATATCTATGACCTTACGCCCAAATTTGAGAAGAGCATACTGGCAGAGACGCGCGACAATGTATCACGCCTAAGGCATCATGCCTGCCTTGCTTTATGGTGCGGCAATGACGAGATGGAGAGCGCATGGGCCGATAAAGAGGGATTTAAGGGGCATTCGCCCGCGCTCAAAGCCGATTATATAAAGATGTTCGAATACCTTTTGCCAAAAAAAATGCGCGAAGAGGATGAGAGCACCGCATGGTGGCCTTCATCGCCTTCTTCGGGAGGCTGTTTCGAAGGACCGGGCGACGAAAACAGGGGGGATTCCCATTACTGGGAAGTATGGCGCGGATTCAAGCCGTTTACGGAATACGCAGAGCATCACTTCCGCTTTTTATCGGCCTTTGGCTTCCAGTCTTTTCCTTCGTTAAAGACCGTAAAGAGCTTTACACAGCCGGAAGAACGCAATCCTTTTTCGCCCGTGATGGAAAGCCATCAGAAATACGAAAACGCTAACGGGAAGATACTTTATTACATTTCGGAGAATTTCCGTTATCCGAAGAATTTTGAGCAGCTTATATATGTGAGCCAGATACTGCAGGGAATGGCGGTCGAGTACGCCGTGGAGCATTTCAGGCGCGAGCGCGGACGCTGCATGGGCACGCTCTTCTGGCAGTTCAATGACAACTGGCCTGTGACCAGCTGGTCCGCCATCGATCATTCCGGCAGATGGAAAGCACTGCAGTATATGGCTGCGCGCTTTTATGCGCCGGTGGCCGGCAGCCTGCTGACAGACGGTCTTTGTGTTACCTCTTATGTGGTAAATGACAGTCCTGAGCCGGTAAGAGCAAAGGCAAGGCTCACGCTTATGTCCACAGACGGGCAGGAGCTCACAAGATATACCGATGACGGAAAGGTAGAGCCGGGCGCTGTCTATAAGGGGATCAAGAGAGATTTTCATAAGCTTTCCGGCCGAAGTCCCAGAGAGGTATATGTGCTGGCGGAATATGATATAAACGGTCAAAGCTTTACAAAAGAGGCGGTCTTTGTTCCCTACAAATATCTGGAGCTTAAGAAGCCGGATATTTCCGTAGAGGTGCGTGAGACCGAAGAAAACTGGGAGATAGTGCTGTCTTCGGATGTATATGCGCCCTTTGTGATGCTCGATCTAAAGGAAGCCGATGCGGCATTTTCGGATAATGCATTCTCGCTTCACAAGGGAAGGGAGCGCATCATAAGCGCAGCCAAAGCGGACGTAAGCATGGACATTGAGGATGCGGAGAAGTTCAGAGAGCAGCTGGTGATCTATGATCTGTATAATTCATATTGACCGGAGGGTAAATGTATGAGCATATTCGTAAACGATAAGGAGAGG
Organism: uncultured Lachnospiraceae bacterium; assembly: GCA_946612125.1. Classification (GTDB taxonomy): domain Bacteria; phylum Bacillota; class Clostridia; order Lachnospirales; family Lachnospiraceae; genus NK4A136. Next base: position 11,582 of record CAMOEK010000035.1, on the reverse strand, counting down.
ATCTTTAAGCTGGATACGCCAAATACCAGCTATATCTGCGCAGTGACGGATGAGCCGGGACATCTGGGGCATCTGTATTACGGCGCGCGCGTAAGCGATGACGATCTGCGTTTTCTTTTCAGGACCGGCGAGAATCCCTATGTTCCTTCAAAGAACCAAAGGGATAAACTCAGCTTTATGGATTATTACCCTTTTGAGTATTCCGCTCACGGCACCGGCGACTTTCGCGAATGCGCTCTTAAAGTGCGTACGGAAGATGGTTATTGCGCCGCAGAGCTTCATTATGCGGGATACAGTCTGGAAAATGCTGCGGACGGACCCATGCCGGGAGTATACGGAGATAACGGACAGGTCCTTACGATAGAGCTTAAGGATGAATGTCTGGGCCTGACTGTCCTGCTTAAATATACGGTATTTGATGACTGCGACGCGATAGTGCGCCACAGCGAGATAATAAGCGCAGACAGGAAGCTTTATCTGGAGCGCGCCATGTCTGCGGATCTGGGCATGGATAACGACGGATACGAACTGATCACGCTCAACGGAACCTGGGCCAGGGAGCGTCATATCGACAGAAAGCCCATAGCCCACGGTTTCCAGGGAGTTTATTCTTCAAGGGGTGAGACTTCGCACCAGCATCATCCTTTCCTGGGCATAGTTTCAAAAGACTGCACTCAGAGCCGCGGCGAGGCGCTGGGAATAAATCTTATTTATTCCGGCAACTTCACGGCCTCCGTATATGAAGGACAGTTTGATAATCTGCGCATCCTGATGGGTATCAATCCCGAGGACTTTGAGTGGAGATTAAATCCCGGAGAGAGCTTTGTTACTCCGCAGGCTGCGCTGGTATATTCCGCCGAAGGTCTGGGCGGTATGAGCAGGGCTTTTCATGATCTGTACCGCGATCATCTGATACGCTCAGCCTGGAAGGATAAGCCCAGGCCCATACTTATCAATAACTGGGAGGCTACCTATTTTGATTTTGACGATGAAAAGCTCCTGGCTATAGCCAAAGAGGCGGCGCAGAGCGGCATAGAGATGCTGGTCATGGACGACGGCTGGTTTGGACACCGCAATGATGACAATACTTCTCTTGGCGACTGGGTCGTTAATGAAAACAAGTTAAAGGGCGGGCTCAAAAAGCTGGCAGAGGGCGTGAATGCTCTGGGGCTTAAGTTCGGCATATGGTTTGAGCCCGAGATGATAAGCCCCGATTCGGATCTGTACCGCGAGCACCCCGACTGGGCCATCGCGATACCGGGCAGGACAGCCGGGCTGGCCAGGAACCAGTATGTGCTTGATATGAGCAGAAGCGAAGTGAGGGATCATGTTTTTCGAGCTTTATCCGATATATTAGATAGCGCTAATATTGAATATGTAAAATGGGATATGAACAGACCGCTCAGCGATCTGGCATCCGCAGGGCTGCCCGCAGACGCCCAGAAGGAGCTTTCACACCGCTATGTGCAGGGAGTGTATGAACTGCAGGGCAGGCTGGTGGAAAGATATCCCGGGCTGCTGCTGGAGAACTGCTCGGGCGGCGGCGCGCGTTTTGACGCCGGAATGCTCTGCTACAGCCCGCAGATATGGTGCTCTGATGATACGGACGCCATAGAACGCCTTATGATACAGGAAGGCACGGCGCTGGTATACCCGCTCTCAAGTATGGGAGCCCATGTGAGCGACTGTCCCAATCATACGGTAGGCAGGGTCACGCCCTTCGAGACAAGGGGATATGTGGCTCTGGCCGGAACCTTTGGATATGAACTGGACATCACCCGCATACCCGCAGAGGACAGGGCGATGATACCCGCTCAGGTAAAGATGTACCACATGTATCACGAGCTGGTGGCGGCAGGCGATTATTACCGCATAGCTTCGTATTCGGAGAACAGGCTCTATGACAGCTGGATGTGCGTAAAGAAAGATAAGAGCGAAGCGCTCCTGACATATATACAGGTTATGGGAAGGGCCAACTGCCATTCAAGAAATATCAGACTGCAGGGCCTTGATCCGCAGAAGACATACAGGATATACCGCTTTGATATGGAAAGCGCTGCAGAACAGCCCTACGGCCCGGATAAGGCTTATCATGGTGATACCCTTATCAATGCGGGTATCATCATCGATAATCTGTGGGGCGACTATAAGGGAGTGCTGTTACACATAGTAAGCGTATGAGGATGTGCCTATGAAAAGAAAGAAAAACAAACGTATCGTCATAAAAGCAGTAACAGCTTTTGTGCTGATCTTTTTACTGTGTCTTAGTATGGGCGGAACAAAGGCTGCTGCCGGCGGAGAAGGCCTGCAGCCCTCTCCCGTGCCCACACCTGCCGCTTCGGGAGAAGAAGCGCAGGGCGTTGTATCGCAGGACGCCGTACCCACTCCCGCTGCAACGGAAGATGAGGATACGGATGAACTGACGCCCACGCCAGCCGCATCCGAAAACGCGGCAGAGCCCACCACAGCTGATGACGGCGCAGATGAATCTGCTGATGAGGGCGCATTTGTGCCCACGCCCACGCCTTTCCAGATACAGGAAGCAGAGATCACGCTTGCTTTTACCACTGCGGTATACACAGGCTATGAGATAAGCCAGGAAGTGGTAAGCGTTGAGTGGAACCATAAACAGCTGATAAAGGGCCGGGATTATGTTGTGACCGGAGCCCTTGTAAAGAAAGAAATAGGAACCTATACCGTATCGGTCATAGGCACCGGCGAATACAGCGGCACGGCAACGGCCAGCTGGAGCATAGTGGCGCCCACCCCTACTCCGACGCCTTCCGTAACACCCGCGGATCCTACCGGACCTGTGGAGCCTACCGTATCACCCACTCCCGCTGACCCCACGCCCATCCCCGAAAAGGGATACAGGATCATAGGGGTTCAGGGCAAGACCTATACAGGCTCAAAGATCACCCAGGACGATATGATAGTCAGGTATGACGGACTGCTGCTGGCCAAGGGCAAGGATTATACCGTCAAATATAAGAATAATGTCAATGCCGGCGTAGCCAGCGTGGTCATAAAGGGCAAGGGCAACTACAAAGGAAGCTGCGAGGTGGAATTCACCATAGTGCCCGCGGATATAAACGAATGCGACACTTATGACGAGATCTCCCTGGCGGTGGGAGCCGCAATATCCGAAAAGACTCCCGTCCTGCGCTGGAACGGCAAGGTATTAAAGCGCCTGCGCGATTTTGAGATGAGCATCCAGCCCAATGAGATCTACGACCCCGGAACATATGATATAAGACTCATGGGCGTAGGCAATTACAGCGGCAGCAGGACCATAAAGCTTACCATTATGGAGGGCGTTTCGGTAAAGAAGCTGAGCCTGGGCAGGATCAAGGATCAGCACTGGACCGGCGCGGAGATAATGCCTGCCATCAACATCAAATACAAAAACGATGTAGTCACCAGGGGCATAGACGTGACTTATGAAAATAATATTGACGCGGGCACGGCTTATCTGGTGATCACCGGAAACGGTGAGCCGTTTAAAGAGAATATCCGCTTTGCCGGTCAGGTCAAAGTGCCCTTCAGGATCAGGGGCAGGGATATATCAGGCGCTGTTATAAAGGTCGAAAAGACAGTATATACCGGTTATGCCTGCACGCCGCGCATTACCGTAAAGATGGGATCGACAGAGCTTGTAGAGGAAATAGATTATACCGTAAGCTTTAAGGCCAATAAGAAAGTGGGTACTGCCACGGTCATCGTAAAAGGCTGCGGCGGATATACGGGCAAGGCAAAGAACGAATTTGAGATACAGCCCTGTTCGCTTAATAACAAGAATATAAAGATAGACCTTCCCACCAGGGTTTATTACGAAAAGGGAGGCCCCAAACCCAAGCCTGTGATCACCTATAACAATCTGCTGCTGGTAGAGAACAGGGATTATGTGGTGACTTACAGTGAAAACAGGGATGCGGGCGACCTGTTCAAGGTTTATATCGACGGCATCAACAATTATGAGGGCAGGTATTCCACGGAGATCATGTGCTATACCAAGCCCCTCGACATGACGGTATCAATGACTCCGGATATCAAGTGGAAAAAGAATACCCTGGTATCACGTTATATTTCAAAACCCGTTATAATCGATACCAACGGCAAGAGGCTGGAGGCGGGCAAGGATTATTACGAAGACTATGCGTATTTCGATATCCTGGGAAATCCCATTGACCGCAGTGATTATATGCCGATGGGCCGTGAGATACGCATAAGGGTCAAGGGCAAGGGAAATTACAGCGGTACCATCTTTGTAAGTTACCGCGCCGTTCCGCAGATGCTTTCGGGCGTAAGCTTTAAAGTGGAACCCCAGGTATATACCGGATACGCTGTGGAGCCCCTGCAGTATGATGTTACCACTTCCATAGAGACCGGCGAATACGAGATACTGTATTATAAAAATAATGTCAAAACCGGGACCGCTACCATGGTGGTTCACGGACTGGGACAGTACGGCGGTTACAAGAAGGTTAAATTCAGCATAGTCAAGTACAGGCTGACGGATTAATGCTTGTATTATGACCATGATATGTGGTAAAATATCATAGTTTCAGAAAAACCCGGAGGCAGTAAAATGGCAGGATCAACGTTTATAACTTTAGTTACCATCTTTGGCGGAGCACTGATCATCATTCTGGCAGTGGTGATCTCGGTTGTGAGTACCGTTGTCAGCTCCGTGGCATCTGCGGTGGATGATGAAGAGGAGTAACAATGGCAGATAAGACAGGCAGAAAAGTCATGCACGATGAGGGCTGCAATGTGCAGTCCTCTGTTCGTATTAAGCCCAAGAAACCTTCACTTTACAAGGTTATAATGCTGAATGATGATGTCACCACCATGGACTTTGTGGTGGAGATATTAAAGGATATCTTTGGCAAGAGCAATGAACAGGCCGTTGAGCTGATGCTCAAGGTGCATCATGAAGGACGCGCTGTGATAGCCACATATATTTACGATATAGCAAAGACAAAACAGCGGCAGGCGATGGAACGGGCCAGAGCCCAGGGCTTCCCCTTCCGCATCGATATAGAGAGTGAATGAGGACAACATTATGATGTTTGATGATATGACAGAAAAAGTTATGCAGAGTATGCTTTACAAGGCATCGAAGATGGGAAGTGAATTTGTCACTCCCGAGCATGTGCTGTATACCTGTCTCGATCTGCCTGTATTTACCAAGGCATTGGTCATGAACGGCGGAGATCCCAAGGAATTAAAGGCCGATCTGGATGATTTCCTTACTACCATGCTGCCTGCAGTCAAGAAGTCTGAAAATGAAGACATCCGCAGCATAGGCGACCGCATTTCCGATTCTTTTGCGCGCATGATAGAAATGGCTGTGGAAGTGGCGGAGCATACGGGAAGCAAGCATATCTGCCTTTACCATGTGATCTATGCCATGAGCAAGCTCGAAGAGAGCTTTGCGGAATACTTCCTGACCCAGCAGGTAGGGAAGATCAGTGATTTTGTGTCTACTCTGGAGCTTCTTATCAACGGCAGCACTCCTGCGCTTCCTTATGATGAAGAATTTCCGGATGAAGATATGGGCGCACCGGAGGACTTTGTGCTGGAGTATGCGCGCCTTATGAACGATATGGTGGGTGAGCACAATCCCCTTATAGGGCGTGATAGCGAGCTTGACCGCATAATACGCATACTGCTGCGTAAAGAGAAGAATAATCCTCTGCTGATAGGCGAGCCCGGCGTGGGCAAGACCAGCATAGTATACGGGCTGGTGGAACGCATCGAAAAGGGAGAAGTGCCCGAAGGCCTTAAGAAGGCGCCGGTCTACGCCCTTGAAGTGGGAGCCCTGCTGGCCGGGACCCAGTACCGCGGAGATTTTGAGAAGCGTTTCCTGGACATAATGGATGCGCTTGAAGATATGGAGAGGCCCATAGTATTCATAGACGAGATACATAATCTGATAGGCGCGGGTTCGTCCGGCAGCGGCGGGATGGACGCGTCCAATATGATGAAGCCTTATCTGGAGGGCGGCAATATCCGTTTTATCGGCGCTACCACCTATGATGAGCATAAGAAGTATTTTTCTAAAAATGCCACTCTTTCCAGGCGTTTTCAGAAGGTGGATATAAAAGAACCGACAGAAGATGAAGCTTTAAGGATTTTAGAGGGAATAAAAAGCAGTTACGAGCATTATCATAATGTGAAGTACGGAAAGGACGTGCTTTTACATGCGGTGCACCTCAGCAAACAATTTATAGGAGGCAGATTTCTGCCCGATAAGGCCATTGACCTTATAGATGAAGCAGCTGCCTACAGGCGTATGCACCCTCTGACAGGCCAGAAGAAACAGACTGTCGGCAAGGATGTTATCGAGACTGTGCTGGCAGAGATAGGAAACATACCCAAACAGACTGCGGAACAGTCCGAGCTGGACGGCCTTAAGGATCTGTACGAGCGCATAACGGGAAGCATATACGGACAGGAGGAAGCAGTCCGCAGGATCACCGAAGCCATCTGCATGTCGCGCGCGGGACTTCTGGCAGATAACAAGCCCATTGCAAGCTTTTTGTTTGTGGGACCTACGGGCGTGGGTAAGACCGAGGTGGCAAAAGTCCTGGCAAAGGAGCTGGGAGTGGAATTCATACGTTTTGATATGAGTGAATATGCGGAAAAGCATACGGTATCAAAGCTCATAGGTTCACCCGCAGGTTATGTGGGTTATGATGACGGCGGCCTGCTGACCGATGCCATCAGAAAGACGCCACACTGCGTGCTGCTTTTGGACGAGATCGAAAAGGCGCATCCCGATATTTATAATGTGCTGCTGCAGGTTATGGATTATGCTTCGCTTACCGATAACCGCGGCCAGAAGGCGGACTTCCGCAATGTGATCATCATCATGACCAGCAATGCGGGCGCCAGGATGATAGGAAAGCAGAATATAGGCTTTGGCGCATCCAGGTTCAACGACAGCGTTATGATGGAAGAGGTAAAGCGCGTCTTTACGCCTGAATTCCGCAACCGCCTGAGCGCAGTGGTAACCTTCAATCATATGAACAGCCGCATGGCCGGACAGATAACCGATAAGAAGATAGCAGAACTGTCCGAACGCCTTAAGACCCGCAAAGTACAGATACAGGCAGGTGATGATGCAAAGGATTATATCGTAAAGAGAGCCATCACAAAGGATTACGGCGGGCGTGAGATAGAGCGCATCATCGACAGCGAGGTCAAGCCGCTCTTCGTATCCGAGATATTATTCGGCAGTCTTAAGAACGGCGGCGATGCAAAGCTTATCATGAAAGATGGCAAGCCCGCTCTGGAAGTCAAAAGATCCGCACAGGGCTCTTCGGTCAAAAAGACCATCGAACCTGAGGATCTGATAAACGGAAAGAAGACAGGGCCTAAAAAGCCGGATACAAAAAACTCAGGCTCAAGGAAAAGCGACCCTAAAAAACCTGGACCCGCAAATGGCGGTAAGGCTCAGGCGGGGAAAAAGCTCAGCCAGAAGGTAAAGCGCAGCAGCGGCAAGAAAGAGGAGGAGTAAGCGGTGAGCGCATACGACTATCTGATAGTTGGAGCCGGTATCTACGGCGCGGTATTTGCTCATGAGGCAAAGCAGGCCGGGAAGAAAGTGCTTGTCATAGAAAAGCGCGGTCACATAGCCGGGAATATATATACTGAGGATGTTGAGGGCATACAGGTCCATAGATACGGTCCGCACATTTTTCACACATCGGATAAAGCCGTGTGGGACTACATTGGGAAGTTCACGGAATTCAACAGATACACGAACAGTCCCATAGCCCGCTATAAGGACGAGCAGTACAATCTGCCTTTTAACATGAACACCTTTCATCAGATGTGGGGAGTAAGGACGCCTGAGGAAGCAAAGGCAAAGATAGAGGAGCAGAAAAGGGAAGCCGGCATCACCGAGCCAAAGAATCTGGAAGAGCAGGCCATAAGCCTGGTGGGCCGCGATATCTACGAAAAGCTTATAAAGGGCTATACGCAGAAGCAGTGGGGGCGCCCCTGCAATGAGCTTCCGGCTTTTATAATAAGACGTCTGCCTGTGCGCTTTGTTTATGATAATAATTATTTTAACGATCCGTATCAGGGCATACCCATAGGCGGCTACACAAAGATAGTGGAACGTCTGCTGGAAGGCATAGAAGTCAGGACCGGCTGCGATTATTATTCCGACAGGGCATATTACGATTCTCTGGCTGATAAAAAGGTATTCACCGGCATGGTGGATGAGTATTATGATTACAGATACGGCACCCTGGAATACAGGAGCCTGCGATTTGAGACGGAAACGCTGGATATGGAGAACTATCAGGGCAATACTCTGGTAAACTACACCGAATATGAGATACCCTATACCCGCATCATAGAGCATAAGCACTTTGAATTCGGGGCTCAGAACGGCAATATGAATCCAAAGACGGTGATAACCAGGGAGTATCCTGCTGCATGGAAAAAGTGTGATGAGCCTTATTACCCAATCAATGATGAAAAGAACAATGCCCTTTATGAGAAGTACAGCGCCCTGGCAAAGGAAGAAGGCAATGTGCTCTTCGGCGGCAGACTGGGAATATACCGCTATCTGGATATGGATAAGGTGGTGGCTCTGGCGCTTAAGGATGCCCGGGAAAACTTGTAAAGTGCGGGCGAAGTTGTTATAATGGTTGACATAAAATTTTGAGAGGAGTTTAGTCATGGTCCTTGACGGGAAAACAGTACTGGTCACGGGAGGCACGGGATCTTTCGGAAAATGCTTTGCGCGTTATGCGCTGACCCGTACAGAAGTTAAAAAGATAATAATCTATTCAAGGGATGAATATAAGCAGTTCGTAATGCAGAATGAATTTAAGGAATATGCCGACAGGCTGCGTTTCTTTATAGGCGATGTGCGTGATCTGGACCGCATGCGCAGGGCTTTAAAAGGCGTGGATTATATAGTGCATGCGGCAGCGCTTAAACAGGTTCCTGCCTGCGAATATAATCCGAATGAGGCTATAAAGACCAATATCCACGGAGCAATGAATGTTATCGAGGCTGCGCTGGATTCGGATGTACAGAAGGTTGTGGCGCTTTCCACCGATAAGGCGGTAAATCCCGTAAACCTTTACGGCGGCACCAAGCTGGTAAGTGACAAGCTCTTTATAGCAGCAAATGCATATGCCGGTTCCGGCGATCTGGCCTTTTCGATAGTCCGCTACGGAAATGTGGCCGGCAGCAGGGGCTCGGTGATCCCGTTTTTCCAGAATCTTATAGACAAGGGCGAAAAGAGCCTGCCCATCACTGATTACCGTATGACCCGTTTCTGGATATCCCTGGAACAGGGTGTTGAGCTGGTGTTAAAGGCACTTGAAGAGAGTGTGGGCGGAGAGACCTTTATTAGCAAGATCCCTTCGTTTAAGATAACCGATCTGGCAGAGGCCATGCTTCCCGGCTGCGAAAAGCCCGAGGTGGGTATCAGGGAAGGAGAAAAGCTCCACGAGATCATGGTCACCGTAGAGGATTCTATGACCACCTATGAATACGAAAAGCATTTTATCGTATATCCCCAGATGGTATGGAGTGACAAGAGGTCCGTTAAGCCCAGCGGAAAGAAAGTGCCCGACGGCTTTTCCTACAGTTCCGGCAATAATACCGAATGGCTTAACGTAGAACAGATAAAAGAGCTGCTTAAGACCGTATAACGGGGGAGTGAGATGAACCATCATTATCTTAGAAATACCCTGCCGACGGATCGGGGCAGATATTTAAACTGGATGAAGGACGAGGAACTCCGCAAGAGTTCCTTTGGTCTGGAGCAGGACGACTATCAAAATGACAGAGCCTGGTTTGAGGCTCTTATGAAAGACGAAGAGACCGACAAGCTGGTCTACATGGACTTCTTCATGGCGCTGGGTGAAGCGAGAGTAATACCCTCAAGGGATGAAGAAGGCACCGGACTGGTCTCCTTAAGCGTATCCCGTGAATTCAGGGGACAGGGCATAGAAGCAGAACTGTTCGCGGCCCTGAAGGAAAAGCTTAAGGATAAGTATAAAAAGCTTGTGGCTGTGGATATTGCGGAAGAAACATTAAAGCCGGCTCCGCCTAAGGAGCGTGACGGCCGTTTTGAGATACTCCGCATCCTGGCCATGTTCATGATAATCACCATGCATTATCTGGGAAACGGTGATCTTTTAAATCCGCTCTCAACGGACAAAAGCGGCGCGAATATTGCTTTCTGGCTTGTGGAAGCATTATGCTTTGCTTCAGTTAATGTATATGTGATGATAAGCGGCTACTATTCGGTAGATACCCGCTTTTCCCTGCGTAAGTTTATAAAGCTCTGGTGCGAGATCTTTTTTTACAGCGTGGTGATAGGTGCCGTCTGTTTTGCCGCAGGCATTGTGAGTTTTGAAGAGCATGCCAATCTGTTTGAGCTGCAGTATCTGGTATTCCCTGTGAGCAACGGCCATTACTGGTTTGCCACGGCATATATGATCCTGATGCTCATAGCGCCTTTCCTTGGACGCGGCTTTAAGGCGCTCAATAAGCTGCAGCATGGTTTTATACTGATATGTCTTCTGGTATTTACCTGCGTATTTAAGAGCATCTTCCCCATGCACATGATGGGTCTGGAAGATCACGGCTGCGGACTGCAGTGGTTCATAACGCTTTATGTGCTGGCGGCATATATCCGCCTCTATGGTCTGCCTTTCTGCAAGACAAAGGCGGGATCTGCCATATCATATGTATTCTGGTCGGTGCTGGTAGTGCCCTGCATTATCCTGATGTACGGTATGGAAAACGGTGATATCGGGGGCTTGCATTTCGAAAACGCCAGTCTCTTGGTTGATGATTACAATCATCTTCTGGTGCTTCTTTCAAGCGTCGGTCTGTTTATGATCTTTGTGAACATGAAGCCCATAAAGGGTAAGGCGGCGGTCATTATCTCAAAGATATCTGCCTGCGCCTTTGGCGTATATCTTATACATGCCCATCTTTATCTGGAGAATGCATGGCCTGAATGGTTAGAAGTATCTGCGCCCAGGCAGGCGATGCGTCCCGTGCATCTTATAGCTTCTGTGCTGGGGATCTTTGTGGTCTGCTGTATCATAGACTTTATCAGGCAGATCATCTTTAATGTATTTGAGAGCCTTTGTGACTGGGCTCTGGGTATATACTATGCAAAGAAGGAAGTGTGGGATTATCTGATAGCCGGATTTGTGGCTACTGTGGTCAGCTGGGTCACTTATATAATCTTTGCGGATTATGTTTTTGCGTTCCTGGAAGAAAACCTGCGGGTGCTGATCGGAAACGCGGTCAGCTGGACCATCACGGTTGTATTTGCGTATGTGATAAACAGGATATTTGTATTCCACAGCGAAAAGACAGGATTTAAGCCGGTCATGAAAGAATTCATGGAGTTTGTGGCTGCAAGGCTGTTCTCTTTCGGTCTGGAAGAACTCATAATGTTTGTCGGAGTTACACTCCTTAAGTGGAATGATAAACTGGTAAAGATACTTATCGCAAGCATAGTGGTCATCATTGTTAATTATATACTCAGCAAGCTTTGGATATTCAAAGCTCCGGCGAAGGAAAAG
>CAMOEK010000034.1:0-19493 GCA_946612125.1 uncultured Lachnospiraceae bacterium | reverse complement strand
AAGGAGGCCAGCAGGGCGGTCAGCAAGGAGGCCAGCAGGGCGGTCAACAAGGAGGCCAGCAGGGCGGTCAACAGGGCGGCCAGCAAGGAGGCCAACAGGGCGGTCAGCCGGGCGGCGGAGGACAGGGCCAGGGCATTGGAGGCGGCGGCATCGGCGCGCATCATGATTATGTGAGCCTTCCCAATGCTACCGGTAATGATGATAACCTTACGGGAGCGTGGTCAGACCGCGGAAATTCCGATTACAGCCGTTATGAAAACGGTCTGGGATGGCAGGGAAACCGCCAGGAATATACGAATGTAATGGGACAATACAGCGAGAGGGCATATCAGGGTATACAGAACGGACGTTATCCTACCGGTATGGAAGATGTCATCAAGCAGTATTTCAGCTCATTTTAAATAATCATCCGGAGGGGAAAGATGAACGATTATCAAGTGATGCAGCAAAAGCTGCTGGCCTGTGAATATGAGATAGGCCGGGAGATCATAGGTCAGAGAGAAGTGGTCAGATCCGTGATGCTCTCCATCTTGTCGGGAGGCAATGTATTACTGGAAGGTATGCCGGGACTTGGAAAGACCAGGCTGGTAAATACCATCTCACATGTGCTCAATCTTAGTTTTAAGCGTATACAGTTTACGCCCGACCTTATGCCAGGCGATATCACCGGTACCAACATAATGGTAAAAGATGGCGATAATACCGGTTTCCGTTTTGAGGCAGGTCCCATCTTTGCAAATATCATACTTGCGGACGAGATCAACCGTGCAACGCCCAAGACACAGTCGGCGCTGCTGGAAGCCATGCAGGAGCATATTGTTACCGTAGGTAATGTGTCGCACAAAGTTCCGGAGCCCTTCTTTGTACTGGCTACCCAGAACCCCATAGAGACAGAAGGAACCTATCCTCTTCCCGAGGCGCAGCTCGACCGTTTTATGTTCAAGCTTCTGGTTCCCTTCCCCACAAAGGAGGAACTGGCAGGCATATTAAGTCTTACTGAGAATCCCATCCAGCAGAAAGCCCAGACCGTACTTACGGGTGATGAGCTGCTCACTGCCATAGCAATGGTCAAAGAGATACAGGTTGCCGACGCCGTTATGGATCACATCCTTAACATAATGATGGCTACACATGATAAGAGCAATAAGTACATACGTGAGGGCGCCAGCCCCCGTGCAGCGCAGGCTCTGGTAAGAGGCGCAAGGGCAAGAGCATTCCTTGAAGGCCGTTATAATGTTTCATTTGATGATGTGGCTGCTGTGGTATATCCCGTGCTGCGTCACAGGATCATCCTTTCCTTTGATGCTATTTCGGAAGGTGTTACTGAGGATGCCATCATATCGCAGATTTTGACCAGACTGAAAGAGGGGCAGGCCAATGCTTGATGCTTCTTATTTTGCGCGGCTTCAAAGACTTAAGCTGGCCGTTGATAAGAAGAGTAATGCTTCGCTGCTGGGAAGCCGCAAGTCCGTAAGGAAGGGCAGCAGCGCGGAGTTTTCCGATTTCCGTGAGTATATGCCCGGAGACGATATCCGCGCAATTGACTGGAATGCTTATGCGCGTCTTGACCGTCTCTATATCAAGGAGTATATGGAGGAAAAGGAAAGCGCCGTATCTTTATTCATCGATCTTTCAAAATCCATGGATTACGGTGAGAAGACGAAGCTCGAACTCCAGGAGGAGATAGCGGCTGCGCTGGCTTACATCGCGCTTATGAATATGGATCATGTGGCGGTATACGATCTGGCGGATACCAGACGCCGTCATGTTGCTTCAGGCGGAAAGGCCGGATTTTCACAGCTTACCGAATGGCTGGACCGTCTTGATACGGGAGAACCGGCGGATATATTTCACTCGGTCTCTACAGTGGGACGCATGCAGCCGGGCCTTTCCGTGATCATGTCGGATTTTTTGAGTGAGGATTATGTAGAAAATCCGGCTATACTGGAGCAGCTTATACATTACCTTCAGTACAGAAAGCAGAAGGTCGTGATACTTCACATTCTTGCAAAAGAAGAGATAGATGTGGAACTGAGCGGAACCTTTTTTCTTATAGATGCTGAAAATAAAGATGACCGTCTCAGGGTTACCATGGAGAGCAGCGCCATCAGGAGCTATAAAGAAGCGCTTGATGAGTTTACCGGCGAGCTTAAGAGGAGCGCAAAGAAGTGCGGCGCTTCTTACCATCTGTGCAGCACGGGAGTCGGTTTTGATAAGATCATATTTGAGGAACTAAAGGATATTTACGAATTTTAAGGTATAGAAAATGTCATTTACCAGTCTGTGGCCCCTGGTATTTTTACTGGGTGTGCCTGCAATAATCATATTATACATCTTAAAGCCCAGGGGAAAGGATATGGAGATATCCTCAAACCTTTTGTGGCAGCATCTTTTTAAGCACCGTCAGTCCAGGACTTTCTTCGAAAAGTTCAGATCAGAGATACTCATGATCCTGCAGATACTGACTATGATACTCCTGATGCTGGCTCTGATGGCGCCTTTCGTAATGATGAATTCCACCACAGGCGGCTCTACCACGCTGATCATTGATACTTCCCTCAGCATGCAGCATAAGAATAAAGACGGCAATACCCGTCTGGAAGCTGCAAAGGAAGAGGCTCTGGAGCATGTCGGATCGGCATCGGGGACCATCAGTCTTATCACGGTTTCGGATACGGCGGATATACTAATCGCCAATTCTACCGACCGCAGCCGCCTTCGCGAGCTTATCAAAGAGATAAAGCCTTCGGATAAGGAGGGAGATCTGTCGGAAGCGTATCGTCTGGCAGCAACCCTGGAAAGCGATACCGTGCTGATATTAACGGACGGTACAGGCGCAGCCGGAGCAGAGGAATACGCAAAGAGCTTAAAAGCGGATGTTATAGATGTCGGTGAAGAAGCGTCTAACATCTCACTTGATTATATTTATTATTCTGCAGCCGGCGGCGAAGTGTCCATGCGATTCAGCAATTATGCTGCGACCGACGCCGGGTTTGATGTTACCATTTATGATGAAGCAGGCAATATACTTGGCGTGCAGAGCGCTTCGACTCCGGCCGGCAAGTCGTCTTCCATATTGTTCAGCAATGTGCGCACGGAAGGCGCCTATATCCGCGGAGAGATAAGTGCGGTACGTTTTGCGGACGGCAGCGCGCAGGACAGCCTGGGCCTTGATAACAGCGCCGTTGCACTTACATCTCAGGGCGGCGAGACAAAGGGCATCATGATAAGCAGCGGCAATACCTTTGTTGAGAGAGCTTATTATGCGGTAACGGGAGCGGACCTTACAAAGACACAGAGCGACAGCGCCGTATCCGCCGGAAATTATAATGTTGTGATCTATGATGCCGGCTTTGTACAGCAGGGCGCAAAGAGCGGCCGTAACGGCGGTCATGATGACGCCGATACATCGCCCAATATGCTGCGATTTGAGAATGCCGGAGGAGCAGGCACCGTCAGCGGCGTGGTTGTGGATGTTCTGGAGAGCGAGATAACCGAAGGCTTAAGCGCTTTCAGCCTGGGCTGCAATACAGCTGTATTTTATGAACTCCCGGAATGGGCTACTTCCTTTATGGAGGCAAATGGCAAATGCGTAGGCTATTACGGCATTAACGGAAATCATAAGGAAGTCGTAGTTGGTTTTGATATAAGAGAAACAGATTTCCCCGTAAAGGCAGAATTCCCGGTTTTCATAGCCGGAGCAATGAGCTATCTGTCCGACCTGAGCATTCTGGGCAAGGATGTTTATGAGGCGGGCGATGGGATAGTGATCAATCCCAATGCGGAGGTTTCTCCCCAGCAGATGATGGTTACGGCAGCCGATGGCAGCACCGAGCCTGTTGAAGCGCCTGCTGCGGATATGGGAAGATCCGGTCTTTACCGCATTCAGGCAGGAGACAGGACAGAGTACTTTGTGATACGCGCATCACTTCAGGGCAGGGACGGCCGTTTAAAGAGCGATGATCTGCATTACGGCGGCTCTTACAGCGGCGTCAAAGCCCGCAGGAGTCTGCAGAATGTGCTGATCATAGCAGCCATCATCCTTATGCTCATAGAATGGATCCTGTTCATGCGCCGCATGAATTATAAGGGAAAGTTCTATATGATAATGCGTATCGCGCTTCTTTTACTGGCGATACTTTCGCTGCTGGGGATCAGGCTGCCCAAGCGCAGCAGGGATACCACCACGGTATTTCTGGTTGACCTTTCTGTCAGCGATACCCAGAATATCAAGGCTTTTGACAAGTATATTGATGACGCCTTAAGCCGCATGCCCAAGCATAATCAATATGCGATAGTGACTTTTGGCCGCAACGCTGTGGTAGAACAGTTCGTTACGGACCAGGATATGTATATGGGACTGGGCAGCAAGACGGATGTGGCAGCCACGGACTTTGAAAACGGCCTGCAGAGAGCCGTATCCATGCTGCCTTCCGATACCGCGGGCAGGATAGTCGTGCTTACCGACGGGCGTGAGACTGCGGGTAATATCGAGCGTACAGCGTCCATGTTCGTAGGTGATGATATCAGTCTGGAAGCTATACTGATCAGTTCGGATTCGGGTGATGACGCCTATGTAAAGAACGTGGAGATGCCCGAGACCCTTCACGAAGGTGAGAAGTATTATCTTAAGGTAGCAGTGGAAAGCAATTATGATACCGAAGCCAGGATCATAGTCACCTCGGGCGGAAGGGAAGTGGCCAGAGAAGAAGTACGCCTGCAGAAGGGCAGCAATGAGTTTTTGTTCCAGGAAGAGGTTACTTCAAGGGATGTTGAGAGCTACGAAGTAAAAGTCGAGGCTGACGGGGATTCCGTAGATGAGAATAATAATTACAGCGCCTATGCAAGAGTTGAGGACGCGCCCCGCATCCTGGTGTTAAAGGGCAAGGGTGAGAGCGGAAACGCTTTTGAAAATGTGCTGGATGCCGCTCATGTTAATGCGGAATTTATGAGACCTGACCGCGCACCCAAGGAGCTTAAGGATCTGCTGGCGTATAAGGCAGTGATACTTGAGAATGTATATAAAGATGAGCTTTCGGAAGATTTCCTGAATATAATCGAGACCTATGTCAAGGATTACGGCGGAGGCTTTGGAGCCTGCGGCGGTGAGGACAGCTTTATGCTGGGCGGTTATAATGATACCGTTCTCGAGACTGTGCTTCCCGTTAATATGGAGCTTCGCGGCACGCTGCAGATACCTTCGACGGCTATAGTCATGGTTATCGACCATTCGGGTTCCATGCTTGATTATGCGGGAGCCGGCATGACCAATCTGGATGTGGCGGTTGAAGCGGCAAAGCGCGGCGTGGATAATCTTCGCGATACCGACCAGGTGGGAGTTCTGGCGTTTGACGATTTTTATACCTGGGCTCATAAGCTGAGCGAAGCGGACGATAAGGATAAGATCAAGCGTGATATAGAGACCATCACGGACGGCGGAGGTACGGTTATCAAGCCTGCGCTGGAAGAGGCAAGGGCTGCGCTGGCAGCTTCTGATGCAGAGGTGCGTCATATCATACTGCTGACAGATGGTATGGGTGAGACCTATGATTTCTCTTCGGTCACCGATAAGATAAATCAGGACGGTATAACGCTTTCGACAGTTGCTGTAGGCAGCTATTCCGATACCCAGCTGATGGAATCGCTGGCAAATGAGTGCGGCGGAAGATATTATTATGCCGATTCCAATACCGATATTCCCAGGATCTTTGCACAGGAAGTATATCTGGGCGGTGATACCTATATCAAGAACGGTGATTATTCGGTCATCCCCAAGACCCCCAGTGACCTGACCAAGGATTTGTTTAATGATGGATGGTACAATGTGCTGGGATATGTGGCAGCTTCACCCAAAACGGGAGCGCAGCAGCTGCTGGTGAGCGGTCTGGACGATCCTCTCCTTACGGTATGGCAGTATGGTCTGGGTAAGACCATGGCCTGGAACAGTGATGTTGACGGCGGCTGGAGCTCGGCGTATTCGGGCGATGAAGGTTATGCGGAACTCTGGAAGCGCATAGTAGACTTTATCGGCGGTACCCCCGGCATTGGCGAGGATTACATGGATGTGAGCAGCAAGGATGGCAAGACCGTGCTTACCTATCATACAAGCGAGTACGGAGATGATACGGAGATCAGTGGTATCTATACGGATCCCGAAGGCGGGGACGGGGAACTCAACTTTACCTCGGCTGAGCCCGGCGTATATACCGCAGAACTGGACAGCGTGGAGACCGGTCTGTATAATATTAACGTGCGCCGCAGCGACAATGATGAGGTGACGGGCGCATATACAACGGCTACGGTTGTGCAGTACAGCGACGAATACCGCTTTGACGTAACGGAAGATAAATTCAGGAACTTCATAGATCAGTACGGTCAGTGGAGAGAACTGGATGATAATATCTGGAAGAAGCTGGATGTGAGCAAGAACGGAAGCTTTTCGCTTACCGGACCTTTGCTGATACTGCTTATGCTCATGTTCCTTGCTGATGTGGCAGGCAGGCGTTTTGGCTGGGAGCCTGTTATCAGGAAGAAGGCAAAGAAGGCCAAGGCCGTTCAGGAAGCGGTAATGACCGAAGAGGCCGCAGCGCAGCAGCAACAACAGCAGATGCCTTCTGAAGAAGATAAGGCGGCAGAGGAAAAGCGCAGGAAGAAAGACAGACAGAAGCGTATGAAGCAGGAAGGGCTGGATGTGCCCGATACAGGCACACTCGATACAGCGGCGCTGCTTAAGCGCAAAAAGGACCGGAACTTTTAAATGTTAATAAGCGGATATCCCACATCCGCATAAAAAAACACACAGGAGGAGTTATATTATGGCAAAAAACTATTTTGATCTGAGCGGACAGGTAGCTATCGTTACCGGAGCATCAGGCGGACTGGGCGTTCAGATGGCAAAGGCGCTGGCTAACCAGGGGGCAAACATTGTGGTAATGGCACGCCGCAAAGAAAAAGTTGACGAGGTAGCTGCGCAGATCAGCAAGGATTTCGGCGTTAAGGCGCTGGGCATCAAGTGTGATATCACCGATACGGCTAATGTGGATGCAGCAGTAGATGAGGTGATCAAAGAATTCGGTCGCATCGATATCCTTGTCAACAATGCAGGTACGGGTGCAGTTGCACCGGCAGAGGATGTTACCGACGAACAGTTCGATAACGAGATGCAGATCGATCTCTTCGGCAGTTTTAAGGTTGCACGTGCGGTTGCAAAGAAGGCTATGATCCCCGCCAAGTATGGCCGCGTGATCAACATTTCTTCCATGTACGGCATGGTAGGCAACAAGATCGCCGGTTCTGCACCTTACCATGCTGCAAAGGGCGGCGTTGTAAATCTTACCCGTGCGCTGGCAGCAGAATGGGGCAAGTACGGTATCACCGTTAACGCTATCTGCCCCGGATATTTCTATACGCCTCTTACCCAGGAAACACTCGACAGCGAATTTTTCCAGCAGAACGCAAAGACCATGATCCCTATGGAGCGTTACGGCAACGAAGGCGAGCTGGATTCTGCAACAATCTTCCTGTCAAGTGCGGCATCTACCTATGTTACCGGTGTTATCCTGCCTGTTGACGGCGGATATACCTGCATGTGATCAGTTTTTGTTGATTTACGGGGTCAGGTCTCATCATGGGGTCTGACCCCTTCTTATCGGGGAATTCTATGGATAAAGAAAAGCAGAAAAAATTAAGTGATTATGAACTGGCAGTTGAAAGAACGGAGCTTTCGCATGAGAGGACAGGCTTGTCTATCCTGCGGACGGATCTGGCTTTTAACAATTCCAAGCTTTCCATAGAGCAGACCCATCTGTCTTTCTTAAGAACTGTGGTCTCTTTGGTCGGAAGCGCGGCTACGGTATATAAAGCCCTGCCGTTACTGGGCGTATCCGAGGCTTTTTCCACCCTGCTGTCTCTGTTTCTTTTGGTGAGCGCCGCGTATTTTTTTATAAAGGACTGTCTGACATATCCCAAGCTAAAAAAAGAGATAAAGGACATGGAGCGGCAGAAAAAGGAGATAATAGAGAAAGGGATAGGATTGCAGATTCCGGAAGAGTTGGTTGACGATTAAAGTGCTGCCAACGCAGTTTGGATATTCTTACAGGTTATTGGAAAGATGAAGTTTTCCTTTATTTCTCTCTTAATTGTATGTGCGGCATTGTGCCTTTTCTACCTGGTGCGCATGGAAGCCAGGGCTTATGTCCTTTTGGCTGTAAGTTTTTTTTATGTGCTTTATCTTGACCGCCAGGCGTTTGTATGGCTTATTGCGGTCACGCTTTTTACTTATCTGGCCGGATTTTTGATTCAGCAGCTTCTGAAGAAGGGCAGGAAAAAAGCATCACGTTTGGTAATGGTTGCAGCAGTGGCAGCGGATGCAGGCCTTTTACTGCTGATGAAGTATTGTCCGCTGTTAAGTGAAATACAGACAGGGCATGAAGATATCCTGAGACTGTTTATTCTGCCTCTTGGTTTTTCGTATTATATTTTTCAGGCTGTCAGCTATCTGGCAGATATGCAGGCGGGAAAGCTCAAGGCGCAGAATATTTTTGAGTTTGCGCTTTATATGTGTTTTTTTCCCAAATTTATCAGCGGTCCTATAGAGCGTGCGGGGAGTTTTGAAGAACAGATCCGGGGGTTGTCAGGAGTATGCCTTCTGGATGAAGGAAGGATAGGAAAAGCCGCATGTTATCTTCTGTACGGCGCTTTTATGAAGGCTGTGGTAGCTGACCGTATCGGCTATTATACGCCTTCTTTGATGGAGGACCCGGCGGCGCACGGCAGTGCCTGGCTGCTTATGGGGGTTCTGCTTTATACCATGCAGATCTATTGTGATTTTGCGGGATATTCCATGATGGCTGTCGGCCTGGCAAAGCTTTTTGGCATAGAACTTACGTTAAATTTCAATGCGCCCTATCTGTCTGAAAGTCCTTCCGAATTCTGGAGACGCTGGCACATTTCCTTAAGCAAATGGCTGCGGGATTATATTTATATTCCGCTTGGAGGCAATCGCAAAGGGCGCATCAGGCAGATGTTCAATACCATAGTGGTATTTGTTCTATGTGGGATGTGGCATGGCAGCGGATTAAAGTTTGTTTTATGGGGGCTGCTCCACGGCGTTTTTTCAGCGCTGTTCCTGCTTACAGGTATTGAAAAAAAAGAAGGCGGACTCTTTAAATCATGGCTGCCACGTATCATAACCTTTTTAGTGGTATCCTTCGGCTGGATACTGTTTGCCGTGCCGGATATGGGAACGGCAGTTTTTTATCTGAAGAGGATTTTCATCGCCGGAGCTGCCGCGGGAAGCTTTGCGGAAGAAATGGCGTTTATGGGCATGAGCCCGACGGAGCTGACAGTATTACTGGCAGGCATTATTATAGTTAGCATTTTTGATGTATATTCATACAGGAAAGGAAAGCCTCTGCCCGAACTGGTAATGGGATGGAAATACGGCTGGCGTTATCTTTTCTGTTATGTGGTCATTGTGCTGCTGTTTATATTTACGAAATCATTCAGCGATCTGAATGCAGGAAGCTTTTTGTATATGGATTATTAACGGAGAAGAGATGAAGAAGAATATCACACGTGTCTTTTTCATAGTGCTGGTTATATTTACCATCTGGTATCTGGATGGCGTGCTTTGCCTTAAATCAAAGCACGGGATCAATCAGGCCAGAGCGCTTTATTATCAGCCGCGTAATTCTATAGATGTGGTTATGATGGGCTCGAGCCATATCCATTGTGACATAGATACTGGCATACTGTGGCATGATTACGGTATCACGGCGTATGATTACAGCGCGGCTGAACAGCCGCTGTGGTGTACATATTATTACCTTAAGGAATTCTGCAAGTATCAGAAACCCAAGGTGGTGGTGCTGGATCTGTATGCGCCGGCCAGGTTTAAGGAAGATCATCAATACAGCTGGCTGCACGAGAATCTCTGCGGCATGCGTCTTTCGATGAACAAGCTGGAAATGTTTTTGACGAGCACGGAGTCAAAAAGGATAGAGGAATTCTTTCCGCTCATGCTGGCGCATAATCATGACCTGGATACGCTTACGGCAGAGGATTTCCTTTTTCCCTTTACCAAGAAAAAGAGTCTGGAGACATTTAAGGGCTTTACGCCGTATCTGGCCAAAAGTCCCCAGCAGCAGCCTGTTTTGGATAATGATTCCAGGGAAGAGCTTACTTATAAAAACGAGCAGTATCTGACAAAGATAATAGATTATGCAAATGAAAACGGCATAGAGCTGTATCTGGTCGTAACGCCTTATATCACCAATGACGAGGATGAGCTCATCTATAACCGTCTGCATGAGATAGCCGATCACTACGGGCTGCAGTTTAACAGTACCAATTACTATTATAATGAGATAGGCCTGGATTTTGAGCATGACTTTAATGACGCATCACATCTGAATTACTGGGGAGCGCTTAAATTCACGGATTATCTTGGCAGCGACCTGAAAAAGCGGTACGATATACCGGATCACAGATCGGAGCCGGGATATGAATCCTGGCAGAAGAACTATGAGGAGATAGCAGCTTACGTTAAGGAGAGAATGGAACAGTGACAGCAGTAGTTTTTTTCATAGTATGGGTGGTCTGCTCTGCTCTGGGGATAGTGGGGAATATATTCCTGCTGGGAAATGAGCTGACAACGGGTATATTGTCCTGGATAGTGATAGTATCCTGGATCATAGCGATAGTCGTTATGATTGCCATGGGCATAGTTAAGAATTACGGAAAGAAAGACAGCTGAAAGGAAGAGAGATGGACATTAATAAGATGATAGCGGATGAACTTAATATCCGTGTGGGACAGGTAGAAAAAACAGTTGCGCTCATTGATGAGGGAAATACCATACCTTTTATCGCGCGTTACCGTAAGGAGGTTACAGGTGCGCTTAATGACGAAGTGCTCCGCGCGCTTTACGAAAGGCTCACATATCTGAGAGGCCTGCAGGACCGTAAAGAAACCGTGCTTGAGAGCATAAGCGAGCAGGGCAAGCTCACCGATGAACTTAGAAAACAGATAGAAGAGGTCACAACTCTGGTGGCTCTGGAAGATCTGTATCGTCCCTATAAACAAAAGAGGGCTACAAGAGCGGATGTAGCGAAGAAGAAGGGGCTGGAGCCGCTGGCAGAGTATATTCTGAAGCAGGATGCAAAGCAGCCGCTTGAGGTGACGGCAGCTGCTTATGTTGATCCTGAGAAAGAAGTGGAGGATGTAAAGCAGGCGCTGCAGGGCGCTGCGGATATCATAGCCGAGCGCATTTCGGATAATGCGTCTTATCGCGCATATATAAGGGATCTGAGCCGCAAGAAGGGCGTTATCAGGAGTAAAGCAAAGGATCCTGAGGCAGAGAGCGTCTTTGAGATGTATTATGATTATGAAGAGCCTGTTTCAAAGATAGTGGGGCACAGGGTGCTGGCCTTAAACCGGGGTGAAGAACAGAAGTGCTTAAGCATCAAACTGGATGCGCCCAAAGACGAGATCCTGAAATATCTTGCACAGCAGGAGATCATAGGGCATAATGAGATAACGGAGCCTTTTATGGAGAGCTGCATAGAGGATGCATATACGCGCCTTATCGCGCCGGCCATAGAGCGCGAACTGAGGGGGGAGCTTACCGAGGCGGCAGAAGACGGCGCCATCAGTGTATTCGGCAAGAATCTGGAGCAGCTGCTTTTGCAGAAACCCATCAGCGGAAAGGTGGTGCTGGGCTGGGATCCGGCTTTCAGGACAGGCTGCAAGCTGGCGGTGGTCGATGCGACCGGAAAGGTGCTTGATACAAAGGTCATCTTCCCCACTGCGCCGCAGAATAAAGTGGCGGAAGCAAAGGAAGAATTAAAGAAGCTGATAAAGAAGTATCATGTGGATCTGATATCTCTTGGAAACGGCACTGCTTCACGTGAATCGGAGCAGGTTATAGTGGAGCTGTTAAAAGAGCTGCCGGAAAAGCTGTCTTATGTTATAGTAAATGAGGCGGGGGCTTCGGTTTATTCGGCGAGCAAGCTGGCTACGGAAGAGTTTCCAAACTTTGATGTGGGGCAGAGGAGCGCGGCTTCGATAGCCAGAAGGCTGCAGGATCCGCTGTCTGAGCTTGTAAAGATCGAGCCCAAGGCTATAGGAGTGGGGCAGTATCAGCATGATATGAACCAGAAAAAGCTTGAGACAGCCCTTCAGGGAGTGGTAGAGCGCAGCGTTAATAATGTTGGCGTAGATCTTAATACGGCTTCTGCGGCTTTATTGTCTTACGTGGCGGGAGTATCGTCGGCAGTGGCAAAGAATATCGTGGCCTACCGCGAGGAAAAAGGCCGCTTCGGCAGCAGGAAAGAGCTGCTCAAGGTGCCCAAGCTCGGACCTAAAGCTTTTGAGCAGTGTGCAGGATTTTTGCGCATACCCGGAGCTGCAGAGCCGCTGGATGCTACGGCTGTGCATCCCGAATCCTATGATGCGGCAAGGGGGCTTATGAGCAGGCTTAAGCTGGATATAGCGGACTTTGCCGGATTTGACGAAAAGAAGCTTGGAGACAAAAAGAAGCTTGCCGAAGAACTGGGTATCGGAAGCTTGACTCTGGATGATATAATAAAAGAGCTTAAGCGGCCCGGCAGGGACCCCAGAGAGGATATGCCTGCGCCTATACTTCGCACTGATATACTGGAACTGGAAGATCTGGCTCCGGGCATGGTGCTTAAAGGGACGGTACGCAACGCCATAGACTTTGGCATATTTGTGGATATAGGTGTGCATCAGGACGGTCTGGTTCATATTTCACAGATAAGTGATCATTATATAAAGCATCCGCTTGACGCTGTGAGCGTCGGAGACATCGTGGAGGTCAAAGTTCTGGAAGTGGATGTTAAGAGAAAAAGAATATCGCTTACCATGAAAGGGATATAACTGATGGGAAAGAATAATAGTAAGCTGATCGATTCGATAATGCATTTTATAGTGCATAACGGATTTATGTTTACTGTCGCGGTTATGGGGCTTGTACATGTTATGCTGCTGGGCATAATGGTATGGGCCGGCATACCCAATATGATCTATGCCAATACCGTAAGCGTGGCGGTTTATCTGATCAGTCTGATACTCTGCAAGCTGGGGAAGATATTACCGGTATATATAAGCATTCTTGTTGAAGTTACGGCCTATACGATCTATTCGGTATATATCATCGGATGGGCCGGCTGCTCTGTATGTTTTCTTTTTTCCATTGTTCCCATAATCATTTATTTCGGCTGCTTTCTCTTTAAAGGATGGAAACGGCTGATCGTTGTATTTTTGCTGGCGGCGAATTTTTCGGTATATGTAGTGCTATATATTCTGTTTTCTCCTGTTAAGCCGCCGTTTACGCTGCCCAGGCACATACATATCGTTCTGGTCATCTTTTCGGCTTTTGTCATGTTCTTTTCCATGATATTTTATAATGCTCTGTATATTTATTCCAGCGAGGTGGAGATGTTCAGCCTCGAAAGAAAGAATGAACAGCTTTCTGCTGACGCGCATCTGGACGCTCTTACAAATCTGCTGAACAGAAGAGGTTTCCTGCCTGTGGTAGAAAGGCTTATGAGGGATAAGAAAAAGCACCATTTCTGTGTTGCTTTTTGCGATATAGACGATTTTAAGCATATAAACGATTCCTATGGGCACGAATGCGGAGACGAGGTTTTGCGCCATATAACCGGACTCATCAGGAAAGATATGAACGACTGCGACATCTGCAGATGGGGCGGTGAGGAGATCGTAATCCTTATGAAGGATTACGATATGGAAGATGCGAAAGAGAAGATGGAATATGTCAGAAAGCTTGTGGAGTCAAATCCTACCATCTTTTACAACAAACATATTTCTGCCACCATCACCATAGGCGTGGAAGAGATAAAAGAATCCTACAGCGAGCCCGAAGCGATAATAAAGGCGGCTGATGAAAGAATGTATTACGGAAAACAGCACGGAAAGAATGTTGTTATTTTTGAGGATATGGAGCAGTAATGAAGGTAGTATTGGAAGAACTCACAAAGATTTTTCCCAACAGGAACAAAAAGGCCGGCGGGGACGTGGTGGCGGTGGATCACTTCTGCTTTGAGATACCCGACGGTGAACTGGTGGGACTCCTGGGACCGTCAGGCTGCGGCAAGAGCACGGCGCTGTTTATGATCTGCGGGCTTCAAAAGCCTACCGAAGGAAAGATATACTTTGGCGATAAGGATGTGACCGGACTGCCGCCGGAAGAGCGCGGAGTGGGCGTGGTATTTCAGAATTATGCGCTGTATCCGCATCTTACAGTGCTGCAGAATATCACTTTTCCTCTTGAGAACCTGAAGGGCGAAGAGAAGCTCAGCAAGGAGCAGATGAAGGAAAAAGCATATGAGGCAGCAAAGCTGGTGCAGATAGAGGAACTGATGGAAAGGAAACCCGGTGAATTATCGGGCGGGCAGCAGCAGAGAGTAGCCATAGCCAGGGCTCTGGTCAAGAGGCCCAGGGTATTGCTTTTAGATGAGCCGCTTTCCAACCTGGATGCCAGACTCCGCCTGCAGACAAGGGAAGAGATCCGCAGGATACAGCAGGAAACAGGCATTACCACGATCTTTGTTACCCATGACCAGGAAGAGGCCATGAGCATCACAGACCGCATAGTGGTCATGAAGGACGGAAAGGTGCATCAGATCGGCAAGCCGCAGGATGTTTATGATGATCCCGTGGATCTGTTTGTCGCAAAGTTTTTGGGAACGCCGCCCATCAATGTTTTTGACGGACGCATAAAGGCCGGAAAACTGTATATAGGCGATGAGGCGGTATTGGATGTACCTGTTAAGGATGAACGTGATGTTACCGTAGGCATAAGACCCGAAGGTTTTATCCCCGATGATAAGGGAGCACTTTGCTGTGAGATGATAAGAGTGGAAGTGATGGGACGCGATGTGAGCGTTATATCAAAGCACGAAAAATGTCAGGGCTCCACGCTCAGATCCATCATTCAGGCCGAGACCAAAGTGGATAAAGGAAAGAAAGAGATACGCTTTTCGTTAAAGAAGAATAAAGTGTTCCTTTTTGATAAGGATACGGGAGAGCGTATATAAAAATCAAAGGGGCTTATCAGGGAGCGTTTAATGGAAAAGGATCAGTACAAAGGCTGGCTTTATCTTCTCCCCGCTGCTGTATTTCTGGCAGCGTTTTTAGTGTATCCGCTTATTGATGTATTCATCTATTCGGTGGAGGAAGGTTATAATTTTGCCTCACAGAAGAGCTTTGGCACGGGGCTTTATAATTTTTCCTATGTGCTGCACGATCCGTATTTTCTTCAGGCGGTCAGGAATACCTTTATCATGGTCGTGATCACCGTGCCGCTCTCTACGGGAATAGCATTGCTTATCTCGGTGGGACTCAGCTCCATAGAGCCTTTAAGAAAGCTTTTCCAGACCGTTTATTTCCTGCCTTATGTGACCAACACCCTTGCGGTAGGTCTGGTATTTATGGTGCTCTTTAAAAAGACGGCATATTCGGACGGCCTTATCAATCTTCTGATAAATATGTTCGGTGGTGAGTCGGTGGATTTTATCGACGGCCCCCACGCCGCAAAAATGTTTGTGATGTGTCTTTATATCATCTGGGTAGTCATGCCTTTTAAGATACTTCTGCTGACCAGCGCGATAGCTTCCGTAAACACAAATTATTATAATGCCGCAAGGGTAGACGGGACATCTTCGTTCAGGATCTTTTACAAGATCACGCTGCCCATGATATCACCCACTTTGTTCTATCTGATAATCACAGGATTTATAGGCGCCTTTAAGGAATACAGCAATGCGGTGGCTCTCTTTGGAACCGACCTGAATGCGGCGGAGATGAATACTATAGTAGGTTATGTATATGACATGCTTTACGGGGACAGCGGCGGATACCCTTCCTATGCAGCAGCGGCCGCTGTCATATTGTTTATGATAGTGCTGACTATCACATACCTTAATCTGACGATAAGCAAAAAGCATACATATTACTAGCAGGAGCGTTTATGGAACAGTCTGATGGCAAAAAATACAACACCCGCGCGATAGTGCGAAAGGCCGTCACCTATACCGGACTTACGGTATGGGCGCTTATGGTGCTTTTTCCTTTTTACTGGATGATACTTACATCCGTAAAGAGCTACGGAGAATACAACGGTGAGTACATACCCAAATTCTATGCGGCTTCACCTACCATGCAGAACTACCTGGATGCTTTTTCAACCGTGCCTCTGGGGAGATATCTTTTAAATACGCTGATATTTACGGTGATCACAACGGCTGTGATGCTGATCGTGGCCACGCTTGCGGCTTATGGCTTTGCGCGACTTTCGTTTCCGGGAAAGGATCTGGTGTTTACGGCTTTTCTGGCGCTTATGATGATACCCAATGAACTGGTGGTGATCACAAACTTTGTTACCATCACAAACTTCCATATGAGGAATTCCTTTGCGGGACTTATACTGCCTTCGGTAACCTCTGTATTTTACATCTATCTGCTGAAAGAAAACTTTGAGCAGGTTCCGGATGCCCTTTATTATGCGGCAAAGGTGGACGGTACATCTGATCTGAGATATCTTTGGAAGGTAATGATACCTGTCTGCAGGCCTACGCTTATAACCGTGGGCATACTCAAAGTTATAGAATGCTGGAATTCTTATATCTGGCCCAGACTCATTACGGATGAGGAGGCGTATTTCCTGGTATCCAACGGGATACAGGAGATAAGGGAAAACGGCTTCGGACGCGAGAATATACCTGCAATGATGGCTGCGGTGGTGGTGATATCTGTGCCCCTGCTGGTGCTCTTTCTGGTTTTCAGGGAAAAGATCATGGCAGGCGTATCGAGAGGAGGTACCAAGGGATGAGTGCAAAGTCCGGACGCGCCCGGCTTATTATTGCTGCGCTTATCATAATGGTATTTTCCTTATCCGGCTGCCACGGTTCTGCGGGGCGGGCAGAGTTTAACGTGCCTGATGAGCTGGATGCTTCACGCCGTTTTGAGATCACATTCTGGGCCAAAAACGATACCAACAAAAGACAGACCGAGATCTATCAGGAAGCGGCAGCGCAATTCGAAAAAGCCTACCCCAACATTCATGTAAATATCCGCCTTTATACCAACTATGGCGATATCTATAATGATGTCATCACTAATATTGCCACCGGGACCACGCCTAACGTATGCATAACATATCCCGATCATGTGGCGACATATCTGACCGGAAGCAATACCGTTGTGCCGCTTGATCCGCTTATCGAAGACAAGCGTTATGGCCTTGGGGGCAGCGAGGTGGCATTTGACAGTGTGGCGCGTGATGAGATAGTGCCACAGTTTTTGAATGAATGCACAATTGGGCAGAATATCTACGCCCTTCCGTATATGCGCTCCACGGAAGCCTGCTATGTCAACAAAACTTATGTTGAGAAGCTGGGCTATGAACTGCCGGAGGTGCTCAGCTGGGATTTTGTCTGGGAAGTTTCCGAGGCTGCAATGGAAAAGGATGCGGACGGAAAGTTTAAGGTCAACGGGCAGAATGTCATGATCCCTTTCATCTACAAATCCACGGATAACATGATGATACAGATGCTTAAGCAGAAAGGATACGGCTATTCGGAGGACAGCGGAAAGATTCTCATGTTCAATGATGAAACCGCAGAACTTATCAAGACCATAGCGCAGCACGGAAAGACAAAGGCTTTTTCCACCTTCAAGATATCCAGTTATCCCGGAAACTTTCTGAATGCAGGACAGTGCATATTTGCGGTGGATTCCACGGCGGGAGCAACCTGGATGGGCTCAAAGGCGCCGCTTATGGATATCAGCGCAGATAAGGTGGTGGATTTTGAAACCGCAGTCAGGATGGTGCCGCAGTTTGATGTTCAGGATCCGCAGATGATATCACAGGGACCGTCGGTCTGCGTCTTTAATAAAGACGACCCGCAGGAGGTGCTGGCTTCCTGGCTTTTTGCGCAGTATCTGCTGACTGACGATGTGCAGATAGCATATTCGGGGACAGAAGGTTATGTTCCTGTTACTACCAAAGCCCGTAATACAGAGCGCTATCAGGAGTATCTGTCAAAGGAAGGTGAGGATTACAATGAGCATTATGATATCAAGATAAAGGCCAGCAGGCTTTTGCTTGATAATGTTCAGCATACCTTTGTAACACCCGTGTTCAACGGATCGGCCTCGCTGCGTGATGCGGCGGGAGAACTGATAGAAAGCAGTGTTAAGTCTGTCAGAAGAAAGCAGACGGTGGATGATGAGTATATCAGCAAACTTTATAAAGATGTGATCAGTCTCTACCGCCTGGATCAGATAGGGGAATCTACCGAAGGAAAGAGGGATCTGGGGCCGCTTCCGCTTGAGGCTAAGATGCTTATCGGAGCGCTGGTGGCTGTCTGGAGCTGCATTCTGGCCATAAATTTATATAAAATGCTTAAAAAAAGCCACTAAATTACTGTAAAGTTATACGAAAATGAAATTGCATCCTTTCGCGCATAACTGTAAAATAGCAGCGAAAATGATATTTTCGCATGGTCCCGTCAGTAAGGACCGGAAAGGATGGAGGATTATGAAAAGGAAGTTTTTAGCAGTGATCATGGCAGCGGGCATGAGCTTTGCAATGGCTGCATGTCAGACAAGCACCGAGCCTGCAGCTGCGCCTATAGAGGCAGCACCCGCAGAGGAGACAGCTGAGACAAGCGCGCCTACAGAAGCACCCGCAGAGCCCACAGAGGCATCTGCAGAAGCAGAGGAGCCTGTTGCAGAGCCCGAGGAAGAGGTAATGACTTATGCGGATTATGTTGCGGCAGCAGTAGACGATCCCGTTGTAGTGGAAGCTTATGTTCAGGCAAACCAGAGCTGGTGGGACGGAAAGATCACTGTTTATGCCCAGGATAAGGATGGAGCATATTTCATCTACAACATGGCCTGCGATTCACAGGAAGAGGCTGACAAGCTTACCAAGGGTACCAAGATCAGGGTAAAAGGTTTTAAGGCTGAGTGGTCAGGCGAGATCGAGATCGCGGATGCTACTTATGAGATAATCGACGGAGACACTTTTGTGGCAGAGGCAAAGGATGTTACCGATAAGCTGGGAACCGACGAACTCATCGACTATCAGAACCAGAAGGTTCTCTTTACCGACATGACTGTTGTAAGCGTGGCATATAAGAATGATGAGCCCGGCGATGATATCTATGTTAAGCTCTCAAAGGACGATGCTGAATATGATTTCTGCCTGGAGTATTATCTTAACGGCAGCGATCAGGCTTTCTACGATCAGGTTGGCGGACTTAAGGCCGGCGATGTAGTTGATGTTGAAGGTTTCCTTTACTGGTATGAGGGTGTAAATACCCACATTACTGCTGTAACAGTAAAGTAATATCATAAGGACCACTAAGGATCCGCTTCCTTCGTATGCGCGCAGGGAGCGGATCTTTTTTGTGTTCATGACCGCCGTAAGGAATATTTTTACA